>CALZIE010000051.1 GCA_945787565.1 uncultured Lachnospiraceae bacterium
GACTACAAAGCTTGCGATGTCCATACCACGTTTACCAAAGACTGCTGTATGATCACTATGGACCTAGCCTGTACCTATCCAAAAGAAGCCGGCCTCCTCTTTTATAACCGCACCGTTACCTTACAAAAAGGAAGAGAAATCACTATTGAAGACCAGTGGACGCTTGCTCCTTCTTATACCCACCCAGACAGCGTAGTCCTATCTCTTATGACCTACGAACAACCTTCTTTTTTACCAGCGCTTTTACCAGACACAATACAGCTTGGCAGCTTGGCTACGATCTCCCTCTCCTCTACTTCCTGCAAGCTAACCTCTGAAGAACTTCCAATCACCGACCCACGCCTTATGACCGCTTGGAAGCACAGTGTCTACCGCACTCTTTTAACGCCATCCGGCAACCATCTAAAGCTTACAATCCGTCCCTTGTGATGATAAATGAAATGTTTTATCCACTCTAGTCTCTATAATGTTTCAGATACTTTTTCATTTAGAGAAAATCGCAAAATAGCTTTTCCATTCTAGTTTCGAAAAATCAAAAGAGAATATAACAGCAATCACAAGCGAGAGCTGAAGGCTTATGCTTTCAAAATTCCTGGCTTACAACGAACAAAAGTCGTCCTGGCCTTTGACGATAAGACTCCGTTTTCCTGTCTCATCGTCAAAAACCAGGGCGACCCTTGTGCACTCATGCGTCGTAACTCCGAACATTTGGAAACATAAGCCCTCAGCCCTCGCTCATAATCCCTGCCATATCATCCATTGCTTTTAAAATGTCTCCAGCCAATATGCAGAGCCATCACGAAGGCGGTCCAGGATGTGGTACATAAACATTTCCCGGCGGATTAGTTCGTGATCACTAAATAAGATTGCATCCTGGATCACGGCATTCACTTCCTTCTCCGTATACTTTCTTCCCGGTTCAAATCTCTCTGCTATTTTCCTTAACACCAGTTCCCGAAGCGGTTTCTTAGATACTGCTTTAACTTTCCATCTTCGCTTTAGTAATTCTTAACCTGTTCCTCTAATTCCATAATGGTTCTCCCTTTGCATCTTCTATATTCTCTTACATAAACCAGCCCTGTCTTCCCTTCTCTCTGACTGTTTTCTGATAAACACGGATCTGGTTCTTAAAATACTGATAGGATAAAAAACTAATAATTCCTGTTACGCTCCCAACCGGGATCACTTCAATAATTCTTAACATCGCACTAGATATCGATTTTTGAAAAAAAACATGATAAAAGGGCAGAACAAAGCAAGGTATTGCCCAAATCCCCTGAATCATCAACAGTCTTCGCAGCCAGACACCTGTTCTCTTCTTGCCATATATGGTAAATGAGATAAAAAATGCAGCAAGCATCATAAACCCGTCTGCTGCCAAACCATAATCTCTCCCCACACTCGTAATACCCGCAAGAACATTATCTGTAATCTGCCACTTGATTAGTCTTCCCGTTGCCAACTGCATAAAAGAAACTAGATTTGTAAGCACCACATACACGATGGAGAATCCAATTGCCGTAAACTTAAAAGCCTGCTGTTCCTTTCTTCCATGTGCTGCAAATGAGCACACCAAAGGCAGAAATCCAAACGACATAAGAATGCTCCATACTCCAGTTGCATCCCCTGAATTCATAACCGTTGCTATCAAAAAAGCAGCTGCCATAAGAAATGATACAACGGATGAAATCATACCAAGTGAACGATTCATTCTCCCGTACCTCCCATATTATCATGTCAAAAATACTTTCCCTAAAAATATAGTACACCCATTTTTTAACAATAACAAGTGGAAGTCCGTCTTGTGCGATACAAATCCATAAAAAGTTCGAGTTTTTGTCTCTTTTCTGAAATTGTTGTCAATTCTTCCGAAGTCAGCCTAATTTATAATAATTTATAAACTTCTCTGCTGATTTTGATAACGTTCGATCCCTTCGATATGCAAATCCAACTTCCCGTTTCTCAATCGGCTCTGAAAGCTTAATTTCGATCAATTGGCCATTTTCCAATTCCTTCTTTACAAACTGTTTAATCACGCAAGCCACACCAATTCCAGCCTTTGCGAACTCAATCAAAAGATCCATATTGCTGACCTCTAAGATCTGTCCGGTCCTCAAATGATTCTCTCGAAAATACTGATCAATATAAAGACGTGTAATATTCTTCTCATCCAACAGCATTAAATTGGCGCGTTCCAATATCTTCTCAGTCGAGAGGTTCTTCCCCTCTCTCACCTTAAGATGATTCAAGTATCCTGCCGTCGTAAAAAATCCGTCCTCAATCTCTCCAACCGAATAAAACTCCAATTCCTTCATCTGATCTGGTCTGCCGATCAGTCCAATATCAAGCTTTCCCGCCTCTAACAGTTCCACCGTCTGAAACGTCGACTGACACTGAATCGTAAAACGGATATGAGGAAACTTCTCTGCAAACTCCTTCAGATACGGAAGCAGCAAATACTTACACAAAGTCGTACTGACTCCGATCTTAATATGACCGATTCCCAAATTACTAATCTTCTTAATCGTATTCTCGCCTTCCTGCAAAGTCTCGAAAGCCGACTTTGTATACTCATAAAGCTGCTTTCCCTCCTCTGTCAGTCTAACCCCTCTAGAGCTTCTAACAAACAACGTCACGCCCAGATTCTGTTCCAGTTTCAATATCGACTTACTGATACCCGGCTGGCTTATGTACAACATTTTGGCTGCCCTAGAAATATTCCCAGTCTCCGCCACCACATTAAAGACTCGGTAAGACGCCAATGAAAAATCATTCTCCATACTCATCCCTGCCTACTTTTCTAATTACGCCCTCCCAATAAAAACCAAAGAGCCCTTCCTTCATTATATCCATCCATCTCCCCTAATTCAAGCACTCCCCCCACATTCTTCCTTCTCTAATGCCCTATCTATCTCTCCTCCCCATCTCTTCTATCCATGACATGCCTGCATATCCCGAAATTCCTCTTTATACAAGGCAGTGTAGCCGTAAGTGACCGGGGCCTGCCACACTGCCGTCCTACTAGTGAGGCATTCCTACACCAAGCATCTTTTATAAGCTTCAAAGGCGGAAGGTAGGGAGTAGGTTGATTGGATGGAGGATGGAGTAGCCCAGACGTAGTCGGATTTAAGAGTATCTGAAAGAGTAGAAAGTTTAATATAGTAAGCCTGCATATGCCACTCAATATGAGAGAAAATATGCTTTGCCGCCTCTAACTTTCTAATCTCGTCTACCAAGATTCCTTCCTCCTTCACAAACTCTTCCACCTGTTCAAATCCCATCTGCTGTTCCACATTTGGAAGCTCCCAAAGTCCTGCTAACAATCCCTTATCCTCACGTTTACGAATCGCATACTTTCCTTCGTATTCATAAATCAGAACCGTTCTTGCTTCTAACTTCCTAGCCTTTTTCGGTGGCTTCACCGGAATCTGCATCTCTGTGCCAGAATGAAACGCCTTGCACATATGCATAAGCGGACACTGATCGCATAATGGTTTTCCATTTGGAATACAGACTGTAGCCCCAAGCTCCATTAATGACTGGTTATAATCTCCCGGCCTGTCCTTTGGCATAATCGCAAACAGATCCTCTTCTAGCTGCTTCTTCACCTTTGCCTTCGTAATATCATCATAACTTCCGGCCACACGCTTTAATACACGAAGGAAGTTTCCATCCACTGCCGGCACCGGAAGTCCGAATGCAATGGATCCGATTGCGCCTGCAGTATAAGAACCGATTCCTGGCAGTGCTAAGAGTTTATCAAAGTCAGCCGGCAGCTCTCCATTATATTCTTCAACCACCACGATTGCGGCCTTCTTTAAGTTTCTTGCCCGGTTATAATATCCGAGGCCTTCCCACAGTTTCATTAATTTTTCATCATCTACTTCTGCCAGATCCTTAATCGTAGGAAGTGCAGTAATAAAACGGTCAAAATACCCTTTCACCGCCTCCACTCTTGTCTGTTGCAACATAATCTCAGAAATCCACACATAATATGGCTGAGGATTGGATCTCCATGGAAGGATTCTATGGTTATAATCGTACCACTGTAACAAGTACGGAATTGTCTCGGAATAGTCATAATTCATGTAAATTTCTCCTTTTGTCGATGATATGGTCATTATGACTTATTATAACATAGGAGACAACACGGGACTAATGTAAATAACTGTATCCATGATTCAGCACAGCTTTTATCCCCCTAGAATCTCTACTCATAATTTTTCAGATATTCAATTGCAATCTGCGTCCGATGTTCTAATCCTGCTTTATCTAAAATCATACTGATATGATTTCTTACCGTTCCGTCGGAGATAAAGAGTTTTGATCCGATTTCCTTATTGGACAGCCCTTTTGCAACCATAGATGCCACCTCAAGCTCCCGTTCGGTAAGGTCTCTAAAACGGTGACTTCCTTTTTTCTCTTCCCCCCTTGCCACTTTCTTCGCAATATAATCTAAAATATCTTTCTGAAACACGGTCCCTCCTGCTGCCACCGTTCGAATTGCGTGTAAAAGACGATCAGCTGGGGAATTTTTTAATATGTATCCAGATACGCCTGCTTCTAATGCCCGTAATATAAAGTCCTGCTCGTCAAATGTAGTAAGAAGGAGCGGAAGCGTAAGTTTCTCCTTTAACATAACCTTTGCTGCCTCAATTCCGTCAAGACCTGGCATCCTAATATCCAAAAGCGCCACATCCGGCATTTTCTCTCTTGCCATCTCTACCGCTTCCTTCCCATCCTTTGCAGTACCTTCCAAAGAAAAATCAGGCTGCGTCTCAATAATCATCTTAAGTCCTTCTCTTATAATCGCATCATCATCGGCTAACAGTATCCGAATCATCTCTTTTCCTCTCTTTCCTTAATGCTCGATAAAAATATTGGTGATTTTAAAACCAAACTCCTGATCTGCAATGAAAAATCGTCCGCCCGCCTTAATTGTCCGTTCTTCCATTGCCTGTAGCCCCAGTCCCCTAACAAGTGTGTTTGCATCGATTCTTTTGCTTCCATTGTCCTTATACTCCACTGCTGTCACCTTATTTTTTCTTGTAATCTTTAATTCGAATAAAGTGGCATCGGAATGCTTTAAAAGATTCGTAAGACACTCCTTTGCATTATCATAAATACAAACAAGTACTTCCGGTTCTATTCGTTCCATATCTCCATTCACCGCAAGTCTTGTCTTCTTATCGTGGTTGATTTGAAATTCCTCTAACATTTTTTGAATTTCATTCATCCCTAGTTTTTGCGTAACCGGACGTTCCTCTCTAAGCGCTGCCCGAATATCGTCCACACCTTCTCTTAAATTTAAAACCGCCCGGTTAATGCCTTCCCTTGCCTTTTCCTTGTCCAAATCGAGAAGTAACATCGATGCCTCTAACATAATAATACTTCCCGATATGCCATGTCCTACCTTATCATGAAGCCTTGTTGCAAGACGATTTCGTTCCTCTAAAGCTGCGGTATCCTGAAGTGTCTTCATATACTGCCTGTTATCCTTAAGCCGTTCCTCCAGCTTTTTAATCATTAGGCGCTGCTCCTCCATTGCCTGATGGCACTTAACCAAACGTCTTACATAATGTCTTATAAAATATAAACTGGCATATAAAATCGCCACTAAAATTAACATCATTCCATCTGCCTCTGTAATAATGGCCGCCAGTCCTCCGATGCAGATTGTAATCCAGTAAAAGGTAGTATCGTCTGAATACGCATCCACTGCTTCCGCTGCCATTACAAGCACAAACAAAAGCAAACCGGACGGAGCGAATACCAGGCAGATGGCTGCCGTACCTATGTCCATGACCGCAACCCATCTTCTTGTTTTCGGAAAGTAAAAAAATAAAGACTGAAGTGCTATCACACAAGCAAAACCAAGCAATGGAATGATTCCGTTCCTCATTCCATTGCTTTTTTCTAACTGGTCTGCCGCAAAAAGAACCAACGTTATGCACTTAAACAACCCATACATGGACTGCATCTCCATTTTAGGCTCCTCCATTTTCTCTTTAACTTTGTCTTTCCCTTCTTACAAACTGACATCCCGCAATAAGGAAAAATAATAGAGTAAATAGCATTAACACAAGTATATTATTCGTTATATTCATACTGTCATCTTCACAAAGTCCGCGAATTGCATTCATAAACCAGTAATGTGGCATAATCTTGCTTATCTTTGCAATCGATTCGGATACTTGATCGATTGGGAAATAAGAGCCTCCTAAAATCGGTCCGATCGATAGGAAAATAATAATCAAAAACATCATCAGCATCTTAGTCTTGCAAATCATGGATGCCATCAGGCAAAATGCAATTCCCATAAGTAGAAATAATGCCATAAGAATCGTCAGCTTTCCAAACGGTATAACTACCTCATATCCTCTGACTTTAATGTACAGCTCAAATAAACCAACCGCACATATGCCGGATACGAACGTAAATGTCACATTTCCAATCAGATACTGGACAGGGGAAACCGGTGCTGCCTTAATCCGATCAAAAACACCTTTCTCCTTATCCTCCATAATGCTGTATGCCATCGTTAGCGCACTGAACAAAATGAACATACAGTAAAATCCGGCTGCCATCTGCATTCCCTCCACAGCCTGAAGCCGTTCATAATCCGTCTCAACTGCATTTTCACTCTCTACTTTTATATCCTGTGATTCAAACCCTTCCATAAGCTGTAGAAACGTTTTCTCATCATGCTCTGCGCTCTTTACCAATAAATCCATACTGCTTAAAAAAGAATTCAGGTACACCTTTATAAATGCTGCATTCTCATAATCATCGAGGGTTGTCAGAAAGTATTCTCCCACACTCCCATCCGCGAGGAATTTTTTGAGAGAATTTTCCTTTATTTCTATTATAGCTGAGATATCCCGGTCAATCAATTTATTTGCAAAGAAATCGTAATCCCCATCTGTTAATACCTCCATGCCAAGGTCCTTATTCAGATAGGTTAAAAATGCCTCTGACATCGCCGAATGATCCTCATCAATCACTGCCACGGTTACCGGGGCCACCTCTTCCTGTCCATACATATTTCCTATCAGGGTATATATATTACCAAGCAGAAACACCGTGATCAGTGCCACCAGAATGATCAGGCGATTTTGTTTCCGTCCATTTTGTATAAACAATAAAATATTTCTCATAAAAATCCCCCTATCTCGTTTCCTGCATCCGGTTAAACCGAATCACACCAGTCACAGTGAAAAGGACCGTAATGACAGCCTCAATCGCAATGATCCAAAAAGCCCCTCTATGTTCTCCAAATATGGTAAGGGAAAATGCCGCATTCTTTACATATGTGATCGGCATATACTTATGTAATCCGATTTCTACCATTGGCTGTGCAAAGATACCGCTAAAGAATAGCATCAGCCACATCAATGGCATAAACACAATCGCCGGATTTCCCTTTACAAACAGACTGATACTGACGCCCCCGCTTAACATCACAAGCATCGTCATGAAAAACAGGAGAAATAGCAACACATTATCTAAAAAATTGGATGCATATTTTACATGAAATAAAACTACGCTTCCAATCATAATTACTAGGATCTGTACAATGGCACTTGGCATCATTCCGATCATTTTCTGTATATACAGATTCGTACGATTAATCGGTGCCGCAATCAGACGATTAATCGTTTTATGGCTGCGCTCATCTCCAAATGCACTAAATGCCTGAATCGAAGAAAAGCAGATAATCATCAGCAACATACAGACGCCATAATAATCAAGCATTGACCGGTTTTTATTAAACTCTACCTCTTCCACATATTCCTTTTCTTCTGTCGTGATATGTTCTAACTTAGTCGGGTCTTCCTTTATTATACTTTGAATGGCTTTTTCACTCTGAATAAATCCATTCATCACGGCAAGCAGCGTTCGGTTTAACAGTGCGTCTTCCCCTTGTATAATATAAACTCTATCCTCATCAAACCTTACGATACCGGTGGTTTCTTTCGCTTTGATTTTCTCTTTCGCAAGCTCTTCTGTTTCCATTTCTGTAAAATAAAAGCTTTCTCCTTCTTTGTTCATCGTGTCAATGAACTGTCTTGCGGATTCGGTAAGCAGCAAGTTTTTACTTTCTATCACATACTCTGCCTTAAGCGTCCCTACTGTCTGATCTGCCGTTTCTAAGGAATTTAGAATATTTCCTAACAGATAGATTAAGATAAGCGGGAAAGCAATCAAGAATGCAAAGCTGATTCGGTCTCTGAAAAATGCTCGAAGTTCATTTAAAATAACCATCTTTCCCCTCCTATCTTAACTCATGCCCGGTCAGTGCTAAAAACACGGTATCAAAATTTGGCACCTCTCCATTGACATTGGTGATTGTAAACCCTTTCTTCATAAAAATAGATAATATCTTTGCCA
The DNA here is from genome assembly GCA_945787565.1 of uncultured Lachnospiraceae bacterium. Lineage (GTDB taxonomy): Bacteria > Bacillota > Clostridia > Lachnospirales > Lachnospiraceae > Lachnoclostridium. The sequence continues at coordinate 8,392 of CALZIE010000051.1, forward strand.
GACTATCTTCCCCGTTATTAATATCCACACGGGTTGTATCCTCTTTTATGCTAATATTTTTAATGCCCGGAAGATAGCCGATCGTCTTTCTCAATTCCTCTGAATCCTGAACTTTCTCCATCGTTGTAATATAAAATGACTTATAGTCCGTCACTAAGGACACTAACTCTTCCTTTGTTCCGACTGCAACTAACTTTCCATGATCAATGATTGCAATGCGATCACAAATCTCATCCACTTCCTGCAAATAATGAGACGTATAGATAATCGTCGTCCCCTGTTCTTTTAGAGTTCGAATGGAGTTTAAAATGTGTTCTCTTGACTGGGCATCCACGCCGACCGTCGGTTCATCCATGACAAGTAGCTTCGGACGATGTGCGATGCCGCATGCGATATTCAGTCTTCTTTGCATCCCGCCTGACATCTTCTTTGGCTTTTCCTTCTGATGCTCGCTAAGTCCTACAAAATCAAGTGCTTGCTTTGCCGCATCATTTAGTTTTTTTCCTCGTAATCCATAAAGAGAAGCAAAAAACTTCACATTCTCTATTGCCGTCAAATGAGGATACAAAGCGATTTCCTGTGGTACAATTCCCATCACACCCTTTGCTTCCATCTTCTGTTTCATCACATCGATTCCTGCTACAAAAACACTCCCTTTATCCCCACTAAGAAGAGTCGTGATAATGGAAAGTGTCGTAGACTTTCCAGCTCCATTTGGCCCTAATAATCCAAATACCTCTCCTTCCTTCACTTCAAAACTCAAATCATCAACGGCTGTGAATTCCCCGTAATTCTTCGTAAGATTTTTTACCATCACAAATTCTTTCATATAAACCTCCTGACTTCTCATTTCCTTTTTTTATATCTTATTATTTTTTCTTGTATTTGGAAAATGACAAAAGAACGATTCTGACCATGACAAATGTAATGGATGAAATATGCATTTTATGGAGTCTCACAAATTTTTTTTAAGCTTATCCATTTATTAAACAAACTTTTAAAAAATCGTTAATATATTTGACGCAAGATTGTCAAATTTTTCGTGTATTTTATTAAATAAGTACAGATGAGTTTTGCTGCATTTGCAGCATAGGGGATATCATAACAGGGGGGCGAATTACTATGAGAAAAAATACTAGCAATTCAAAATTACTACAGACACGCGTGCTTTTTCTTCTCTGCATGCTGACAACACCTTTTCTACTAAATGGATGCAGTCAATTAACAAGCACGTCTTCTAATAATCACACAGCTATTGTATCGCCCGATGTTACACCCGCATCACCGACCGAAGGGACAATAAATCAAGAAAACCCACAGACACCAAGCACTCCGCCTCCTGAAACACAAGATGTGGAAAAAGAAGACGAGGAATCCACTGACCTCTTAGGAAAGGATAGCTCTACCTCAACTGATTCATCGTCAGAGGACGAAGAACTCCTTCTTACCGCCGACGAAGCCAGAATGCTGATTGAGGAAAAAATCGATATGAGAATATATGCTGTCACTCTTTTATCCGATTCCCTTTCCATCAATGGCAACGATTATTATCAGTTTGTTGTAAGCGAACAAGCCATGGCCATTGAACCTACCTTAATTGTTAACAAATATGACGGCACCATCACCTGCCTTGCTGCTGATGGCGCAATCACTAGCTATTCAACTTATCCGCTTTACAATCCATTAACCGATGCAGTATGCGACTGGAACGGCATCTATAAACGCCACATTTCACAATCGGAAACAAACGCTACCCTCCTTATGGCACAGGGAGATTCCACATCCTTTGAATTCTGTATTGATTCCATTAACAACTCCCTTAATATGGGACAGCTTTATGGAGTCGCCACCATTCAGGGAAATACCGCCACCTTTAATGATGGAGCAGGCTTTCTCCTTATCTTTACGATGACTTCTGATGGTCTTACCGTTACAGAATCTGGAATCAATATCTATGCTGGTCACAATGTAACCTTTAATGGGGATTACACCTTTGAAAAAGAGTTCACACTAAAGGATAAGATTACCTCGGATAAGGCAATCGGCCTTTTAAAGACACTGACACCAGATGATCTGGATCTTCCAAGTTCCATCGTTAATTATCAAGTCACATCCGATGACATAATTTTGAATGTAGATAATAAAATCTGCTATACCATTAGTGTTTATGATATTTCTGGCGAAAGGGATACTTTAATCAATACATATTATGTAGCAATTGATGGAAGCGCGATCTACCGCTTTGACCTGACTTCTTTAGACCGTATTATGATTTACGAAGCCTCTTAATTGCTATCAAGTAAGCAAAACCTGTATATAGGATATAACTTCAGAACTTATTTATAATTGCCCCATCCGTCTAGGACATTCCTTGTCGGATGGGGTTCTTTCTGCTATAATGATCGCATACAAAAAACGCAAAGGATGAGAGGAGTATCTTTTATGTATTCAGTTGGTTTTATTGGTGTTGGCGTTATGGGACAGTCCATGGTACGCAATTTAATGAAAAAAGGATTCGAAGTATCGGTATATTCCCGTACAAAGGAAAAGGCAGAAGGTGTTGTCGCAGACGGCGCGATCTGGTGTGATGATATTCGTTCCTGCGTTAGCGGAAAAGATGTGATTATCACAATTGTAGGCTATCCAAAAGATGTGGAAGAAGTTTATTTTAAAGAAGACGGAATCCTTTCTTCTGCAAAAAAAGGCGCTGTTTTAATCGATATGACAACTACAAGCCCTATGCTTGCAAAACGTATTTATGCTGCTGCAAAGGATGCGGGCATGGATGCTTTAGATGCTCCTGTTTCCGGCGGTGATGTAGGCGCAAAGAACGGAACACTTTCTATTATGGTTGGCGGTGATAAGGAAGTATTTGACCGCATGCAGGATGTTTTCGCTGCAATGGGTACGAATATCATTTATGAGGGTCAGGCTGGAAACGGTCAGCATACGAAGATGGCAAATCAGATTGCAATCGCGGGTACGATTGCGGGCGTATGTGAAGCTCTTGCTTATGCAAGAAAGACAGGTCTGGATGAACAGACAATGCTTGACAGCATCAGCGCTGGTGCTGCTGGAAGCTGGCAGATGACAAATCAGGTTCCTCGTATGCTAAAGGGGGATTTTGATCCTGGATTCTTTATCAAGCATTTTATTAAGGATATGGCGATTGCAACGGAAGAGGCGGAGAAGGAATCCCTTACTCTCCCAGTCCTTGCCGATGTTCTCTCCATGTACCGCACCCTAGAATCCTCCGGTCTCGGCGACTTAGGAACTCAGGCATTGATTAAGTATTTTGAGTAGGATTTAGGGAATGTCACAGGGAGTGCCCGTAAGGGGCGGTGGCGGATAGAATCCGGATGTTCGGACGCGAGGTCGGACACCGTTACAAAAAAGTCTTCGACTATCAGACAGGAATACGTTGTCTGCTATTCGAAGACTTTTTTGCAATGGTGTTCGCCTCGAGCCGGACATCCCGGATTCTATCCGCCACCGCCCCTTACGGGCACTCCCTGCGACATTACAATGCGTTTCAAACCCCTGAAACGCATTGTGGATACACTAGACTGGTGATATCGATGAAAAATACTGAAAGGCTTCAGCGAAAAAGCGTTCGGCTGAAGAGATGGGGGTGGATGAGAGATTTGAGAGAAGGTATGTGGGGATAGGATGTATGGAGGGGGACTTATGTTTTTATCTTTTTGTCTTTTATCCTCTCCCCTTCCTAGTGTCTCCGCATCGCACCGCGTTTCGCTTTTCAAACGCGATGCGATGTCGGACGAAGAGCCGGTGCCGCGGGGAGGAAGATAGCAATCGGATGTCCGGCTCGAGACGAACTGTGAGGGGAGAAATCTCTGAATAGCAGACAGTGGTTTTCTGTCTGATAGTCGGAGATTTCTCCCCTCACTGTACGTCTCGCGTCCGAACAGCCGATTCCTATCTTCCTCCCCGTGGCACCGGCTCTTCGTCCGACACCCTCTAAATGAGGCAGTTTAAATCATGGTCATGATGGTTTGGAGAGATTCGTAAAAGGCAGTTGGGGTGTCGAGCATGGACATGTGGCCGGCTCCTTTTAGGAGGAATTTTTCTTTGCATGGGGCATTGATGGTATCGAAATACTTTTCAGCAATCTTGTATGGGGTCTGGTAGTCGCGGTCGCCTAGAAGATAAAAAATCGGAACATCGTAGTTGCGCCCTAGATTGTAGAGGGAATATGTCATTAAAAAATCCATAAGTTCCGTACTTGACTCTCCGGCTTTCATCATACTGGTGATATCACAAAAACGGAAGGCAGGACTTTTTAGGTAAAGCATTATAAGCTTTGGCGTAGCTCCTGCTGCTAGCTTGTATTTTTGCTGGAGCTTTCTTACTTTCATAATCTTGGACTCCATCTCCTTGTTAAATTTCTTGAGTGGATAAGGTCCTATCTCACGAAAAGCTTTCATGTCTTTTTGACTGCCATCTCGAATAATGGCTTTTTCTAATTCCTCGTAGCCGATACGTTCATTTTCTTGCATATCGATTACCTGACCTGCACCGATATAGGCTAATACTTCTTCTGGATATTCCTTGATAAATAATGTTCCAAGAACGGTTCCCCAGGAATGACCGATAATAATGATCTTTTCTTTGTTGTATTTCTGTTTCAAGTACTGAATCACTTGATATGTATCGTGAAGGAGCTGCTTTACGGTTGGTTTCTTTGCCTTCGGATTTTTTGCTAATGTTTTCCCTGCGCCTCTTTGGTCCCAGTGCACAACGGTAAACAAAGTGCTCCATGTATCTTTAAATAGATACGCGATATCAGCTTCACTAGAACCCGGACCGTTGCCAAAACTTTATAAAATATTATTATAAAATATAAAACCTTATAAAAT
>CALZIE010000052.1 GCA_945787565.1 uncultured Lachnospiraceae bacterium
TGCGTCCGAACATTCCGGACCATCCATCTCGCCGCCCCCAGCACGCGGGCCAATGCTCCCCGACGTGCCAGGTCTCAGGGCGATACCCTCCGAACGAAAAAAACCGACGCACATACGGCGTCGGTTTCATATTTAATATTCCAAAAGGACTATTCTGCAGTAGAGATGATTTCTTTCTTGTTGTAAGAACCACAAGCTTTACATACTCTATGTGGCATCATAAGTTCACCACATTTGCTGCACTTAACTAAGTTAGGGGCAGTCATTTTCCAGTTTGCTCTACGACTGTCTCTTCTTGCTTTGGAATGTTTATTCTTTGGACAAATTGCTCCCATTGATTACACCTCCTTAAAGTTGTTAAATATATCTCGGATAACAGCCATTCTTGGGTCTAGTTCTGTGCGGTCACAGCCACACTCACCCTTATTCAGGTTTGCGCCGCATTTCTTACAGATGCCTTTGCAGTCATCGTTACACAGAACCTTCATTGGGAAACCAATCAAGACTTCGTCGTAGATAAGTTTATCTACGTCTAAATCGTATCCGGTAATATAATTTGTTTCATCTAAATCCTCGGTACGCTGTTCCTCGGTCAGATTAAAATCGATTTCCTCTCTGACATCAATGTCAAATGGAATCGAGACGTCACTAAGACATCTGTCGCAAGGAACGGTTAATACTACGCTTGCCCTCGCCTCAATCAAGACTTTCTTATTGCCTAAATTGGAAATCTTCAAGTCCACATTGCTTTTCTGCTGTACTTTATAAGAATCACCATTAATCTCGAATGCGTCGAGCTCAATTGGAACACTTAAGTTACGTACACCTTCAGTCACATTCATGATCTCGGATAATTGAACTAGCATACTAAACTCCTGTCTAATACAAAGCGCATTATAAACGCCCCAAAAATTCACACTGATAGTATTATAACCATAACAAAATATTTTGTCAACGATTATTTCACAGATAAATAAAACTTCATACAATTTTCGACTATTGTATGAAGTTTTACTTCTAAATCAATTTGAAAAATACGGGGTGCTCTTATCGGAATGCTCCGATCATCTGCGATTTTGTATCTATCAAACTTAATTATACAAGAGCTACAGTTTCTCTGCAGATTGCAAGTTCTTCATTTGTAGGGATAACCATAACTTTAACTTTAGATTCTGGCTTAGAAATAATTAATTCCTGGCCTCTCTTAGCGTTTAATTCCTGGTCAAGCTCTACACCTAAGAATCCTAAGTGAGATGCTACTGTGTTTCTGATGTTCTTATCGTTTTCACCAAGACCAGCTGTAAATACTACTGCATCTACACCGTTCATAGCTGCGATATAAGAACCAACATATTTAGATACACGGTATCCGTATACTTTTAATGCTTCTGCTGCTCTTTCGTTACCAGCTGCTTCTGCATCTTCAAGATCTCTAAAGTCAGAAGATACACCAGACATACCAAGTACACCAGATTTCTTATTTAAAATGTTTGTGATTTCTTCAAGAGATAAGTTTTCTTTCTTGGAGATGAATTCAAGGATAGCTGGATCAAGATCACCAGAACGTGTACCCATGATTAAACCTTCAAGTGGAGTAAGACCCATGGAAGTATCAACAGATTCGCCGTTCTTTACAGCTGTGATACTTGCACCGTTACCAAGGTGGCAAACGATGATCTTAGAGTTCTTAGGATCTAAACCGCCAAGTTCAATAGCACGGCCAGATACATAGCTGTGGCTTGTTCCGTGGAAGCCGTATCTTCTTACTTTATATTTGTCATAGTATTCATGAGGAATACCGTAAAGGTAAGCTTCTTTTGGCATTGTCTGATGGAAAGCTGTATCAAATACTGCTACCATTGGTACACCTGGAAGAATATGTTCACAAGCATCAATACCGATTAAGTTAGCTGGGTTGTGAAGAGGTGCTAAATCGTTGCATTCTTCAATTGCTTTCTTAACTTCTGGTGTGATTACTACGGAGTGGTTGAATTTTTCACCACCGTGAACAACTCTGTGTCCTACAGCGCCGATTTCATCAAGAGATTCGATTGCTTTGTAATCTGTAAGCGCTTTGATTACATTTTTGATTGCTACTTCGTGATTTGGAAGTGCATCTTCTAATACGATTTTTTCTCCTGATTCTGTCTTATGAGTTAAACGTCCATCGATACCGATTCTTTCACATAAACCTGTTGCAAGTGCTTTTTCTGTTTCAGAATCGATTAACTGATACTTTAATGAGGAACTACCACAGTTAATTACTAATACTTTCATCGTATTTCTCCTTATTTTTGAGTCTGATTCATATTTTTGCGACAAATGTCGCTTTATATAGGGGTATAGCAAAAGCCTCCCCATGAACTAAGAGAGCTACTCCAAAGAGTAGCTCCTTAGATACTAACATGTTAAATGGTGCTTGTAAACAGTTAAATATCTGCTTGCACTATTTTGCAGCTGCAGCCTGAACAGCAGTGATTGCGATAACACCAACGATATCATCAGAAGAACATCCTCTGGACAGATCGTTAACAGGCTTTGCGATACCCTGTAACATAGGACCGTAAGCTTCTGCGCCACCCAGTCTCTGTACCAGCTTGTAGCCGATGTTACCTGCATCAAGGTCAGGGAAGATTAATACGTTCGCTTTACCAGCGATTTCGCTGTCTGGAGCTTTAGAAGCACCAACGCTAGGAACGATTGCTGCATCTAACTGGAATTCGCCATCGATCTTGTATTCTGGATATAATTCTTTCGCGATCTTTGTAGCTTCTACTACTTTATCAACGTCAGCGTGTTTCGCGCTTCCCTTTGTAGAGTGAGAAAGCATTGCTACAACTGGTTCTTTTTCTACTAATAATTCGAAGCTCTTAGCGGAAGATCCAGCGATTGCTGCTAATTCTTCACTTGTTGGGTTCTGATTTAAACCTGCATCAGAGAATACAAATGTACCTTCAGCACCGTATTCACAGTTAGGAACTACGATTACGAAGAATGCAGAAACTAATTTTGTATTAGGAGCTGTCTTTAAGATCTGTAAGCAAGGTCTTAAAGTATCCGCTGTAGAATGGCATGCACCAGATACCATACCATCAGCATCGCCCATCTTAACCATCATTACAGCGAATGTAATGAATTCTGTTGTTAAGATTTCTCTAGCTTTTTCAGGTGTCATACCTTTTGCTTTTCTAAGTTCAACTAATTTTTCAACATATGCATCTAATTTATCAGTAGTGCTTGGATCTACGATAGTAGCCTTAGAGATATCTAAGCCTTCGGAATTCTTCTTTACTACCTCTTCGCTACCTACTAAGATAATGTTAGCGTTGCCTTCTGCTAATGTCTTAGCAGCAGCTTCGTATGTTCTTCTATCCTCAGTTTCAGGTAATACGATAGTTTTGATATTTTTTCTTGCTCTTACTTTGATGTCATCAATAAATCCCATGATCGTCTAACTCCTTTCAATTCCTCTGTATTAATGATTTCCTATTTTTATAAACTTAACTCAGAAATCATGGATGAAAGCGGTGGTACTTTCTTCCTTGACCTTTAAAAGCCTAAGAAAGCTCTTTCTTTTGTCTATTAGACAGCAAAAAATGGCGCGTCAAAATGATGCCAAAATCATACATCATTCCACACCAATACCTAGCTTTTCCATACAAGTTAATTTTTATTATAATACGTTCCCCCAAATGTGACAAGTGTTATTTTTGTAAAGGCTTTCAAGTTTATTAAAAATATGGTCTGATATCCAACAAAAACCTCAGTTTTGTGTATTTATTTACCACATCTATCAGAAATTAACTTTCCACATTATGTCACATTCTCTATTTTTCCATACAAATACCTCCATTTTTATGGAAGATTTGTATGCTTTCCTATTTAAAATAGCCGAACGGGCAATAATGTGATATGATAGGGCAATGAAAGGTGGTTTTAAACAAATGAAAACAATTGGAATTATTGTAGAATATAACCCGTTTCATAACGGACATTTATATCAGATTGAAAAAGCAAGACAGCTAACAGGCGCAGATGCCATCGTTGTCATAATGAGTGGTGATTTCGTGCAGAGGGGCACCCCTGCGATCATCGATAAATATGCCAGAACAAAAATGGCCTTAGAACACGGTGTGGACCTAGTTATTGAACTTCCACTCCTTTATGCCACAGCAAGTGCAGAATACTTTGCAACCGGAGCCGTTCAGATTTTAGACGGATTAAAAATCATCGACACACTCGTCTTTGGAAGCGAATGTGGAGACTTATCCCTTCTATCTGAAATCAGTCAGATTCTTATAGATGAGCCAGATTACTTTAGAGAAAAACTAAAAGAATATATAAAAACAGGTGAGACTTTCCCTGCTGCCAGAAAGCATGCGCTTTACGACTACCTAAGCACTCATCATGACGATGCCGCTTTCTTAAAAAATGCAGACGAAGTATTAGATCATCCAAACAACATTCTAGGAATCGAATACATCAAAGCCCTCCTTCGTCTAAAAAGCAGCATAACCCCATTCACCATAAAAAGAGAAGGTGCCGGATATCATGACACCGATCACACAATGAAATTTTCTTCCGCTACATCCCTTAGGAAGTATTTTCACAGTGTCCAATCCACTGCACTGCCTAACGGATCATCCGTTACCGAATCCATCATCGATTCGCTTGCCGAGCAGCTTCCCGACGCATCTCTTCGAATCCTCTCATCCGAGTATCAGAAGACATTTCCAATCAGCGCTAACGATTTCTCGTCCCTCCTATATTACCGTCTCAGCCAGGAAACCAAAGAATCGTTAACCGCATATGCTGACATAACCGAAGACTTAGCAAACCGAATCATAGGGCACTACCGTCCCGGCATCACCTTCACTGCCTTTGCCGAAGGTTTAAAATCCCGTCAGTACACTCTGACCCGAATCAACCGATGCCTCCTTCACATCCTCCTCGGAATCCGTGAACAAGACCTAGCCCACTTTCTGTCCACCCCCGATTCCCGCTATGCCCGAATCCTCGGCTTCAAGAAAACTTCCTCTCACCTATTAAAGCGTTCCAAAGAAAACGAAGGCATCCCAATCATCACCAAAACAGCCGACGCCCCAAAACAACTTCCATCTAACGCCATGTCCCTCTTCACCCACGACATCCGCGCCTCCCATCTCTACAACCAAATCGTCTTCACCACCCACCATACCCTCCTCAAAGACGACTACACCCACGGCCCAATAATGCTCTAACCTTAAACAGTTAGAGCATTATCCCCATGTAGCCTTATACCTTATCCTACCTTGTTATTCTAACTTTTTTCACTCCTATCCTCCCCGCCTCTCTTCTAATATTTTCATTCTTCTACTTCTTACTTCTTACTTCTTCCTAATCTCTCATTTCTATTTCACCGCTCCCCGTGGTAAGCCCTCATCGAATCTGCCCCAAACAGGAAGCCGACGAACGGAAGCAGGGGGAGGATGAGACTGGGGTGCGCAGGGGTGAAGCGAGGCCAGACAGTGCTATGTTTTTCGACATGTCCGGCTCATGACGAACAAAAATCAGCTGTATTCTTCGAATAGCAGACAATGTTTTCCTGTCTAATAGGCGAAGAATGCAGCTGATTTTTGTCCGCTCATGCGTCCGAACATGTGAAAAACATAGTGCTGTCTGACCTTGCCTCACCCCTGCGCACCCCAGTCTCATCCTCCCCTTGCTTCCGTCCGCCCGCTTCCGTCCGTCTCTCCCTCCTCCGTCTTCACATAAAAAAATCCATTCATAGTGTGGGATAAGGCTCATAGATTATAGTAATGATGGAAAATGATAAAAAGTGGTGGGATATGAAAAACATTCGAACAATAGTGTCAAAGAAAAGGAGTATAAAAATCGGTCTTCTGCTTCTTCTAGTAGCAATGCTCTTCTGGCCTACAATCGCCTTGGAGGGGGCAAAATCCGGGTTATTGCTCTGGTTTAACACGGTGCTTCCCACTCTGCTTCCCTTTATCATCATATCCAGTCTGATTGTCAGGCTGCAGATCACAAGGCCGATTTCCAAAATGCTGTATCCTTTGCTAAAACATATTCTGCCGATTGGTCCGAATGGAAGTTATCCGGTCTTTATCGGCTTTCTCTCCGGCATACCGGTTGGTGCCAAAACAGTAGCAGACTTAACCTCCACCCACGATCTCAAAAAGCAGGAGGGCCAGTATCTGCTTTCCTTATGTAACAATGCGAGTCCTATGTTTATTTTGGGGTATATCTGCCAGACACAGCTTAATCTGCCAAAATGCGGTGCCATCCTGGTTGGTATTGTTTATCTGTCTGCCATCATAAGTGCAGGGCTTCTTCATGTATTACAGTCAAAAAAAGCAAAAAAAAATCCTCCATCCACTATAAAAGGAAGAGGTACTGACTCTGTTGTAACACAGAATATAAAGGCTAATAAAAATAGGGTGCATGCTGCTTCTATTTCTTCTGCATCTTCTATGCCATCCGCATTCTCGAACACAGATGATATGGCACAGATTGCACTCACTAAAAAGAAAGAGACATTCCGTTTTGCCCAGTTTGATGAAGCAATTCTAAGTGGATTTGAAGTGGTTACAAAAGTCGGAGGGTATATCATTCTTTTTTCCGTGTTAGCAAACCTGATTGGGGCGATTCCATTTTTAGAAAGTGGCTATACTGCTCTTCTCACCGGCGTTTTAGAAATCACAACTGGTATTCACAACATCGCAATCGCTTCTTTTTCTGTAGAAAAAAAGATAGTCCTAATCTCCTCCATCACCGCGTTCGGTGGCCTCTCAGGGCTCGCTCAGACCGGTTCTGTATTAGGAGAGTCAGGACTATCTCTTAAGACCTACTTTCTGACTAAACTAGTAAATGCATTCTGTGCTTTTCTATTAAGCTCTCTCTATGTAGGTTTCCTTTTCTAATCAATTTCTTCAAGGAAAGTATTTTCATCAAAATTATAATCTTCGGTATTGTTGTTCTCGGTATATTCAGGAGTTGTAGTTTCGGCTGCAACTTCTTCCTGTACCTCCTGTACGCTATTGGAAACAGGATGTAACTGATCTGTGATCTCTTTTTTATTATTCACAACAATATCGAGGTTTACTTTTAGTGAATTTACTAAATTCTCAGAATTTGCTTTTGATGCCTCAAATGCATTACTTAAAATATTCTGAACGTCATTTAAAATCTCTTCTGTATATGCTAACGCTCCTGTACGGATCTGTTCTGCATCTGCCTGTGCACTTCTTAACATTGCTTCTGCCTGTGCACTTGCACTGCTCACCATCTCATTTGCCTGATAATATGCCTGCTGCATAATTTCATTGTCATTTACTAAAGACTTCGCCTGTTCTCTGGCTTCTTCCTGAATCTTCTGCGCTCTTTCCTCTGCATCCGCAATAATTGCATCACGATTTGCAATAATCTTCTGGTAACGCTTGATTTCATCTGGAGTTCTGAGTCTTAATTCATCAAGCAGATCATAAAGTTCATCTTTTGGTACAACAACTTTTGTCTGAGAGAGTGGCTGCATCTTACAGCTTTCAATGAATTCATAGATGTCCTCAATTAATTGTTCAATTCTGCTTACTCCCATTTTATTCACTCCTCCTTATCTTGTACTTATCACGTACTAGCTCAACAATGCTCTCCGGAACGAATTTGGAGATGTCTCCTCCATAACTTGCAATCTCTTTTACGATGCTTGAGCTTAAGTAGGAATATTCCACACTTGTTGTTAAAAACATGGTATCGATATCTTCATTCAGTTTATGGTTTGTCTGAGCGATTGTTAACTCATATTCAAAATCTGTAATCGCACGAAGTCCTCTTACAATCACAGTTGCGTTTCTCTTCTTGGCAAAGTCTACGGTAAGGCCATCGAATGCCTCGACTTTTACGTTTGGTATATCACTTACTACTTTCTCGATCAGTTTGACACGCTCTTCGGCGCTAAATAAAGGTACTTTTGAACTATTCTGCAGTACGCCGATAATCAGCTCGTCCATCAGCTTTGCAGAACGCTTGATTACATCCAAATGCCCAAGGGTTATCGGATCAAAGCTGCCTGGATAAATTCCTACTCTCATGCTATCCTCCAAGAATTCTTCGGCAACTTCCAGTCACCTATCTTTTTTCTATAAACACATGCTTATTGGTCTTATATTTCTTTTCTTTGTATACTGTTAGGGACGTTCCTTCTAAATACTCAAATGTTGTCTCATTAGAAGCCTCAACAACGATAACAGTATCTTCATCTATAATATCGGACTTATCTAGCCGCAATAAAATCTCTTTTTCATGCAGATGATTAAATGGCGGATCCATAAATACAATATCGAATCTTCTTCCTTCCGTCTCCATCTGTCTTACTACGGATATTGCGTCATTGGTAATGACACGTGCTTTTTCTTCTAAATGGGTCGCCTTTAAATTGCTTTTAATGCATTCTAAGGCATTCTTATTCACTTCCGAAAAAACCGCTGCTTTCGCTCCTCTGCTTAACGCTTCAATTCCAATCGCACCGCTTCCGCTATATAAATCCAAAAACTGCGCATCTGCCACATATGGGCTTAACACATTGAATAATGTTTCCTTTGTTCGGTCGGTTGTCGGTCTTGTATCTAAGCCTTCCGGCGTTCTAAGCTGTGTTCTTCTTGCTGTTCCAGCGATTACTCTCATTCATTTGCACCCCAAAATAAACTTTTTTCTGCCCCTGAATGACAGACGTATCTGTATGAAGTACATATGCTCCATACATATATTCCTATTGTAGTATATTATTTGGTTTTGTCAACTTGTTTTTGCAATATGTACAGCCCTTATATACAGGGTTTGTGAAGTATATAGCATAGGATAACTCATCATGTTCCTTCTCTTAAACGTCCCCTTAACCTTCTCTTGGAATTAAAGGAAGATTGAGGAATGGAATATAAAACGGTAGAGCATATTTTAATATGCCCCACCGTTCCTATTCTCTGCAGCAATAGATTACCTTTCAAAGTAGTCCATACGCTTTCTATCTAATGACCTATGATTCTAAAATAAACCTTTCCAATGCAACCAGATCCTTTCCAACATTTTGTTAAAAGATTCCCAATTACCTAGATAAGACGTACAAGTTAACCAAGTCCTTTCCATGCACATTATTTGCTAGCCATCTGCGTCATTTTTAATAATCTGCGTTTCCATTCCTATTTGTTAAATTGTATATTTCAGAATGCCACTAGATATTCAGAAAATATTCCGTACTATTTTCCGGCCATCTTTTCTTCCTGAGCCTGGATCATTTTCTTAACCATATATCCGCCTACACTACCATTCTGATAGGATGTTAGGTTTCCGTTATAGCCGTTTGATAATGGTACTCCTAATTCAGAAGCTACTTCCATTTTAAAACGATCCATTGCTTCTTTTGCTTCTGGAACTTCTACTCTGTTTCTACTACTCATAATAAACTCCTCCATTTCTCTTGCTGACCTTTTCTGTCGATAACAACTAGCCTGCAGTCATTGCTGCATGTGGTGGTCAGATAAGATTGTGTTGTTGTTTGTTACACTCCTATTATGTGCAGAGAATCAAATAATACACTGGGAAGTTTTTCAAAATACCTTCTTTTTTTGCATTCTTTTTTTATATTTCTAAAAATTTACCATTTTCTCTTAGCCATGCTCTATATGTCTTATAATTCGGCAGTATTCGTTCTACTTCAGCCCAAAATTCTCTGGAATGGTTCATCTGAATTAAATGACAAAGCTCATGGACCACAATATAATCTAAAACTTTAGGAGGAGCAAGCACACACTTCCAGTTAAAGTTCAGGTTACATTTGCTTGAACAGCTGCCATAGCAACCTTTCTGCTCCTTTATTCGTATCGTATTATATGTTTTTCCGGTATAGGGCAGATAATAATCCACCCTTTCCTGAAAACGCACTCTTGCCATGTTACGAAACCACTTTACAAATGCAGCACGAAGCTTGTCCGAATCTAGTGTCCCTGTTCTTACATGAAATGCTTCCCCGTCATACCGAATAATAATACACGAGGTAGCTTCTGCATATTTAATATGAATGGTATGATAGGTTCCTTCAAACAGAATCCTGCCGCCATCTTTTAAGCTTTCGCTCTTTCGTGCGGTCATCTCTGCATAGTGTTTCTCATTTTCACACACCTTTTCATAGATCCATGGAAGCTTTGACGTGACAATTCGCTCTACCTCTGTCTTACTTACACCATAAGGAATACGAATAGTAACAGCCCCATCTTTAGCTACGACAATTCCGATTGTCTTTCTTCTTGTTTTCACAACCTCATAATCGATTATCCTGCCATTGTATGTAATTCTACCCATGTCATTCACTGCTTCCTACCCATCCCTTTCAAAACTATCTTCCTCTGCTCTTATTTTAGCAAAGGCACCGTAAAAAGTCACTATGGTTTTAGGGCAATGCTTTTGCAATCTTTTCCTCTTTTCGCTATAATGTATTTAAAAAATTGCGTTGAAAGGATTTATCATATGAATATTTTAGTAAGTGCCTGCCTTTTAAATGTACCATGTCGCTATGATGGACTGGCAAAAGGAAATGATCAGGTTCAGGATTTATTAAAGGAGTACACCTTAATTCCCATCTGTCCAGAACAGCTTGGCGGTCTTCCGACTCCAAGGCCGGCATCCGAACGAAGGGGCGACCACGTAATGACAGCAGATAAAGAAGATTTTACTGCTGCCTTTCAAAAAGGGGCGGATGAAGCATTAAAACTTGCGAAACTTTATAACTGTCGTTATGCAATCCTAAAAGAAAAAAGTCCATCCTGTGGGAAAGGTCAGATTTATGACGGTACCTTTTCAGGGCACCTAACCACCGGAGACGGCGTCACTGCCGCTCTTCTTTGTGCTAACAACATTAAAGTCTATGGCGAATCTAAGATTGACCTCTTAAAGCAGGAACTTAAAAGCCTTTTATAGTACCCTTTACGGATTCAAAATGCGTAATCTGCATAAGTACTAATTTGTAGTTGGACTTTTCTAAAATCCCACTTCTTTCTTAGTTTAAACGGTATATAATGAAGTAAGAAGTTTTTTAGAAGGTGATCTGCATGTTACCACTGTGTATTGCATTTTCTGGGGGAATGCTTATTTTTTTAGTGCTGATCCCACTTTATATTGGAAGTAAGCTAAATTCACTAATACGGCCCGTCCTTGCTGCAATTAAAGGAATTGCCAGTCTGACTGCTATTTCATTCGGAGTAGCCGGCATCATTAAGATGGTTTACTATTCAAACAATGGAGATGCGCTTCCCTCTCTGACCAATGAGATGTGGCTTTTAGCAGGTCTTATCCTATGCGCTGCTGGAGATATCACACTTATCTTTTCGATTACAGCAGGTGGAAGTTTGTTTTTTTTAGCTCATGTAAGTTACCTTGTATTTTTCCTTAGAGCAGGCAATTTCTCACCTATCTCCATTCTGATTTTTACTCTCACTGCTGCAATGGTTATGTGTAGCCTCTACCAGTATATTGGCAGTGTCGGCAAGAATAAGCTGCGGCTGATTATGTATGGTATTGTTGTTCTAGCCTGCTGTTCCATCGGCATCATGCTTCCTTTCCAGATTGGTATCGCCGGCTTTCTTCCAGCTCTCGGATGCGTTTTGCTGGCCGTATCAGACTATATGCTGTTTCGTAATACCTATGTCGAAGACACTGTGCTTACTGACTCCATTGCTCTCAACACTTACTATACAGGCATTTTCCTTATGGCATTAAGCCTGTACTTAAAAGCTTTTCTTGTATTGTGATTTTATCTTTCCACTTATTATATTTTTTAACCTATCACTCAAACATAGCAGCCCATATTCAATCGCATTGTTTCCAATCCCTGCGATTGAATATGGGCTGCTTGTGTATTCTTCTTTTCTGCTACTTCGTGTTTCTACTTTGTGTTTCTCTCTTTTGCTTTATAAGTTCATGAGCAGTTAATGACATTTCTTTTTTAAAGTACACCGCTCTTTCATAGAGCACATCTCACAACGGTTGCCTTTTTGCTTCTCTTTCTCTTCGGTTTCTTCTCCCTTTATTTCTTCTGTGCGTCTCTTAAGCCCGATAAAACCGGTTACCGATTTCACTGGAATCAGAAGAAAATTCTCATTACAGGTAAGACCGATTTCCTCCTTTGCTTTCACTAGATTTAAAAAATCTGACTGTGTCTCAATCGGAAGATCTCCATAACCGATTCCGAACTGCCAATTAATACTATAATCCTTATATTCCTGTTTTAATTCTTCCTCGATTTTCTCCCGTACCCGTTCAATGGAAGCATTAGCAGCCGCATCGATAAGAAGGGCATCTAACATGCTTTTCTTCTGTGTTTCCTCAATCAGTTCATCTGCCTGCTCTCCTAATGTGGCGCATCCTAATGCTACAAGGTCACATCCCTTTAAATGTTCTTTTATGGACTGTCCTTTTAATTCTAACTGATAATCTCCTACCCAAAGCCTGTCATCTTCTCGCTTAATGGAATAGACTTTATAAAAATACTTTGGCTGCGCTGCTTCCACTAATTGTTGCTCACAATAGGCGATATCCTCTAACATGACCTCATCCGGCCTGTTCTCTCCATATCCCAGATAATGAAGCATCTCTTCACGGTTAACTAACTCTTCCTTCTTCATATGTGCTCCTCCTAATGATAGTACTGATTTAAGAATGCCTTTAAATGTTTTTTATACATGGTCCGATTAACCACACAGGACTCGGCATGTTTCGCTCCTTTTGCAATATAGATATCTTTTCTCCCGATTCTGGCATCATACATTTCTTTTGCCATTTTACATGGTACAAAATCATCTTTCTCCCCATGAATAAATAAGATTGGTGTCCGGCTAAACATCGCCCCTCTGATTGGCTCTATCTTTCGAATCCAGACTCCCGTCCTTAGTCTGACAATTAAATTAGCGGGTGGATAAAAAAGAAATGCCGGAAGATGAAATGATTTTTTTATCTGGTAAACCAAAAGTTCTTTAAGGCTTGAATATCCGCAGTCTTCCACTGTACAGGCAATCCGATCGTCAATTGTCAGAAGATTTAATACAGTTGCCGCTCCCATTGATTCCCCATGGGTCACAATCTGGATATGCTCTCCAAACCGCTCATAACACCAGTCAATC
>CALZIE010000053.1 GCA_945787565.1 uncultured Lachnospiraceae bacterium
CTCCAGCAGCAATCAAGATTGCTTGTGATTTAGTAGATGAAGGCAAGATCACACCAGAAGAAGCAGTTCTTCGTATTGAAGCAAAATCCTTAGATCAGTTATTACATCCAACCTTCGATGCAAAGGCATTAAAGGAAGGAAAAGTAATCGGTTCCGCACTTCCTGCATCTCCTGGTGCAGCAGCCGGAAAAGTATACTTCACAGCAGAGGAAGCAAAGGAAGCTCATCAGAAAGGGGAACGTGTTATTTTAGTTCGTCTTGAGACAAGCCCAGAAGATATTGAAGGTATGCATGCTGCAGAAGGTATCTTAACCGTTCGTGGTGGTATGACCTCTCATGCAGCTGTTGTTGCACGTGGTATGGGTACTGCATGTGTATCCGGATGTGGTGCAATCAATATCAATGAAGAAGCGAAAGAATTTGAACTTGGTGGAGAAAAAATTGTAGAGGGTGATTACATTTCATTAGATGGCTCCACCGGTAAGATTTATCTTGGTGATATTAAGACAGTAGAAGCAACTGTTTCTGGTGATTTCGGAAGAATCATGGGATGGGCAGACCAGTTCAGAAAGTTAAGAGTAAGAACAAATGCGGATACACCGGCGGATACAAAGAACGCAGTAAGACTTGGTGCAGAAGGTATCGGTCTTTGCCGTACAGAGCATATGTTCTTTGAGCCAGAAAGAATTCCAAAGATTCGTAAGATGATTCTCTCTAAGACAGTGGAAGGAAGAGAAGCTGCTCTTGATGAATTATTAGAGTTCCAGAAATCCGACTTTAAGGCAATGTATGAAGCTCTTGAAGGAAGACCAATGACCGTTCGTTACTTAGATCCACCTCTACATGAGTTCGTACCAACTGATCCAGAAGATATCGCTGCATTAGCAAAGGATATGAACTTATCCGTAGAAGAAGTACAGGCTACTTGTGATTCCTTACATGAGTTCAATCCAATGATGGGCCACAGAGGATGCCGTCTTGCTGTAACCTATCCAGAAATCGCAAGAATGCAGACACGTGCCGTTATGGAAGCAGCAATTGAAGTAAAAGCTGAAAAAGGATATGATATCGTTCCTGAAATCATGATTCCTCTTGTTGGTGAGAAGAAGGAATTAAAATTCGTAAAGGATGTCGTTGTTGAGACAGCGGAGAAAGTAAAGAAGGAAAAAGGATCTGATATGGAATATCATATTGGTACAATGATTGAGATTCCTCGTGCTGCTTTACTTGCTAATGAAATCGCAGAGGAGGCAGAGTTCTTCTCCTTCGGTACAAATGACTTAACACAGATGACATTCGGTTTCTCCCGTGATGATGCAGGCAAGTTCTTAGATGCTTACTATAAGGCTAAGATTTACGAATCAGATCCATTCGCAAGACTTGATCAGAAGGGTGTTGGCCAGTTAGTACAGATGGCTGCAGAAAAAGGTAGATCCGTACGTCCTAATATTAAACTTGGTATTTGCGGTGAACATGGTGGAGATCCTTCCAGCGTTGCATTCTGCCACAAGGTAGGATTAACTTATGTTTCCTGCTCACCTTTCCGTGTTCCAATCGCTAGACTTGCTGCAGCACAGGCTGCTCTTAGCGATAAATAACTGGAGGACTGGGTTTCGGGAGTAAGAGCGCCCGGAGCCTGGACATGGGAGCCAGATGGGTTCGAATGTTCGGACGCATGAGCGGACAAAAAGCGCTCGTGTCTTTGACTATCAGACAGAAATACACTGTCTGCTATTCAAATACGCGAGCGCTTTTTGTTCGTCATGAGC
Source organism: uncultured Lachnospiraceae bacterium (assembly GCA_945787565.1). Lineage (GTDB taxonomy): Bacteria > Bacillota > Clostridia > Lachnospirales > Lachnospiraceae > Lachnoclostridium. The sequence continues at coordinate 1,770 of CALZIE010000053.1, forward strand.
CGGACATTCCGAACCCATCTGGCGCCCATGTCCAGGCTCCGGGCCCTCTTACTTCCGAAGCTATTCCAGATTCCCGGTTTTAAATATGAGCGGCACTACTACTTACTCAGGATGATAATACACAGGGAATTTTATTTTATGATGGGGATAGCGTAGAATGCGGGGGAGTGTATTTGAGCTTGTACTTTTTCTTGACATGGTATTAAATAATACTTATACTATGGATGAGCAAAATGTTGTTGATTATATTGAGGATAAAATGTTGCATTTGGTACTTTATTATTTACGATAAGAGAGGATGCAAGCTTATGGAATGTACATTATGCCACAGTGAGCATTGCGATTTGATTCATGCCCAAATTCGAAATGACGATGAAAATAAGTTTAAGATGTATGCTTGTGAAAACTGCAAAACACATTTCATATATCCTTTACCAACAGAATTAGAAGACTATTATGATGGCCAGTTTCGCGAAGAGGTACATACCGCTCAATATTATTCTGTGGAAAAATTAGAGACTGTATTTCAAAAGTTTATGGCGGAAGCTAAGAGACGTGTAGCCAGGGTAGAAAATGATTTGTGCCATACAGATGAGATTTTAGAAATCGGTTGTTCGGTTGGGTATTTTCTTGCAGCAATTCAGGATAAGGTAAGCGTAGCTTATGGTACGGAATGGGATAGCAAAGCAAGATGGTTTATTGAAGAACAGGTGAATAGCCCTAAGATACATGTGAAGAAAAATCCACAGGATTTTCAAAAGAAGTTTGATAAAATCTTTTTATTTCATGTATTAGAACATATCGAGGATCCGGTTCAGTTTTTAACAGAGTTAAAGCCTTTATTGAAAGAAAACGGTAAAATATACATAGAAGTACCTAATGTAGATGATATCTTAGTAAAGACTTATCAATGTCAGGAATTTATGGACTTTTATTACAAGAAAGCACATCTTTACAATTTTAATGAAAAAGGATTGCAGTATGTATTTGATGCTTCCGGTTATGATTATGACATTAGGTTTATACAAAGATATGATATATCCAATCACCTTTATTGGTTAGCGAATAGAAAACCACATGGTATGGGAAAATATGCAGATATCCTGTCAGAACAATTGGATCAGGTTTATCGGGATAATCTCATAAAAGCAAAGCAATCGGATACTTTATTTGCAATATTAACACTGTAGCCATAAGCTGTTTAAGACATCATTAGGCAGAGCTGTTTCAGCTTCTTGACGGAATAAAATCCAGGTGGTAATATTTGCTTATCAGATATAATAAGCGGGCGGATGCCTGCAAATCTTAGGAATGTCAGGAACGGTGATGATAGCATGCAGAATGGTTTAACAGAGAGTGATATCAAAAAGATAAAAGAAGAGATTGAGTACCGTAAGTTAGTTGTCAGAAAAGAAGCACTGGAAGCGGTGAAAGAAGCGAGAGCGCAGGGAGATTTAAGCGAGAATTTTGAGTACTATGCGGCGAAAAAGGATAAGAACCGGAATGAGAGTCGAATCCGCTATTTGGAGAGAATGTTAAAGACAGCAGTAGTAGTGACGGATGATGCAAAGGATGATGAGGTAGGACTTAATAAGACAGTCGAGATCTACTTTGAGGAGGACGACATAACAGAGACTTACCGATTGGTGACATCGGTAAGAGAGAATACATTGAAAGGACTTTTAAGTATAGAATCCCCATTAGGAAAGGCAATGTTAGGACATAAGGCGGGGGAACGTATTTATGTGAGAGTGAATGAGAGTTATGGGTACAATGCTGTTATTAAGAGTATCCTCAATAAAATAGACGATGGAAATGACCGGATTCGAAGTTTTTAGGAATAAGTTAGATATTAATTTTAAAAGAAGACTGGGGCTGGGTGCTTTTGGTTGAATTGTTTGCTTAAATGTGCAAATAGTTTAAATAAAAGTACCCAGGCTTTTTTTGTTGTTCCTAAAGAAATGGAGCAAAGAAAAGAAGATAAAAAGAGAAAGAAGATGAAAAAAAGAAATAATAAAAAAAGAAATAATGACAAGAAAGAATAATGTCGAAACAAAACGAAATACTTATGAAAACAACAAACTACGCGCAAAAGTATAAAAGAAAAGACTTGCATATCCAAATTTTGTATAGTACTATTGTATCAGATGTAAAAAAATGTAAAAATGATACAGAAATTAAAAAATAGTATACAAAGGAGCAGTATGATATGAAATTAGGAATCATGCAGCCTTATTTATTTCCATACATTGGATACTTCCAGCTGCTTGAGAAGGTGGACCGATATGTGATCTGTGATAATGTACAGTACACAAAGGAAAGCTGGATTAATCGAAATCGATTATTGGCAGATAGCAGAACGGGCAACGATACATATTTTACGTTCTCTGTGAAAAAAGGTGATCGGAATGCATTGATCTGTGAAAGATTCTATTCTGATAATATGGAGAAAGATAAGGAAAAGTTACTACATATATTGCAGTTTGTTTATAAGAAAGCACCGTATTTTAGCGAGGTTTTTCCTCTAGTGGAAGAATGGTTACGTTATGAAGAACACCAGGTAGGAAAGTTCAACACCCATATAATAAAAAAGGTGGCTGAATACTTTGATATTCAGACGGAGATTCTTGTATCTTCGGATATCAAGGATGAAGATTACAAGAAGGAAGCCTACAAAAGACAGGATATGGTGAAGTATATGTGTCATTATTTTGGCGGAGATGAGTATATCAATGCCATTGGAGGCACAGTCCTTTATTCAAAAGAAGATTTTGAAAAGGATAACATAAAGCTTGGTTTTATCAAGACAGATGATATTCATTACATGCAGTTTTCCAAGGAATTTGTTCCGAATTTATCAATCCTTGATGTAATGATGTTTAATTCCAGGGAGGAAGCAAAGGCATTATTACATCAGTGCACGATTATCTGAGAAGGGTGATGATGAATGCAGATTCTAGTAGAGCGGATCAATGGGACAGCGGATGTGAACGATATAGTGAAGCTGTTTGACACTTCGTTTGTACCGGAGTTGCATACAAGAGTAAAGAATCTGGGGGATTATGCTAGAAAGTTAAATGAATATGGGGAGCTGTATGTCGCCAAAAAGGAAGGAACGATAATCGGATTCATTAGTTATTATATGAATGATCAGATTACACAGACGGCATATATATCATTACTTGCAGTATTGCCCGAATATAGAAAGAATGGAGTAGGTGAGAAACTACTAAGTAAGATGGAAGAACATGCGAGGTGCGAAGGCTTTAAAAAGATAGGGCTGGAAGTGGATAAGAATAATAATGTGGCAATATGCTTTTATAGTAAGCACGGAGCAAAGTTTATAAGAGAAAAGAGCGGGGAAACTAACTATATGGAGATGCTTTTATCGTCCACGTCTTAATTTTATTTTGGGGATAAAGGGATGAGATGTGAAAACGATAGCAAATGCCATAAAGAGTGTCATAATTGATAATTGGGGTCATTAGACAAAACAATTATTGAAAAGGTGGGATGACTTATGGAAAAGAGTATTTATGTAACACAATCCTCTATGCCGGATTTTGATGAATATGTTTCTGAAATTAGGCAGATATGGGATTCTCATATCCTTACGAATATGGGAAAATTACATAATGAGTTAGAGAAGCAGCTTAGAGAGTATCTTAGAGTAAAAGATATTATGCTTTTTACCAATGGACATACAGCCTTAGAAGCAGCTTTGCAGGTGATGGACCTTAAGCCAGGAGGAGAAGTGATTACTACGCCCTTTACATTTGCATCTACCACCCATGCAATTGTAAGAAGTGGTCTGAAACCTGTTTTTTGTGATATTAAAAATGATGATCTGACAATTAATCCGGAGCAGATTGAGAAGTTAATTACGAAAGATACGGTCGCAATCGTTCCGGTTCATGTGTATGGAAATATATGTGATGTAAGAGAAATTGATCGGATTGCAAAGAAACATAATCTAAAAGTAATTTATGATGCGGCGCATGCATTCGGAGAAACATATGAAGGAAGAGGCGTGGGAAGTTTCGGTGATGCATCGATATTTAGTTTCCATGCAACAAAGGTATTTAATACGATTGAGGGTGGCGCTGTTACATTTCATGATTTAAAGCTTAGGGAAAAGCTACATCGGATTAGGAATTTTGGAATTTCAGAAGATGGACAGCCACAGACAATCGGCGGCAATGCAAAGATGAATGAGTTTCAGGCCGCAATGGGAATCTGTAATTTACGTCATGTAGAAGAAGAGATTGCAAAGAGAAAACAGGTGGCAGAACATTATCATGCATTCTTAGAGGATATAGATGGACTTAGTCTAGTGAGTGGAAAAGAAAGTGTTAAAATAAATTACGCGTATTTTCCAGTTATCATAGACGAGAAAAAGGCAGGAATCACTAGAGATGAATTATGTAAAAAACTGAATGAACATAGTATTTATCCAAGAAAATATTTTTATCCGCTTACTAGTTCATTTCCGTGTTATCAGGGGAAGGTAAAAAAGACAGAGACACCGATTGCCTCTTGGGTGACAGAACGAATTTTAGTACTCCCGTTGTATGCAGATTTGGATTCTGATACGATTGATACAATATGCAGCATTATTTTAGCAGCTATTCCATCCAAGAAAGTATACTTATATGAGCCGGAGCGTTTATTCATATAAGATAGGGTAAAGAAAAAACAGATATGGAGTCAAGAAAGGCTTCCTATCCGTTTTGTGAAAAATATAGAAAGGGCTTCGCTTTATGCGAAAGCCCTTTTTTAGTGGCAAAGTCACTTAATTTAAAATTGACGTGTAGATCCTAGTGGATTTCTTCCATCATAAAGTTTTTAAAGACAGCCTTTCCGCTACTCTTTGCAAGCCCTTTTGCATAAATACCGACTTTTGTGCCAATCCAGCGCCCAGGCGCTGCGATAAACTCCTTAGAAAGAGTGATATTATTATAAGCAAAATGATAACTGTTTGGTCCTTTAAAGGTAAGGTGGAACGTTACTTCGTTATCAAGTAAGGTTGTGATTTTTTCGTAGTGATCGTTTGGATTACCAAAGGATCCATCCGCAAGATAAAGCACATGCTCTCCATTTTCATAGCGTACACAAAGATATCCATAATCCTGTCCCATAATACAAAGACCGGCTTCGTCGCCTTCTTGCATAAAGGAAAGGGAGACTTTGGTGGAAACGATGAAATCTTCATAAGCAAGTTTCTGTAAGAATAGGTTCGGTGTCAGATTTAGTGCCTGATAGGAAGGCTCATCGTGATAGTAACAGGAAAGAGAAAGCCCATCCTTAAGTTCATACCAACCATCTTTTTTATTAGCAGGTGTTTGCCAGATTAAAGAGAGCTTGTCTGATTTAAAATCATCATTGGTTGGAATGAAAAAGTCACTTTTTATATCTAGTGGGTAAGCGTGACTTTCTACCGGAGTGCCTGCAAGAAGTGGATCACGGCAGGAGCCACAGATTGGCCAGTCATTAGACCAGGTTACAGGCTGCAGATGAACGATACGTCCGTAGCATTTCTTATCCTGGAAATGAATAAATGCCCAGTTATCTTCATCATCTAAGTCGATCAGAGCACCCTGGTGAGGGCCATTTACCTTAGTATCGCCCTGCATCAGAACAATCTTTGATTCATAGGGACCGTAGATATTCTGGCTTCTTAATGCAACCTGCCAGCCTGTTTTTACACTTCCTGCAGGAGCCATAATATAATAATATCCATTTCGAACATTGAATTTAGGACCTTCGATTGTTGGATTGTCATTATGTCCGTCATAGACGATTGTATAGTCACTGAGCTGGGTTTTTAAGTCAGGACTTACTTCGTATACACCGATGCAGCTGTTGAATCCGATTCTAGATTTAGCAAAGCCAGTGGCCATATAGCAGTGACCGTCTTCTGTCCAGATTGGGCATGGATCAATGATTCCATTTCCCGGAATCAGACACCATAAATCGCTCCAGGTACCGAATGGATCAGCAGTGGAGCTTATGTAAATTCCTTCATCAGGGAATGGGATAATGCAGTAGAAAAGTCCGTCATGATAACGAATGCTTGGAGCCCATGCACCATGTCCATGCTGTACATCCAAGAAGCGCTCGAAAGGAATGGTGTCAAATACGTAATTGATTAATCTCCAGTCTACTAGATTTTTAGAATGGAGCACAGGAACACCAGGGGTATGATTGAAACTAGAGGCTACCATAAAGAAATCATCCCCAACACGAATAACATCCGGATCACTATAATCAGCATGTAGGATTGGATTGTGATAGATTTGTCTGTTCATTATTCTTCTCCTTAAATAATATTGTATTCATCGGTTTTTCAAACATATTTAGAATTGGACCGAAAAAGACGAGGTCTAATATAGTGCCAATACCGATGGTGATATCAGAGTGGATTGTAAACCCAAGAATCAGAATGACACTAATAAAAAGCACATCTGCAAGCTGTCGTATGGTGCCCATACGCATGGAAAGCTGGTCAGCGATAACTGTACATAAACCTTCTAGCGGAGTCATTACGATATCTGATTTTAAAATCAGGCATACTCCGACTGCCTTAATCACAATGGAAACTAGATATAGGGCAATGCCAGATATAGTATTTCTTATTACAATGCCATTTATCACATAATATGTAAATAAGTTTAATAGAAAACCGCCGAAAAGTATATATCCCATTTGGAAAAATTGCTTTTTCTTAAAATCTTTTCCAGCAATCAGAATCTGAAGCAGGAGAAAGAACGTACTGATTAAGATGGAGGCAATTCCAAGCGGAAGTTTGGTGATGCCCTGTAAGGTAAGGGACAGCGCATCATTGGTTCCAACTCCGATTTTACACGGGATGCCCAGTGCAACACCGAAGTACAGGGTAAAGACGCCTAGAAGGAAACTAGTGATTCTAGGCAGTATGTCTTGCTTTGGCATGTTGTCGTACCTCGTAAGTCTATTTATGTCTTAAAATGACGAGTATCAGTATAATGGGTTTAAAAACATAAAACTATAAAAATAATGGTATTTTTTATCAATATCTTATGGTAAGATACAAGAAAGAAGCGAGAGTGAAATAGATGGCAGGAGGATAAAAGGCATTGAAGCATAAAGTAGTGATAACGAAAGATCTAGAAGAAATCAAAGAACATGGAAATCTGTCTTTTCCGTTGGAAATTGCCAGTTCAAAGCTCTCTTTATATGAGGATGCTTCGATTGGATGTCACTGGCATAAGGAGATTGAGTTTTTATATTGCCTGAAGGGGACAATGGAATATCAGGTAAATGAAAACACTTATGTGTTGCATCCCAAAGATGCGGTGTTTGTGAATTCCAATAATCTGCATGCGGGGAGACTGGCAAGAGCGGAGGACTGCACTTGGTTTGCGGTCGTATTTGATCCCGTGCTGTTATATGGACATGAGAACAGCAGCATCTATCAGAAATATGTGAGTCCGATTGTAAATAAGAAAAAGATCAGTTCTCTTTTTTTAAGCAGGGAAAATCAAGAACATAGAAAGATATTGGACAGCCTGCTGTCGGTACATAGGCTTTATGAAGAAAAAAAGGAACTGTATGAAATGGAGATTCAGAATGAGTTGACCGCAATCTGGATTTCGCTATATCAAAACTTAAAAGAGGAAATCACGCAGACAGAAATACAGGATGGTCCTCAGATTGAGCGGCTGAAAGTAATCCTCCAATATATTCACGACCATTATGCAGCAGAAATCACATTAGCGGATATTGCAAAAGCCTGTGGAATTAGTAAAGGAGAGTGCTGCAAGCTGTTTAAGGGGGAACTGAAACAGACTATTTTCGAATACATTCTTCGATATCGGATTGAGAAGAGCATCCCATTATTGCTTAAAGGGGAAGAAACAATTACCGAGATTGCTTATCAGACTGGTTTTTCAAGTTCCAGTTACTATACACAGATTTGTAAAAGAATAACCGGCAAGACTCCAAAACAGATAAAAAGCAGAAAATATCAATGAAAAGCAATAATAAATGTTAAAATTCATCAAAATAATTGGCAAATAGCAAATAAAAAATGGTAAAAATAAACAATAAAATTAGGAAATAGAAAATAGTAATCGCAATAGAATGTAAAACGTGCACAAAAAACTGCGAAAAAACATTAATATATTTTTACTTTTATTTCTGCGTATTCCATAATAAAACATATTGTGCAAGATATCACGAAATGTTAAAATAAGGTAAATATCATATTTCTACATTAATACAATGACGTATTCAAGTAATTCCAATGTTTTGTTGTTCAAATCATAGTTGTAACGAGTCATGTATATTAAACTTCAGGTCGCGCAAGAATGATAGAACTTACTTGCGCATTTTCTTATTTTCTGGCTGTTCCATCAGAATAAGGATGCTGCTAAGGCAAGAGATTCTTATGTGGCAGGAAGGATAGTATAGAAAAAACTAAGAAGAGAGGGAGAATATGAAGAAAAAGAGGTCTATTGCACTGTTTTTAGTGCTCGCTTTGATACTGGCACAGGTTAATGCAAGTAATGTGGCAGTTGCGGAAGCGGCAGATGAACAAAACGGCTCTTATCAGTTTGAGAAGGCAGATGGAACCGTAGAAGAACAGAAAGTTACACTTGATACAAAAGAAGGAATTCAGGAATATGCAGCAGATGAAGAAGTTACAGTTATTGTAGAATTAAAGGATGAACCATTAGTCGCTGACTATGAAGCAAGCCAGGCAAGCTTTATGGCAGTTGATGAAGCTGGATTTGAAAAGTATGTAACGACACCAGAAGCATTAGAGAAAAAGGAAGCATTATTAGAGGGCCAGGCAGAGGTGTTACAGCAGATTCAGTCTATCCAGAAAGAAAGGACAGTATTAGAACCAGTCTACAGCTACACAACAGTATTAAATGGATTTGCTGTAAAAGTGAAGTATAGCATGCTTGAGAAGATCCAGCAATTAGATCAGGTTAAGAATGCATTTGTAAGTGGTTGCTATCTGTTAGATGATCCTGTTATGGAATCCAGTAATCCAATGATCGGCTCCGATTCCTGCTGGGACCTTGACTATAAAGGACAAGGAACCGTAATTGCAATCGTAGATACAGGTATGGATACCAATCACCAGGGATTTAAGGTGGCTCCGGAAGATCCAAAGTATACAAAGGAAACTCTTCAGGACGTATTAAGCAATGCAGGCACCTTGAATTCTGGTGTAACATCAGCAGATGCTGTCTATATAAGCGAGAAGATTCCTTATGCATATGATTATGCAGACAAGGATACCGATGTAAATCCAACATCGGAATCAGTTACAGAGTATGGAAATGGTCATGGTACCCATGTAGCTGGTACAGCTGCAGCAAGCGAAGGGGATGATGATGGAGTAACAGGTGTTGCACCAGAAGCACAGATCTTTGCTATGAAAGTATTCTCTGATAAATCAAGCGGTGCTTATACATCAGATATTATTGCAGCATTAGACGATGCAGTTGCACTTGGTGCAGATGTTATCAATATGAGTCTTGGATCTAGCAGTGGATTCAGCACAGAAGAAAATGAGGTAGTAGAGAGAGTTTATGATAATGTAAGCAATGCAGGTGTATTGATGTCAGTGTCAGCCGGCAACTCTTACAATTCTTCCTATAACAATGAGTTAAGTGGTTATGCATTAAGCTCCAATCCGGATACTTCTGTTGTTGGATCTCCTTCCACTTATGCAGCATCTACATCCGTTGCAGCAGTCTATAATTCAGCAGCACGTTCCGCTTATTTTGAAGTAAATGGAGTTAAGATCTCTTATTCAGAAAGTGCACAAGATGGACAGCCTCTATTTTCATCTCTTCAGGCAGTCAGCGGAAGCGCAGTTAGTGGAAGTGCAATTAGCGGAAGCGCCATTTCCTATGTTGTAGTACCAGGAGTTGGTGAGGACGCAGATTATGCAGAACTAGATGTGGCAGGAAAAATCGCAGTAGTAAAACGTGGAACAATCTCATTCAATGAAAAACTTGTAACGGCATATAATCATGGTGCAGTAGCAATCGTTGTTTATAACAACCAGGCTGGAACACTCAATATGTCTATCCAGGACTATTTAATCCCAGCAGTTTTCATTACAGCAGAGGATGCACAGAATTATCTGCTTGCTGATACAGAAGGCTATATCACTCCAACCGATGAGATAGCATCTTTCCCAACAAGTTTAGCAAGAAATATGTCAGCTTTCTCTTCCTGGGGTGTTACACCAGACTTGAAGTTAAAGCCAGAAATTGCAGCACCAGGTCAGAATATCTATTCTACCTATCCATTTGATGAGTATACTTCTATGAATGGTACTTCTATGGCAGCTCCTCATGTTGCAGGCTGCTTCGCACTTGTAAAACAGTATATTACATCTGCAGAAGGACAGGCTAAGTTCGGAGAATTAAGTGCAACAGAAGTATCCGAATTAGCAAATGCCTTATTAATGAGTACAGCAGACCCAGCTATGAATGGTGCAAATGGAACAGAGGGAACTTACTATTCTCCACGTCAGCAGGGCAGTGGTATTGTAAATGTATATAAGGCAGTAGAAACAGGAGCTTATCTTTACGTAGATGATGCTACAGAAGAAAATCAGCGTCCAAAATTAAATCTTGGTGATGATGCAGCAAAGGTAGGCGTATTCACAAAAGAATTCCATGTAAAGAATGTATCCGGATCCGCAATCAGCTATGCATTAAATGCTAGTGTATTAACAGAAAGCCTTGTTAATGCAGGATTAGATGAGTATTTAATCGGAGCTACTCCATTTGATATTTCAACATATGTTGATGTTACGTATAAGGATGCACAGGGAAATGCAATCTCTGTACTAGAAGTACCAGCAGGAGAAGATGCTTCTGTTGAAGTAACCATTACATTATCTGATGATGTAAAAGAGTACTTAGAGAACTTCGCAAATGGTGAATTTATCGATGGTTTTGTATTCTTAGATACAGAAGGAACGACTTCTGATTTATCCATCCCATTTATGGGCTTCTATGGAGACTTTAAGAGCGCACCAATCTTCGATAAAGGAACTGCAAGCAACAGCGAAGGATATCAGCAGGCACTGACCGCTCTTTACACCAATGACGGAAGCAATTATTTAGGAGCAAATGCATTTGATAGCAATACATATCTGTTAATTGGAAACTATAATCCATACCTCAATGCAGAGTACTTTGAAGCTCTTTGCAAGGCAGCAGATGACAAGATAGCACTCTCTCC
>CALZIE010000054.1 GCA_945787565.1 uncultured Lachnospiraceae bacterium
CTTTCGCTCAATCTCCTGTGTATGCAAAATCTTCTTGCCCAACTTTTCCGGAGTGTTAAGCTTAAAAATTGAATTGTTCTGTGAATTTTCTTCATAATAGATGCTCTGGTACTGTTCAAACCGAAGTGTACATTCATATAAGTTTTCAAGTTTTTTCTGCTCTTTTATAAGATCTTCGTGCTGCTTCGTTACTTCATCTAATTTATCTTTTAAATGCTCTAACTCACTCATCAGTTTCTTATGATTCTCACTGTCATCTTTTGATTGATCTTGAGAAAATGTTTCCGGACATCCTTCTTTTCCTGCAAGATGATTTTCTAGCTGTAACCTGATCCCATCCGCCTGTGTTAAAAGTTCACACTGCTCCTCTTCGAACTGTCTTCTCCTTAAATTCAGGTTTGCTTTCATCTCACCTATATATGAAAGTGCATCATCTAATTTCTCTTTCCATCGTTCACATTCATTGTTAATATGTTCCATAAAGATAACACTCCATAGTAAGTTAATTCATTCTTCATACTAAAATTTATTATTTCAAACTTTTACCGATATACCTATCATATAACAATTTTGTGCATTTTAAAAGTAGAAAATACCAATTATTTGTTGTTATTTTCGGTGACACGGTGGTATAAAATCCTTCTCTTCGATTGCATATCCATTCTCTGTCTTTAAAAATCCCATCTTCACAAAAAATCCTGTGGTTTTACTATTTGGAAATGCATTGACACGATTGATTCCCTTCTGAAATGCATGAGTAAGAAGCATACGAAGTGCCATATCCCCATACTTCTGTCCTCGCTTTTCCTCCTGTACAAATACCTGTGTAATCTGTGCCTTATCATCATCCTGAAATACAATAGCGCCTGCGGCCACAGCCTGATTTTTTTCATAAACCACCGCATATATGGTATTTCCTTCGTGTTTAGATGGTTCCCATTTTTCAGTATCCTGATATATCTGATTAAAAAGATTATGAATATCGGTTAATTCTTCATTTGAATTTTTCAGTACTCCATATATGTACATCGGCTTTCCTCCTTTTTAATATTAGGTTTTTCACTCATATTCTATCTAGATGCCATTTGGAAATTTTTTTTACAGCTAATCTTTCGTTATAAAAAATGGATTATAAACAAAAATCTTCGCTTCTAGCCGTTCTATTGCTACCAATATCATGCTGTCTGCGAAGATTCCTGTTATTCACTCTATTTTGATTTTTTCATTAATGGTGCCTTTAATGGCTTTCCGCCCGCTCTTGGATAGCATGGCATTGTTTTCTTCACTTTATCAATTACGACTAAAGTACGGTCCATATCCGATTCTGGAAGAGAAAAGCTTACGGTTTCTTTTACTTTTCCGCCAAGCACTTCGATTGCATAGATAGATTCCTCTAATTCTTCTTCCACTTTTCCAGATTTATAAGGAATGAATTTTCCACCGCACTTTACAAATGGAATACAAAACTCTGCTAAAGAACTTAATCTTGCTACGGCTCTGGATACACACAGATCAAACTGCTCACGGTACTCTTCTCTTCTTCCCGCTTCTTCCGCTCTTCCATGAATTGCAGTAATTCCTGTTAAGCCTAACTGATTAATTACTTCATTTAAGAACTTAATTCTCTTATTTAAAGAATCCATCAGCACGATTTCTAATTCCGGAAATGCGATCTTTAATGGAATGCCTGGAAATCCAGCTCCTGTTCCCATATCTAGTACTCGTTTCTTACCACCTAACGGAATCGCTTTTACAAGTGCTAAACTGTCTAAGAAATGCTTTGTTAACACTTCTTCATATTCTGTGATGGCTGTCAGATTCATAAAGGAATTCCATTCAATTAAAAGATCATAATACTGTTCAAGCTGCTCAAACTGTGTTTCATGCAGTTCAATGTTAAGATCTTCAAGTCCTTTTCTTAATATCTTATTATCTCTCATAAGGTCCTCTTCTTACTTTCTTCTTTGCTGTTCTAAGTATACCAGAATTACCGAAATATCAGCAGGGGATACACCTGAGATACGGGATGCCTGTCCAACGGAGATTGGCTTGATCTGTTTTAACTTCTGTCTTGCTTCTATACGAAGGGATGGAATATCATCATAATCAATCGTATCCGGAATCTTCTTGCCTTCTAACTTCTTAAACTGCTCAACCTGATGCATCTGACGCTTGATATAACCTTCATATTTAATATTAATATCAACCTGTTCGATGACGTCTCTTGGAAGCTCTTTTCTTTCCTTATCAAGAGGTGCGATCATATCATAATTTAGCTCTGGTCTACGAATCAGTTCTGCTAATGTGATTCCGGTCTTTAAAGTAGTCGTTCCTAAAGATTCTAAGATTTCCTGTACTTCCTTTGCTCCGCCAAGAGGAGTTTTTTCAAGACGTTCTGTTTCCTCTTTAATCATCTGCTCTTTTTGTAACAGCTTTTCATAACGATCTTCTGGGATTAAGCCAACACGGTGACCAATCTTGGTTAATCTTAAATCTGCATTATCCTGTCTTAAGATCAGACGGTATTCCGCTCTGGAAGTCATCATACGATATGGCTCATGTGTTTCCTTTGTTACTAAATCATCAATTAAAACGCCGATATAGGCTTCTGAACGATCTAAGATGACTGGTTCCTTATCAAGTAGCTTCATAGCCGCATTAATACCCGCAATAAGCCCCTGAGCAGCTGCTTCTTCATAGCCTGAGCTTCCGTTAAACTGACCGCCACTAAATAAACCGCTGATCTTTTTAAATTCAAGAGTTGGCTTTAACTGCATTGGATTGATACAGTCATATTCAATGGCGTATGCATTTCTTGTAATCTTTGCATTTTCAAGTCCTGGAACGGAGCGGTACATTGCATACTGCACGTCTTCCGGAAGGGAACTGGACATACCAGAGATATACATTTCATTCGTATAATTGCCTTCTGGCTCGATAAATACCTGATGGCGATTCTTATCTGCGAATTTTACAACCTTATCTTCAATGGATGGACAATATCTTGGTCCGGTTCCTTCAATTGCTCCTGAATATAATGGAGAACGATGGATATTCTCACGAATGATTTCATGTGTCTTCTCATTCGTATAAGTTAACCAACAAGATACCTGCTCCTTCTTAATATCCTCCGCTGTATTGGTAAAGGAAAATGGTACCACTTCCTCATCTCCGAACTGTTCTTCCATTTTAGAAAAATCAATGGAACGCTTATCAATTCTTGCTGGTGTACCTGTCTTAAAACGGTACATCTCGATTCCAAGATCCTTTAAAGACTGCGTTAAATAATTTGCGGATGGAAGTCCATTTGGTCCGGTATAATGGCTTACTTCCCCGTAAATGCATCTTGCCTTTAAATATACACCGGTACATAATACAACTGCTTTACATGGATAAATGCCACCGGAATAAATCTCAACTCCAGTAACCTGATCCCCCTCGACTAAAATCTTTGTTACTTCCGCCTGTTTAATAGTCAGGTTATCTGTATTCTCTACAATACGGCGCATCTCACGGCTGTAATCCTGCTTATCTGCCTGGGCACGAAGAGAATGTACCGCAGGACCTTTTGAGCGGTTTAACATCTTAGACTGAATATAGGTCTTATCGATATTCTTTCCCATCTCACCGCCAAGCGCATCAATCTCTTTTACAAGATGACCTTTGGATGTTCCCCCGATATTCGGGTTACATGGCATTAACGCAATGTTATCCATACTTACGGTAAACATAACGGTATTTAAACCTAATCTTGCACAGGCAAGTGCTGCTTCACATCCAGCATGACCCGCGCCTACTACTGCAACATCATAACTTTCATAAACATAAGACATTTTCTTATCCTCTTTTCTAATTCCCCCACTCTCCTGTTTAGGAGCCGCCACCTAGTGGCCAAGGGAGTTCCTTCTACAACGATTCTCGTTTATTTCCCCATACAGAACTCTTTAAATATGGTATTAACTAAATCTTCATCTACGGACTCACCAATAATGGTTCCAAGAACCTCATAACTATTCATTAAGTCAATCGAATAGAAATCTTCGGGCATTCCCATAAGGATGCTTTCATTTACCTGCTCTAAGCTCTTAATGGCCTCTGCAAGCGCAGCTTTGTGGCGGATGCTCGTAATATATATTTCATCATTGAATTCAATATCCCCTTTAAAGAACATGGATGTAATGGTCTTCTCCATAATCTCAATCCCGGTATTCTCTTTTGCTGAAATTCGAATGACTTCTTTTTTTGTTAGCTCTTTAATAGTAACATCATCAATGACAGATGTTAAGTCGGATTTATTTAACAGAACAATCGCTTTTTTATCTTGGATGAACTCAATAATCTCATAATCATTCTGATCAAGCGGAACGGATGCATCTACTACATAGATGATAAGATCGGCTTCCGAAGCGGATTTCTTTGCTTTCTCCACACCAATTTTTTCCACTGCATCCTCGGTTTCGCGAATTCCTGCGGTATCAATCACATTTAAAGAAATTCCATTTAATTGAATAGTTTCCTCTAATGTATCACGGGTAGTCCCTGCAATATCGGTTACGATGGCACGATCTTCTCCCACTAACAAATTCATTAGGGATGACTTTCCTGCATTCGGTTTTCCTAAGATAACGGTCTGGATGCCTTCCTTAATCATTCTTCCGTTATCTGCAGATGCAAGAAGATGATTTAAGGACTTTAAGTTCGCACTTACATTCGTACTTAATTTATCATTGAAGCCCTCTAAGCTGATATGCTCGGGATCATCAAGAGCAGCTTCGATAAATGCCACATCTAATAGGATATTACTTCTGATATCCTTGATCTTTGTTAATACATTTCCCCTTAACTGTCTCATCGAGTTCTTAAGGGATAAATCGTTCTTTGCATGGATAATGTCAATGACTGCCTCTGCCTGGGACAGATCGATTCTTCCATTTAAGAAGGCACGCTTTGTGAACTCTCCTGGCTCTGCAGGTCTCGCCCCATGACGAATTACAGTCTCTAATACCTTCTTCGTTACAATGATGCCGCCGTGACAGTCAATCTCCACGCTGTCTTCCATTGTATAACTTCTTGGCGCCTTCATCACTAAAAGCATGACTTCATCAATTACAGTCCCGTCATCCACAATATGTCCATAGTGTACGGTATGGCTTTCCATATCGGATACTTTTCTTCCGGACTTTGTTTTAAATATTTGATCTGCAATCGCAATGGAATCTTTTCCGCTGATTCGGATTATGCCGATTCCCGCATTACTAAGTGCGGTTGCGATCGCAGCTATGGTATCTGATTTCATGAATAACTCCTCTGGCAATATGCCCTTTCTTTTCTAACCATCCTTATTTTTTCTCTCTCATCCACTGCATCTCGCAGCATTCTTTTATAAGAATGGGATTTGTTATTTTATTGCACTAATTAGCATTATAATGAGAATAGGGCTGTTGCACAAGTCAAAAATGACTTATATAACAGCCCTAATCCGTTTTATTTTACCTCAGCTTCAGCTTTTGCCACTTCAGCCGCTTTCGCTGCGGCTTTCTGCTCTAAGTATGCAGCATAGTCTTTCTTATAGTCTGTGCTGTAATCCTTAGTGTTGCCACCATACTTTTTGGTAAAATCTTTTTTATTTTGATTCTGATATTTCTTTACAGAGCCTGATTCCCTGTTTGAAGAAATTCTATTGTTAGAATAGTCCTTTACGCCTTTTTTCAGCGTAACCACAACTTTTCTATATGGTTCTTCCCCTTCACTATGCGTCTCCACATACTTATCATTCTGTAGTGCAGAATGAATGATTCTTCTTTCATATGGATTCATTGGTTCTAAGGATACCGGTTTATGTGTTCTTTTTACCTTAAACGCAATATTCTTTGCCAGATTCTCAAGCGTTTCCTTGCGACGTTCACGGTAATTCTCAGTATCCAGTTTTACCTTTAAATATCCTTCCTTATTCTTGTTGATCACAAGACTAGTCAGATACTGTAAGGAATCAAGAGTTTGTCCTCTTTTACCGATCAGCACGCCCATATCATCCCCGACAATATTGATATCTACATTCTGACCTGCTTCATCGTAAATCACTTCCGCTTTTGCATCAATGCCCATGGCATTAAATACTTTATCTAAGAAGCTCCTTGCGACTTTTTCAATACTGAATTTAAGCTTTACACGAATCTTAGCCGGTTTACTGAACATTCCTAAAAGACCTTTCGATTCTTTTTCGATAACTTCATATTCTATATTTTCACTGGTTGTCTCAAGCTTGATTAAAGCTTCAGTCAGCGCGTCATCTACCGTTTTGCCCGTAAACTCTTTCCAATCTTCCATGTTTAATTATCCCCCTTGTCACTATCCTTGTTCCTAAGGATATTAGCAATCGACGCTATACTTCCTGGATCGTAAGATACGTCGCCCCTTTTATAATTGGATGATACATTGCTCTTAACCTGCTTATTAGAAGTCTGGGATGCATTTACTGCAATGGATTTGGTTGTTGTTTTAGCTACTTCCGCCATCTTATTACCTGTCGCGATTCCGTATTTTTCTTTCTTCTTTGCGGATTTTGCAACATTCTTTTCGATCATCTCATCAAGGTCTACCTTGTCCATGTAGCGATTAATTAATAACTGCTGAACGATCTGGAAAACAGAACCTGCCACCCAGTAAAGACCTACACCGATTGGAAGGAACATACAGAATACACCAGATACAAGTGGCATCACGGTATTCATTGTCTTCATGCTCTGTGCAGCTGGATTGTCAACATCAGCAGCTGTATTATTATTGCTTGACATTAATTTACCCTGTAATAACTGAGAACCTGCGGCTAAGATTGGAATTAAGATTCCAGGGAATGTATAGCCTGCATTATCTAAGATATTTAAGTTTCCGAAGAACGCATTCACATGAATGATTTCATCAACGGCTCCCTTAATGTCTGGTAGGATATTCTGTACTTGCGCTAAGGATGTAAACGCATCCCACTGACTCGAATTGAATTTAGAGAAAATATCTACTAAATGCTTTGAATCAATGACACCGTTTGCCATTTCAGAAAAACCTGAAGTGGAAACAGCTACTGCATGTTCTGAAATAAATGTTGTAATTAAGTTTACATAGCCATCAATACCCTGAATGTGATTTGCAACTGTGTAATATAAATCCCCAACATCATTGATATATGCTGGCACTGCATAGATTACACGATATAACGCAAACATGATTGGAAGTGAGATTAATAATGGAAGACAACCGCCCATTGGACTTGTTCCATACTTATCATATACTTCCTGCATCTCCATCTGCTGTCTTCTCATGGATTCCTGATCCTTCTTGCCTTTATACTTGGCCTGGATCTTTGTTAACTCCGGATTCATTTTAGAAGATAGTTTTGCGGATTTCTGCTGTTTAATTGTTAATGGAAGCATTAACATCCTTGTAACGAATGTAAATAGGATAATACATAATGCAATATTGTGGATTCCGAATAATCCTACAAATTTATAGATTGCATCTAAGATAATTCCCATAACCCAGGCGAACGGTCCTAAAAAGCCGCCCTGCTGTGTTAAAAACAGTAGATTCAAGTGATCTTCCTCCTTAATGCCTACCTATTTATAGGTATTCTAAAAAGCCACCCTAAGGCACTGGGTCGTAACCGCCCTTGTGAAATGGATGACATCTTAAAATTCTTCTTACGGCAAGATATGTTCCTTTGACTGCGCCATACTTTTCTATTGCTTCCAGCGCATACTGCGAGCAGGTAGGTACATAAATACAAGTAGCCCTCCCTTTTAGTGGGGAGAGATATCTTCGATATATTTTAACTAAGCGTATTAGTATTCGTTTCATCATTAACAATCATCTTTTCTTTTAAAATATGATGCAATTTTGCTAGGTGTAACATAGCACTGTTGATTTCACGGTACCCCTTACCTTTTGCCCCTGCTCTCGCTACCACTACAATATCTAACCCAGTGTTAAATGTAGTTTCATTCAATCGGTAGCTCTCTCTAATCAATCTGGTAACACGATGTCTTACGACACTGTTACCAACCTTCTTGCTTACAGAAATTCCAATACGGTTCCTTGATAAATTATTCTTAACAATGTACATAATCAAATACTTATTTGCATATGATTTCCCGTTTCTGTAAACAACACTAAATTCTTGACTGTTCTTTAATGATTCTGACAATGTTCAAAATCTCCCTACGAAAACCGAGCGTTTTCTGCTTTCTTTTTCATACGATTGTCTTTTGCAAGTCTCGTATTCTGTCGAAAAAAAATAAATTACCCCTAAATTAGAAGAAAAGGTCACAATACTGCGACCTAAGCTGATAATTTATGTCTTCCTTTTGCTCTTCTAGCAGCTAATACTTTTCTGCCGTTAGCTGTGCTCATTCTGGATCTGAAACCGTGTACTTTCGCTCTAGATCTCTTTTTAGGCTGGAATGTCATTTTCATGTGATTACACCTCCTTTTAGTATACCAAACGTATCTGGTAAGCCTATTTCCTCTATTTTAAATAGCATTACCATTATATTCGTAAAGCCAGGCCACGTCAAGTAAATATTTGCTTTTCCCAAATAAAAAAACTGGGAGCAAAGATTGAATTAACCTAACTTTCCATATTCTCCACTTTCTAAGTATACCCGTGCCATTTGAAAAATAATCATCAAAAATGTATTTGTAAGAGGAAGTGGTAAGCAAAATGTCCAACCAGCACCCCCTCTTCCTATTATATAAGGGAATTTGTCGTTTCACTTTTAGAAAAAGGAGAAATTTTATGGATTTTAGTCGTTTTTTAAAGTTTCAAAACGTCGCGAATATTGGATCAGTTTGCACAGATTAGGCTATCCCCAGCCCCTGCAGAACAATTTCCACCGTTTTTTTTATAATTATTTTTGTTGTGAACCAATGTTTATTAATTACCACAAGTTATCCACAGGAAGTGGATAACTTGTGGATAACTTTGTTTAATTGTGTGTATTTTTTTGAAATCATGTCAAAAATATAGCTGAAATATTAATGTTTTTTGGCGTTGATAATTTTTATTTTTTTATGCACATACTGTTTATAAAATCGTGCATATTGTTAATAACCTGCGTACAAATCAGAAAGTTATGTTCATTATCGAATATTAATGATTGAAAAATCCACAAAGATGTTATATATTATATGTGTATGGATTTTTGTAATGGTAGTCAAGGATATTCATTCTAATGTAATATTTCTTTCCTCGTACGATTACACCCACAATAAGCGTGCATATGTGGATAACTTATCGGCTATGCATTGGCTTTTATTTTTATATGCTAAATGATCTTATTTATATATAGAAAGGTACGGTTTTTTTATGAAGGGCTTAATTCAAGAAAAATGGAATGAAATATTAGAATATCTTAAGATCGAATATAATGTTACGGAAGTTTCCTATAAGACATGGTTACTGCCGTTAAAGGTTTATGATGTGAAGGACAATGTCATAAAGTTAGCGGTGGATGACACAAAGATCGGTGCGAACAGTTTAGATTTTATCCGTAATAAGTACGGACTTTTTCTAAAAACTGCAATCGCAGAGGTTATCAACAAAGATTATGAGATCGAATTTATTCTATTAAGCCAGACAAAACAAGAGGAAAAAACATCTCAGGTAACCGCCAATAAGATTAAGAACGAGAGTCTCTCCTATTTAAATCCGAGATATACGTTCGATACATTTGTGGTTGGTGCGAATAATAACTTAGCACATGCTGCATCGTTAGCCGTAGCGGAATCCCCTGCTGAAATTTATAACCCTTTGTTTATCTATGGTGGTGTTGGTCTTGGAAAAACACACTTAATGCATTCCATTGCACACTATATTTTAGACCAGAATCCTAACTCAAAAGTGTTATACGTAACAAGTGAGAAATTCACAAACGAATTGATCGAATCCATTCGTAATGCGGATACCACACCAACTGAGTTTCGTGAAAAATATAGAAATATTGATGTTCTGCTAATCGATGATATTCAGTTCATTATCGGTAAGGAACGTACACAGGAAGAATTCTTCCATACGTTCAATACCCTGCATGAATCCAAAAAGCAGATCATTATTTCATCTGATAAACCGCCAAAAGATATCTTAACATTAGAAGAAAGACTTCGTTCCCGTTTTGAATGGGGTCTTACTGTGGATATCCAGTCTCCGGATTATGAGACAAGAATGGCAATTTTAAAGAAAAAAGAAGAATTAGACGGACTTACAATTGATGATGAAGTTATGAAATATATCGCTTCCAATATCAAATCCAATATTCGAGAACTCGAAGGCGCGCTTACCAAAATCGTTGCTTTATCTCGATTAAAGAAGAAAGAAGTGGATGTAATCCTAGCGGAAGAAGCGTTAAAGGATCTGATTTCACCAGATAATAAGAAGACCGTAACCTTAGACTTAATTGTCGAAGTCGTTGGAGAACATTTTGGGACAACTCCTGCTGAAATCTATTCAGATAACCGTAGCCGTAATATTGCTTACCCAAGACAAATCGCGATGTATCTTTGCCGAAAGCTAACTTCCATGTCTTTAACAGATGTGGGAAAAAGTATGGGAAATCGCGATCATTCTACGGTTCTCCACGGATGTAATAAAGTAGAAAGCGATCTGAAAAATGATAGCTCTTTACAGAACACTATGGATGTGTTAATCAAGAAGATTAATCCTCAGCGATAGTGTTTGGCTTGAATAAATCGGTAGAAGATGTATTGTGTGAATCCACATGCAGTTTTGGTATGCTAACACTATTAATATAGAAGAAACACATACACTTTCATCCACAATTGGCCGTGAACAGTGTGTGATTTACCTGTTAGCGGCCTTTTGATAACTCATTTTTTATCGTTTTACAAAAATTGTATGATCGGGATGGTTTTTTAATTATTCACATACTTATTATTCGGGAAAAGCCTTGATTTTTATGGACAAACCCGAGTTATTAACAAATTAACAGCCCCTACGGCTATTACTAACAATTATTTTAATTATTTATATATGCAAAGTTTTCGAAGGGAGTTATACACAATATGAAAATCACATCTAAAAAGTCTGACTTACTAAACAGTGTTAACATTGTCTTAAAAGCAGTACCGGCTAAATCAACAATGCCAATCTTAGAATGTATGGTAATCCAGGTTACAGAATCCGGAATTAAACTAACTGCTAATGATATGGAACTTGGTATTGAAACAATGGTAAAAGGTAATGTGTTAACAACCGGTACTGTAGCGATTAATGCTAAAGTTTTTTCTGAAATCATTCGTAAACTCCCTGATAGTGATGTAACGGTTGAAACAGATGATAAATTTATGACAACCATTACTTGTGAAAAAGCGAAGTTTACAATTGCCGGAAAATCTGCAGAAGAGTTCCCGTCTCTACCAAACATTGAAAAGAAATCTGCTGTTGTATTATCCCAGTTCACATTAAAAGAAGTGATCCGTCAGACTGTATTCTCTATTTCCGATAATGAGAGTAATAAGATTATGACTGGTGAACTTTTTGAAATTAATGGGGATGAAATGAGAGTTGTTTCTCTTGATGGACATCGAATCTCCATTCGTAAGATTCACCTTAAAGAACATTATGAAGATCTTAAAGTAATCGTTCCAGGTAAAACTTTAGTGGAAGTGAGCAAGATTTTATCTGGTGAAATCTCTGATGAAGTTCTTTTATATTTCACAGATAAACACATTTTATTTGAATTTGATGATACCGTTGTATTATCCCGTTTAATCGAGGGAGAATATTACAAGATTAACCAGATGTTGTCTGGAGATTATGAAACAAAAGTAACCATTAACAAAAAAGAATTTTTAAGCTGTATTGACCGTGCGACTCTTTTAATCAAAGAAACCGAGAAAAAACCAATCATTTTAGGAATTAATGATCACAATATCGAGTTAAAAATTAATTCAACAATCGGTTCCATGGATGAAGAGATTGATATCACCAAAGAAGGAAAAGATATGTTGATCGGTTTCAATCCAAAGTTTTTAATTGATGCACTTCGTGTTATCGATGATGAAGAAGTAACTCTTTATCTGATTAATCCAAAGGCACCATGTTTTATTAAAGACAAGGACGAAACTTATATTTACTTGATTCTTCCAGTTAACTTTAATGCAGCGTCAAACTAGAAGAGAAAGAAGGCAGAAAAGATGGAAAAAATCGTATTACGTGATGAATTTATCAAATTAGGTCAGGCTTTAAAAGCAGCTGGTCTTGTGGAATCTGGTGTGGAAGCGAAAGATGTAATCACAGAAGGTTATGTAAAAGTGAATGGAAAAGTGGAAATTCAGCGAGGAAAAAAATTATACGATGGCGATTTAGTTGAATTTGAAGGAAATCAGATTCAGATTGCAAAGCAGTAAGACTAGATAGTTGGTGTCGGGATGATTGTAAAATCTCTGGAACTTAGTAACTTTCGTAATTATCAACATTTATCGATTGAATTTTCAAAAGGAGCCAATATTTTATATGGCGACAATGCGCAGGGAAAGACCAACATTTTAGAGGGGGTCTACCTTTGTGCGACCACAAAATCCCATAGAGGAAGTAAAGACCGGGAAGTAATTATGCTTGATCAAGAGGAATCTCACTTAAGAATGATTATTAACCGGGATGGAATTGATCGAAAGATTGACATGCATTTAAAGAAAAATAAACCAAAAGGGGTTGCCATTGACGGAATTCCGATCAAAAAGTCAACCGAACTTTTTGGAATTATTAACGTGGTGTCATTTTCACCGGAAGACTTAAGTATTATTAAAAGCGGGCCGGGAGAGAGAAGACGTTTCATCGATATGGAATTATGTCAGCTTGACCGATTTTATCTGCACAACCTGATGAACTATAACAAAGTGCTC
>CALZIE010000055.1 GCA_945787565.1 uncultured Lachnospiraceae bacterium
GATGTTAAAAATATTGTGAGAAAGCTGGCGATGATTAATGAAACAATACGATGCTTCCACTGCGCTCTGGAATCAGGTTTTTTCAGAATGTGAGCCGGTGGATCTAGAGGGTGAAAAACTTGAAGTTGAGCCAACTTTTGATACGTGTCTTGCTCTTTTTGCAAAAGAATCAAAACGTGTATTAGATTTTGGCTGTGGTACTGGAGATATTTTATTTCAATGCGCTGATTTTGGTTATCTTACATATGGAATGGGCATTGATCGTTCCCACACAGGAATTGAATTTGCCAGACAAATGACAAATTTAAATCATTATCATCATTTGGATTTTGTATCCGGCGATGACCGGGATCTTGTTCAGATGGAGGATGGAGATTATGATGGCATTATCTTATCGAATGTATTAGATGTTGTGCCGGATGATGTGGCTTCTGCTATCTTAAAAGAGACGACTAGAATTCTTGCACCTGGCGGACTGATGTTTATTAAACTGAATCCTTATGAGGAGGATTCCAAGCTATCCGAATACGGTCTTACCTGCTTTTCTGATAATCTGTACGAGGAAGACGGCGTACTTAGACTTCGTAATCTTTCTACCGAAGAATGGAAGAAACAGTTTTTGGAGAACTTCATACTTGAACGCTACTTAGAATTCCCTTACCCATGGCAAGAAGGCATGAACCGGTTATTCCTGCTAAGAAAAAAATAGCGGTTAGGTGAAGTGCGAACAGAGTGTGTAAAAACCTACTGTGGCGGGTATAGATGCATGGATGTTTCCATGTTTCGATATTCATACGCATGAGTGAACAAAAGCTGCTTCCGCCTTTGCCTATCAGACAGTGAATGATCTGTCTGATAGGCAAAGATGGAAGCAGCTTTTGTTCGTCATGAGTCTGACATCGAAAAACATGATGATTTTAGCAATGCACTCTTTTAGTTGGACTGTGCCTTACTTTTATAGTAGTTGATCAGGCATCCTTTTTCTATGATTTCTCTTTCTGCGTCTGTCATATCCCCTAATGAGAGCACGATTTCTTTAAAGCTACCTGCTGGATTAATGATATAGGCTGACACCTGGCTCTTCTTTTCCTTGATAGCTCTTTTTATATCTTTTATAAAGAGATAGTCACCTTTTTTACATGGGAATTCTTCTGTAAAAAGGAATGGGAGCATCCCCCAGTTGATTAGGTTGGAGCGATAGCGTTTTGTGGCATATTCGCTTGCGATATTAGCGAGACCGCCTAATACTTTCTGGCAGCTTGCTGCCTGCTCTCTTGCCGAACCATCTCCCGGCTTTACGGCATAGATTACGGAACCAATCTGTGTTTTTAATGGATCAATAGACAGTTTTTGTTCGATTATCTGATAGATGTCTTTTAATTCTTCCTCTGCTGCAATGATTGCTTCTTTGGAAACAGCATTCTTTCTTGCATCTTCTGCTCTCTTAATCTTTTTTGCCTCCCCTACATACTGCGGATCTTTTCTGGATAGGGTGAATTCTGCAAGAGCAAGCGGATTGGAACGATAAGAAGATGTCTCTCCGGATGGAATTAACTCATCAGTTGTTGTTACCGGATCTTTGATAACAGAGACTACTTTTAACAGCATGTCATCTGTTAGTGGTGACATCTGTGGCCAATCTACGATTCCTGGACCAAATTTGATTTCCTGGGTAGAATCTGCTTTGCCGATTCCATTGTACACACGATGGTCATAAATCTCATGATCAAAGAAATAGGATGGCTTTTTAAAGGTGACATCCACATTTTCCGCACTTGTTAAATATCCTTTATTGGCTGCTGTAGCAGCAATGGATCTAGCATCCATTAAGGCAACGGATGCAATCTGGCCATTTGTAATTTTGGAACCTTCACGATTCGGGAAGTTTCTCGTGGAATGACGGATGCTTAAGCCATTGTTTGGCGGCACATCTCCGGCTCCAAAACATGGACCGCAGAATGCAGTACGCATCGTGGCACCGGACTTCATAATCTTTGCAGCCGTTCCATTTTTAATTAATTCCATATACACTGGCTGACTGGCTGGATAAACGCTTAAGGAGAATTCCCCATTTCCAATATCATGTCCATCTAAAATATCTGCCGCATCGCATATATTCTCGAATCCACCGCCAGCACATCCTGCGATGACACCCTGCTCCACATATAATCTGCCATTATGTATTTTATCTTTTAAGGAATACGGTACCTTCTGTCCAAGACTAACTAACGCCTTCTTTTCTACTTCTTCTAAAATATCCGATAAATTTGCATTGACTTCATCAATTGCATATACATTGCTTGGATGAAATGGCATAGCAATCATCGATTTGATCTTAGCCAAATCCACATAAACAATGCCATCATAGTATGCAATTTCTTTCGGCTTTAATTCCTTATAATCTGCCTTTCTTCCATGAATCTCATAGAACTCTTTTACTTTATCATCTGTCTTCCAGATAGAAGTAAGGCAGGTTGTCTCCGTTGTCATAACATCAATACCAATTCGGTAATCTACACTTAAAGCATCTACCCCGTCTCCGATGAATTCCATGACTTTATTCTTCACGAAACCATTTGCAAATACGGCGCCGATAATTGCAAGTGCGATATCCTGTGGACCAACCCCATGACGAGGTTTTCCCGTCAGATATACGGCTACTGTCTTCGGCATATCGATATCATACGTCTGATTCAAAAGCTGCTTTACTAATTCCGGACCTCCTTCTCCAATTGCCATGGTTCCTAATGCTCCATATCTGGTATGACTGTCAGAGCCTAAGATCATCTGTCCACCTGCTGCAAGCATTTCACGTGCATATTGATGAATGACTGCAAGGTGAGGTGGCACATAAACACCGCCATATTTCTTAGCACAGGTAAGACCAAACATATGATCATCCTCATTGATGGTCCCCCCTACTGCACATAAGCTATTATGACAGTTTGTCAGCACATAGGGAACAGGAAACTTCGTAAGCCCACTTGCTCTTGCTGTCTGAATGATACCAACAAATGTTATGTCATGGGATGTGAGCTTATCGAATTTAATCTTTAGCTTGTCATTTTGTCCTGAAGTATTATGAGACATCAAAATGTCATATGCTAGCGTGTTCTTAGAAGCTTCTTCTTTTGAAAGAGTTCTTCCCCTCTTCGCCTTTAGGATGGCATCTGTCTCATTATTACATTCTACGATTTCACTTCCGTTTAATACATAGGCTCCTTTGTCTATGAGTCTGATCATGTTACATCCTCCCTTGTCACTTACAATATGTAATATATATTTTAAAGCAACGTCTTTTGACAAACCAGCCAAAAGACCAATTTATAAATAATTCGGCTACACGCAAGCATTTTGCAACATGTAGCCGAACTTATTTCATATGAAGTTATTATTCGATTTCTTCTCCTAAGTGTAATTCATACACATCGTTATTACAGTATGTCTGGCCAGTAGAACCAAATAAACCGGTTGTCGCTTTTACTTTCATGCTGACAGATCCGTCTGCTTCTTCATAAAAGCTTACCTTAATTTTTCCTTCAAAGTCATAATTGAAATATCCAACGTCGAATGTTCTTGTTTCTTCTCCGTCAAATGTTACTTCAATAATCAGTCCTGCTTCCATTCCTTTTAGTGCAAACTTCTCAATCTCCTCAGAAACTTCGCTGCCTGCAACTAATGCACCATCAAACAGAAGATCGGATTCAAATTCCTCTTCATAGTTTGCAAAATGCATCTTCATAGATGTAATTTCTTTTCCTGTTTCATTCGTAATGCTCAGTTTACCCTTAGAAGTACTCTCAAGTACCATAAGTACGATAAGCGCTAATACAGCAACCGCTATAATGCATGATATGAGAAGAGTTCTCTTTTCATTCACGTCTAGTCCTTTTTTCTGATTTCCCATAGCTCAATTTCCTTCCTGACATATCATTTCCTTTGTCTAGAGAACAAAGCAACTTTCTTTCCTACAAAGAAAGAAGCTGCGCCTAGTACGTATGTACACGAAAACTGCACTAAACTTTGTACTCCATACACATATTATGTCAGATAATATAATAATCGGAACGAGCATCTGAATCAAGTCTTTTTCGACTTTTAATTACATTTTTCAAACTTTTTTCACAATATTCTTATCTTATCTGCAAAAAGCCATCACCTGTAGACTAATATTATCATCTTTTTCTATAATCTGTCAATATTCACTTTCATACACTGACGCTTTACTCTATCTCTTTTTCAGATAAATGATATTTCTCTTTGAATCTTTTGAATACCCTAGTAAGGCAATCCGAAGTAAAACGAATATAGAATAAGCTCGATTCGTTCAGAATCAATTCTCCATCCTCACACATCTGCTCGATTTTCTGCAAAAGGTGATAAATCACCTTAATTGAGTCAGCATATAACACATGTTTTAGCAAGGCCATCACATCATATCCAGTCAGCAAAAGATATCTGTAATACATATACTTATCCGATTCCGGCACAGTAATGCTTGCTTTTAAATATTCCTCTTGCATAAAATCCACCCTGGCTGCAATATCATTAAAATCTGCCCTGCTTAACTGCTGCACATGGAAAACAAGCTCCTCAACTGGTTCTTCTTTCACTGCTTTTTGTATTTTCTTTGAGAGCAGGCCAAGATAAAGCATTCTTCCCTCTTCCTGACAAAGATCACAAAGCTCGTTTCTTGTAAACACACTAAGGCTCTCTAACTCACTTTCATCTAACTCTTCTAGCTGCTCTCCTATCGGAATGCGGTCCGCTATATACTTCTTTCGAATGTTTCGATAGACATTTCGCAGACTAAAATTCTTTTCAATTTGAGTCAGCTCTTCATAAAGATAATGAAGTTCCTCACAACTAACTCTTGATTTTGTTTTTAAACTTTCATCAATCAGTCGATCTGTTGTTTCAATCATAAAACTGCATCCGGCAAAGGTCCGATTCTTTACATACATCCTTTTTAGGGCCCGAATCAGATACTCTATCCTGCTTTTTGTTGTTTCCTTTCCTCTGATCTCTTTTCGCACTTCTTCTTCAAAACAGTGTGCACCAAGCTCATTCCACTTATTTTCCTCATAAAGACTTGAAAGCATCGCTTCCTTCAATTCATAAAGATATTCCTGATTCAAGAGTTCCTTAAGCTCTGCATCGGATTCGGCGGTTCTTTTCAAAAATCTTCTTGCAAGAATATCCACAATCTCCTTTTTTAGAAACTTTGCGTTCAATAACGCGTTCTGCATCAATTTCCACTCATGTTCGTGAAGCCCGTCCCTCTTTTGTAAAAAACTTTTTAAATAGTTTCTAAAAAAGTAGATTGTAATTGACCGCATATACTTCGAAAAACAAGGGGAGTAAGAAAGAAACTCCATAAAAATCTTCTCTGTCTCTTCCTGATTTCTTTTAAGGTCTTCTCCGTCCCTCAGCTGTCCAAGCAGTTGATAGAAGGAAAAGCTAATCATAACAAATGGAATTTCCGCATCCATCGCTTTAAACTCTCCACCATTTTTCTCTAAGAATGTAGATAGTAATCCTTTCTTTGACGGATCGAAATATCCTGCTGCAATCTCATCAAAAAAGACCTCACTTTCTTTATCCTGTTTAAAATTCGGCATAATAAAGCCTTCCCCGGTTGGCATATTAAAATAATAGTTCTGCTTTTCCCTTTCTGAAAAGGCCTTTTTGCTGCTCATTGTGCCTAAAAACACAACATTCACTCCATGTGGCATTGGATTAGAACCCGGTTCTAATATCCCGCAGGAATACGTCACAAATCCGATTGCCCTTCTCCAGCAAACTGGCATTCCCTGCATCACATAATACATCAGCTCTTTTGCAAAATCCGAATCCTTCTTCGTATCGGTCAGTCCGTATATATAAGTCCGGCATCGTTTTATATAACAAGAATTAACCACTGCATATAAAAAAGAAGAGAAGCAATTCTTAAGTCTAAAATGTTCTAGTACCTCAAAAAAAGAATGCTCCGGTGAATATGCAGTAAAGATATCTTCCTTATTTAACTGCTCCTTTTCCTCCATCACCGAGCAAAATGTCTGCACTTTAAAGAGAAGTTCGCTATTTCCTACCAACTGTTCCTCATCTTCCTTTGTAAAGATGTACTTATGGCTGATACTAGTATCCCGTCTACCGCTTAAAAGACTCGCAAGCGCTTTTACGTAAGAAGTCTTTCCAACAACCGCAGCATCCCCTTCCTGTGTCATCATATGATAGTAATAAAAGCATTCTGGCAGGCTCCCACCTGCCATCCTGCTACCCACTCCCTTATAACTGCAAAAACCAGAGGCAAGCTGTTCTTTTTCCTCTTCACTAAATGGTAGCCTGGGCCCAAGCGCAACCTGCTCATACCCGTTTTTTCCTCTGCCGTTTACGATTTGATAGACCACTCTTTCACCTCCATTATCGCTAGCTCTCTAATGTGGTGCAAATCTGTGCATAAAACTGATAACATCCTTCATCCGAAACCGTGCTTGTGGCGGATTTGTAATCTCTTTTATCCGTTCTTCAACCAGTGTATCCACGTACAGCTTTTCTCTGGAATTCTTATGAAAGATATCAAATGCCACCATTTCTCCATTATGATTTGGAACCTCATTATGTTCCCTGATCGAAATCAGATTATTCTTCATTAAAATCCAGTAAAATGGATCGGTCACCCGGTAAGGTTCAATTCCACCCTGGAATCCGATATACTGAAAATCCGAATATTTTTCATCAATTAACTCCGGACTCTTTCCAAGCGCAGAAACCATAAAAAACGCTACATCGGAAAAAAACTTGGTATTGTTAAGAAGAGAATATTCCCTTGCATACTGTAAAAACTCCCTGATCTTTTTGCCTTCTTCCTCAATAAACGCCTGATCCACATAGCCTTTATGTACTTCTCTTTCATCCTCTAACAATTCGGGATACCTCATCTTAAAATACGGGATATCATGCAAAAGGTCCGACTTTGTCAGTACAATAGCAGTTGGAATATGTGTCTTTGTATCATAGGTATTCGCAATCAAAAACTGATTGAGCGCTCCGAAAATATCCACCACATAACGATTATCGATTTCATCCGCATCTGCTACCTTATCCTTAATATAGCAAAACCTAGATGGATCCACTAAAAACAGAATTCCAGAGGAATACTTGATATTTAGACCTTTCTTTTTCATTGACTCCATACTTCGGCAATCTTCTCCTGCAATATCATAAAAGATCACAATGATGCTATTTTCTTTTTCATGCCCGTATTCATCAATATAATTATAATTATAATAAAATGGCATTGGCGGAACCTTGATTCGTTCCGTCCCTGGAAGCATCTCCATATCGCGGATCAGTTTCTTAAAGTTTCCCAGATACATCTCCTTTTCCTCTGTACTCCCAGCAAACTGCAACGCCCCTTTAAAATAGGGGTCCTGCTGCAAAAGTTCCGTAAGCACAGTAAGATATACGGTCTTTCCTACATTCGTATCCCCGATAATTGAAATCAAAAGCATCTCATCCCGTCCCGCTCCCGGAATCAGCTCGTTATGACAGTAGGGACAGAGACGTTTTGTTAACAGCTGTTCTTTTTTATACAGCACTTCATTGATATATTCTTTTTCCACGAATAGCACCTTATCAAAGGTGAAGTCGGATGACATTGGATCAAATTTCACATAAGGAAGTCGATATGACTCCTCTTTTGCTGTCTCCTGATCCCATCCAAGTACATTCATATAGTAATGGAATAAATATTCATCTAATTTCTCACCATCCGCTATATTTCCCTTTTTCTCTGTATCTGAACTGTCTTCCAGCTTGTGATTCAGACGAAAATGAATCTCTTTTGGCTTAAACTTCATACAGCAGTATGGGCAAATCACGTCTTTCATACTCGTCACCTCATAAAAGAATCCTTCTTAAGTTAAAATATGGTTTCTGATCCTTTGTCAGTTCAAATACAACCGTCTCTTCCGGCTTCAGATACATAATCGCCCCGTCCCCATTTTGAAATGTATTCAAATCAAGGGTATATAAAAAGGAATTCTCTCTTCCGACAATCGTATATTTTAACCACTCTGGATACAGATCCTTCTCGGTGCGAAACTTAACCGTCACCTTCTTGTAGTGTTCAAACAGCCCTCTCTCTTCTTTTATCGTGTAGATAATATCCGATTTCTTTACAAACTTCTCCGTTGCATTACCTTCCCGCTGATTTAAGATATAATAGTCCTCTCCCTTTTGATACGCTGGAAACAGCTTGAACTGACGATATCTTCGATTTAGCTTCTCCCAGTGTTTCCTTCCCATATCTACTGTATAGATTTCAACCGGTTCCCTCTTTACTAAGCTTTCAAGAGGCTCAAAAGAAGATTCCGCATCATATATGACACAGAGCGGATAAGAAAGATCTTTCGGATAACTCCATGCAATTACAATCGTATCATCTGCATCCATGCTGCCATGCACATTGGTCAGATAGGATGCCTTCTCTCCTTTCTCTACGATATGAAACTGTTTCATTGTGGCACCTCCTGTTCTGCAGCGGATACGGCATTTTCCCATTCCTCCGCTTTGGCAACCGCACTGACATATGCTTTCTGATATCCTGAGTAGCGGCTTAACATCCGGTCATCGAAACAGCCAAGAAGGTAAACGATTTCCATACTCTCTACCTTCCTTTCATAAAAGAAATGCAGCTGATATTCCGAATAGTCATGCTCCATCCGATTCTTAATATAATCAATCAACTCATTCTCTTCCTGAACAAACAGACAGATTTCCTTATGAAGATTATTGTCCGCGATAATACGGATTCCATATTCCACTTTTTCAAAAATAGCGGAATAGGCTAACTCGAATATCTTCTCCTTATCATATAGATGCACACCGGTTGCCTGATCAATTAGGCCGCTTAAACGGTTTGCGATCTCTTCTGAAAATGACTCATGGTATGCTTTATCATTCTGCATCAGATAAGAACCAAACCGATAGATTTCCTCATACAGCTTTTCTTTCGAGCACTCTGACTCATGAAGATTTAACATCATCTCATGAAATCTCCCATGCTCTCTTTCCTTAATCGCCATATTCGTGATTTCCTGATAATATCCCTCCATATTGCCGGATAGCAACATATTCTCTGAACGAAGCCGATATTCAATTGTAATGGAAAGCTCTGCTTTCGCATGTTCCACGTAACCTACATAATTATGATAATCCCCACTAAGTTTTAAAAACAGATTCAGATAAGCTGTAAGAAGAGATCGGTAAAGGGATGCCTCATACGCTTCATAGGCTAATTGCAAATACTCTTCTGCAAGATTATAGAATGCCTC
The DNA here is from genome assembly GCA_945787565.1 of uncultured Lachnospiraceae bacterium. GTDB lineage: Bacteria > Bacillota > Clostridia > Lachnospirales > Lachnospiraceae > Lachnoclostridium. The sequence continues at coordinate 9,339 of CALZIE010000055.1, forward strand.
ATATACTTTCACATCCTTACGCTTCTTGTTCCCACCACGTAATGTAAAATCCGTATTTTTAAAGTGTTCTAAATTCTGTACGGATATGCTTTCTTTTTCACTCCAGCTGTCATACTCGGTCTTTACCGCCTGATATAACATTCCTTCCTTTGCCAGAAACCGGTGCATCTCATAAAAGCTTAATCCCATATCATCGAACAACATCTTTAACCGTACCTGAAACCTTCTGATCTGTAGATTTTTAGCCTCTTCCCACTCCGCTGCTGTATGCCTCTTTACATTATCTTTAAAAAACATCTCAATCTGATTTCCAAAGACTGCGTGCATGGCTTCTTCCTTAGTCAACCCAAGAAGATCCGTTATCTTCTCTTCCTTCCTTAAAAATACCGGGAACAGGCATTCTGGCATATACCCTGTCACATTTTCAATATACTTATGTACAAACGCATCGTATTCAGAACTTTTTAGATTAAGCCCCGCCAAAAATCGTAGTTCATCATTCTCCAGATTCACGCTGATTGCTTCAAATAATGTTCGATACACAATCAGTTCCATCACTTCGTTTGGCTTTTCTAGTTTTAGATGACCTGCCGTAAAGAACTTCCGATCTTCCTTCTTAGCTAGATATTTAAAATCGGTATCGGAATATTCATTTTCTGTCCGCCTTACGCTCTCTCCTGCCTTTAACATGCTAAGAAGCGCAATTGCTTCAAAATTATGAGTCGTCTTTTTCGATACAACCCCGAAATTATTCATATTCGACAGAAGATATATCATATTGACCATTCCAGATTCCTCTACCCTCTTTAGCCTCTGGAGCGTATCATAAATACAAGCGCCTTTTTTCTCCCCTCGCTCTAACGTCTCATCCAACATACAGTAAATATCCACCACAATACCGTTAATAAACACATCCGAGAATTTATCCCTCATTTTTTTTATTACCGGTTCTAAAAGCGGAACTAAACTATCCTCTGCCTTAATCACCAGATTAAAATGTGCCCTTCCTCTCTCTGGATATCGATAACCATTCACGGCATTGGCAAAGTCAACATAATAAGAATCTATGATTTCCTCTAAGCTAAGAAGTACCCTTGGCCTCTTCTCCAGATTTCTTCTTGCCTCTAGGCCACTCTTTTCATCCGTTCCATTCTCTAAGCTGTATATATGATAAAATGCAGCCTCTTCCTTTCCCTCCCCCCATCTTATCATTGCATACTGAATCTTGCTGCTTCTTCCAATCCGTTTCTGGTGTGATGTATGGATGATTGCAATCTCTTCTTTCTGGAATGCCCCCAAAAAGACATAGCCAACCGGATATTTCAAGTCTATGGATTCATTTCCAGACATCTCAGTTTCCATTTTCTCTCCCTGTATGTATTCTAAAAATCCCATAGTCCCCTCCTACTAGAATGCCGGCAAAATACCGGCATTCAAACTCTGCTTTTTTTTGCCTTCCTGCCTAATCAAGATTCTCTTTTTCTGTTTCGATGCTGTTTAGTACATTCTGAAAGAATGTGATTTTTTCTTTTCCTTCCTTATACTCATCCCAGTTTATCTTTAGTTCATCCAAATCCTTTTTTGCCTCCTCATAAAGTATATTCAGTGCTTCTTTCATCTGATCGTCCTCAATATCCTCACATCCATTTAACTTCTTCATAATGCACTCATTCATCTTGTCCTTGATTTTACGGTCTAACTGATAGAATGCCTGAAATACCGGATATAATAAGAACCGATCTTCCTTACCGGTACGCAGATACAGATTCTCCGAAATGCCATCCTTGTCTAAATAACGATATTCCTGTTTCCTCTTAAAGATATAACTGCTCATCAGGCCTCGTATAAAAATAGCGATATCATTATCTGACTCGGTGAACTGCTCCATTTCCTGTATCTCTCTTAACACAGCTTCGTGGTTCTCTACCATGTTCTTTACATACATTCTCGGAAGGAACATCTGAATAAAAATGTTCTTTGCAAATTCCTCATCCGGCGTAATCATATCCTCTAAATATTTGGTATTATAAATATCTGCATGTTCAAACAGTCTTCCCGGACGTTTCAATTCTTCCTTAAGTGCTCTTAAATACCGCTTTGCTGCACCTGCTTCAACATATGAGATTCCCTTTTCAATCCCTGCTTTTTTCCTCATCTCCTCATACGGCACTGGTAAACCGTAATGACATACATACATCTGATTCTGCTTATCTAACGTGATATAACCATAAGCAAGTGCCTTTTCAAATACCTCACGGTATTCCCTGTTTCTTGCCGCCTCTGATTTTGCAATATGGCCAGACACCCATGTAGTTTCAAAATTCGGACTTGGAAGTTCTCTGTAATTGATGCCCTTCTCATAGATATGAACCCCTTTCTCCCCTTTCGTAAGCTCATATTCGTCCTCGCACGCATCCAAGAAGAAATAAGCATACATTGGAAGTCCAGTCTTAAAATTCAACTGATAGATCTGATTTAGCAAAAAGCTTTTCTTTACCTGAAACTGATTGCTTCCATTGGCAATCTCCTCTGCTGCCGCAATCGCTCCTGCCGAATTATATGGCACCGAAAGTTCCGAATAAACCGGGAAATCATAATTCAGTCCGTAAATCGTATTCTTCAGTGCAAACATGGTCTTGGATTCTTTATAAAGATGATCGAATATCTCCTGATAATAGTTTTGTAACGACTTAATCTCATTGATGCCGGTATGCTCAATTGACGTCTTATATCCAAGAAATTCATCCATTGATCCAGCTAAAAGTCCTTCAAACTGATCCGCTAAAAACTGGTTCACCTTTGTCACAATATTGGTCTCTTCATTATGGAACCATTCCTCATGTTCTCTAATCAATGTCTCAAGGAACGTATGGATACGATCCTTAAACTTATATCCCTGCTCTGGGTTTCTCTTAATATCAGCATCTAGCTTCTTTAACATATCCGGCACTTCAATAAGCTGCCATGTAAAATGTGCATTCCCGCCTTTATTTTCATGCACACCTGCTGTCTTAATATTTCCAAACTTCTCAAAGAGTTTTGACAGAATTTCAATTAGCTCCACACAATTCTCAAATATATTATGATTGAATGCTTTTAGCTTCTCGATTACCTGCTCGTAAATCCCGATTTCCACATCACAGATTTCATTATGTAACAATGCAGAGAAATAGACATCATATGCATTGAGATATTCATTCCTTGCTTTTTTCTTGCTCTTCATCAACGGTTTGTTGATTAACTGCTCCATTGCCTGCTTCGTCATATTCTTATACTGCTCGATCGTCACCCCATTAAACTTTCCAACCGTCACCTGCTGCCTGATTTTACGAAGCTCCTCAATCATATTCGGATTCTCATTGCCGATTATAATCCGATTTGCATAGACTGGTCCTTTGTTCAGATCAAAGAATGCATTATAAAGTGCGTTTTCCTTCTTCTCCAGTTCCTCAGAAAACTCCGTTAGAAAACGATTCTTTTCCTCTTTCAGCCATTCTTTGATATTGGCATGCATCTCTGTGTATACATCCTCAATGC
>CALZIE010000056.1 GCA_945787565.1 uncultured Lachnospiraceae bacterium
TTTTGTAAACAGTAAGCATGAGGTATAGAAAGGGAAAGTATGGATTTAACAGTATTAGTAGATAACAACACATTCATCGATCAATATTACTTAGGAGAACCTGCCGTTTCCTATCTGATCGAGACAGATGGAAAGAAGATTTTATTTGATGTGGGATATTCGGATGTATTTCTAAAGAATATGGAAGCAATGGGATATCAGCTCGATGAGATGGATGCGATTATCCTTTCTCATGGGCACAATGACCATACAGGGGGGCTTTCTTATCTGATTCAGGAGAAAAAACATCTTCAGTCAAAAGAGCATATTCGAAAGAAAGAGGAGAGTATTCAAGAGAAAAAAGGCAATCAGTATAAAAAACCTCTTCTTATCGCACATCCTGGTGTATTTGAAGAAAAGCAGGCGGATGGCATTTCAATATCAGCAGAGGTTTCACCGGAACAGCTAAGTGAAATATGCGAAGTGAAACTTACAAAAAGTGTATACCAGATTACAGAAAATTTGTATTTTCTAGGACAGATACCAAGAAAGAATTCTTATGAAGCAAAATCGTCCGTCGGTATAAAGAAGACTATAAATGGATGGGAACCAGATTTTGTAGAAGAGGACACAGCTTTGGTTTTTACTGGAGAAGAGGGAATCTATATTATTACAGGATGCTCCCATGCCGGAATCTGTAATATTGTAGAATATGCAAAAGAAGTGACCGGGCAGACTGTAATTAAAGGCATTATTGGAGGATTTCACTTGTTCGATGTAAATGAAAGCGTTCATAAGACAATCGCTTATATGAAGAGACATCACATTCCGCATTTGTACCCATGTCATTGCACCTCACTTCGGGTAAAGGCAGAATTCTTAAAAGAAATGGAAATCAACGAGAGCGGGAGCGGTTTAAAACTGCATTGGGAGTAAAAATGTTTCTTTTTTTTGCATTTCCGCTTCTAACGTGATAGAATAAAAGAAATGGGAAAACATATGGAAATTGCTGTATGAAAATCCGTGCTTATAATTATACAAAGAAAGAAGAAAGAATCATGAAATTGAACAGAAATGATTTATGTTGGTGTGGCAGCGGCGATAAATATAAGAACTGCCATTTAGCATTTGATGAGAAGTTAGCAGAGTTCGAAGCAAAAAATGTAATGCTTCCAACACGCGAAATGATTAAAAACAAAAAGCAGATTGAAGGCATTCGTAAAGCATGTGAAGCGAACAACAAAGTGTTAGACAAAGTAAGCGAATATGTAAAAGAAGGCGTATCAACAGAAGAGCTGAACAAGATCGTACATGAGTATACACTCGAATTAGGTGGTACTCCAGCGCCTCTTAACTATCATGGTTATCCAAAGAGCGTTTGTATCTCCCTAAATGATGTTGTTTGTCATGGTATTCCAAGTGACAAGCAGATTTTAAAGAGTGGTGATATCTTAAATATTGACTGTACTACAATCGTAGACGGATATTTTGGTGATGCTTCCCGTATGTTTATGGTAGGTAAGGTAAGTGAAAAGGCAGAAAAACTTGTTCGTGTAGCAAAAGAATGCCTTGATTTAGCACTTGCAGAAGTAAAACCATGGGAAAGCTATCTTGGTGATATTGGTTATGTTATCAATAAACATGCGAGAGAGAATGGATATACGATTGTTAGAGAGATCGGCGGACATGGTGTTGGTCTTGAAATGCATGAAGAACCATGGGTAAGCCACATCGGTAAACGCGGAACCGATATTTTATTAGTTCCAGGTATGGTATTTACAATTGAGCCAATGGTGAATATGGGGAAAGCCGGCGTTTATGAAGATGATGATGACGGCTGGACAATCTACACGGATGATGGACTTCCATCTGCACAATGGGAATATACAATATTAGTAACAGAAGATGGGGCAGAAGTGTTGTCACGATAATTTGGTATATCCTATATTTTTGTAGTTAATTAAGGAACGAAAGTATAAAATGGGCAGAGAAAGAAGTGTAGCATGATTGCAAGGCTTCTTCCTCTGCTTTTCTATTTTTTTTCTATGGAGGATACATAACAATGAACAAAAGAGGTCGAATGCTTCTTACATTAGGCATGTTATCTAGCATGCTGTTATTTGGTGGATGCAAAAAGCAGGAGGTTGTAAAAGAAGTATCACCGATCCGTGTAACAATCGATGGTGATTCTCTATACGTTGGAAATGGCTGTGTGAAGGATCTATTAGACGCAGGGTTTATTATTACCGCAGATGAGGAATTAAAAAAGCAGATTCAAGAAGAACAGTATCTAGATGCTAGAACTTATTTTTATGATTACTATGCGAGCAAAGAAGATGAAATTTATATGAAATTCAGCTTTATCAACAGTCAGGAGAATGAAATTCCATATGTAGATGGAATTGTGTATTCAGTAGCATTTTCTTTTGAAGAAGGTATTGAAAATCTTTCACCAGTATATCATACCGAGCATATGCTGATTGACGGAATCAACCTAAAGGGACTTTTACCGGAAGAAGTCGATGCAGCATTTCAGGATAAGTTTGAGGAAAGCGAAGAAGTCCTTCTTGATGATGGTTCTTTGCAAAAGAAGATTTATAGAAATGGTGAAAATATAGTAACTGTTCAGTTTAATTCTAATACGAGGGAAGTGGAAAGTGCGATAGTAGAAGTAGATATTAGCACTTTCGAATAAAAGCAGAAAAACATATTGTTATTATATTGTAAAATGATGGGAAGATAGATAAGATAGAGATGTAACGTATTAACCGACATAGGAGGTTTGGTATGAAAAAGAAATATCTATCTATTCTATTGGTATTTGCAATGTGCATTACCTTGATTAATCCGGTCAATGCATATGCAGCCCAAGCAGAAACGGCATGGTATCTGACAGACTTGTTAGAGGGAGATAATTATGGAATCTATCCTCTTAGCTGGTATGAAGATGGTACGATGGAAGCAAATGTAACGAAAGACACGATGTCTGTTATCGTGAATGAAATGTTTGAGAAAGTACTTACGATTAAGGGTGCTAAGAAACTAACAAAGATTGATCCGGTTCTGACAAATGATATGACAGTAGAAGATGTTTTAAAAACCTATTATGTTGTTGTTTCTAATTTAAAGAATTATAGCAGTGTTGGACTTGAGGAGAATAAGACAGGTGCGATCGCTTATATGAAAGCGCATGGAATCTATCAGGAAGAGACAGCGCTTAAAGATGTCTGCACCGTCGAAATCGCCTGTGCTTATGCAACAAGGATTATCAACTATATGTTTAATGCATTAGGAGAAGCAAGCAAAGGCTTTTTATGGACTGTTAAGGATAGTGACACAACGATCTATCTTTTAGGTTCTATTCATGTTGCAAGTTCAAATATTCATCCATTTTCCAATGAATTAAAGAATCTTTATCTGGATTCTGATCAGTTAGTAGTAGAAGTGAACTTATATGATCAGCAGGGCATTGCAGATTATACTGCACTTGTTGCGTATACAGATGGGACAACCTTAAAGGATCATGTATCGGATGAAACATACCAGGCTGTATTACAGGCAGCAGAGCAAGCAGGTATTTCTAAAGATCTGATTGTTTGCTATAAGCCATGGTATTTGCAGACCGTATTCTTAAATCTGTCACTGGCTTCCGATGATAGCAGTGAAGAACTGAATGGATCTAGCGGAATTGATGTATACTTTATGAATAATAATCTGTTTAGAGACCTTCCAATCGAAGAAGTAGAGGGATATTTAAAACAGGGAAAGATACTAGATAGCTTTTCTGCTGAGCTTCAAGAGTATTTACTATATTCTACATTGGTGAGCATGAATCAGTCGACTTCTGGTGGAGAGGAAAATGCATCACAGGCGCAGCTTAATGAATGGCTGGCTGACTGGAAGGCGGGTGATGTAACAGCTTTTACAGAGTCTTATGGAAAAGATAGCATAGTATCAGAAGATCAGTTCCCTGGAACAGCAGAAGAGTATAAGGCTTATGCTACACTAATGGCAGAGTATACGGATAAGCTGTTTACGCAGAGAGATAAAGCAATGGCAGAGTATATCGATGGTCTTTTAAAGGAGAATGGAGATAAGACATTCTTTATGGTTGTTGGTTCTGGTCACTATACTGGTGATACCAGTGTTATTACAGCCCTTCGGGACATGGGATATACGGTTACTTATGCATATTAATGGCTAATGGATAGCAGATAAGTTTTTTAATTAAAATGAAGTGAAAGAAGAGTAAATTCCTTATTATTCATAGGTGTTTACTCTTTTTTCATCTGCACAGACTCATAAGTAAATTTAGAGCATATTTACTGGTAAAAGACAGTATGCATTCGTCATTTCGCTATATGAAGCACAAAAATTTTATAATATTATTGTAAAATATTAACAATAAATATTGACATTACGGCGGGGAAAAATTACAATTTAAGTAAGCAGTGGCTTTTTTTCTGTTATAATAAAAACAAATGCTCTAAATTACAAAGTTACATTTTATGGGGGGATTTTTGATGAAAGAATCAAAGGAAGTCGAGGTAAAAGGACTACTGAAAGTTTTTGATGACCCAAAGAACAATCTTAAAGTAATGGCTGTTGATCACATTGATTTCACTGTGAAAGCTGGGAGCCTTACTACGATACTTGGACCGTCTGGATGTGGAAAGACAACTATTTTGCGGATGATTGCAGGATTTGAGAAGCCAGATGAAGGAGAGATTTTTCTTGGAAAAGAACGAATGAACGATTTGACACCTCACAAAAGAGATATGTCAATGGTATTTCAGAGTTATTCTTTATTTCCCCACTACAATGTATTTGATAATGTCGCATACGGCTTAAAATTAAAACGCTATCCAAAAGATGAGATACATAATAAAGTAATGAAGATGTTAGACTTAGTAAATCTATCTGGAATGGAGAATCGAATGACGAATCAGTTATCAGGGGGTGAGCAGCAAAGAGTAGCCATAGCAAGAGCACTTGTTGTTGAGCCAAGGCTACTGTTATTTGATGAACCTCTATCCGTGCTAGATTCCAAACTAAGGTTTATGTTATGCTCTGAGATGCGTGCCATCCTAAAAAAAGTTGGGACAACTACTCTTTATGTAACCAATAACCAGGAAGAAGCACTAAGTATTGCAGACGAAATTATTGTAATGAAATCCGGGAAGATCATACAAACCGGAACACCTCAGGAGATATATTATCGTCCAAGTCATGAATTTGTAGCTGATTTCGTTGGCGAGACAAACTTCTTAGAAGTACCGGTCATAAAAAATGATGACACTAGCACAACAGTAGATCTATATGGAAAGAACGTATCCATATATGATCCAGTATCCCGTACGCAGGGAACCACATGTACTGTCATACTTCGTCCAGAAGCAGCCAACGTCTGTGAACAGGGCTTTCTTCCGTGTGAAGTCATGGAATCCTGCTTTATGGGAGCCTATCAGCTTTACGTTGTCAAAGTAATCGACAAGCTAATAAAAGTAAAAGAATATAACCCATTCAATAAACTAATCTATCACAAAGGCGATCAGGCCTATCTTGAATTTTCAGAAGAATGTCTCCACATTCTTTCTTCTAACTAAGTTTACGCTTTCATTTTCACTTTCACTTTTAGTCTATCTACAACGAACTCTCATACTAGATTTTTATAACCTTATATTTACAAAAGACTGTTCCCTTCTTTGAATGGCAGGCAATGTATTGTCTGATAGGCAAAGAAGGGAGCAGTCTTTTGTCTGTTCATGCGTCCTAATATTTGGATTCTATTCCTATCCGGTTGCCTCTGCCTTTTACTTTCAACCGTCTTTGCTTCAAAAAATATTAAAATTCCGTGAATTGTAGTGATTTTATTGGTGGAAACTGATATAATAAGCGTATTCTAAGGAGGCGTCGATGTTTGGCTACGTAACAATACACAAACCGGAATTAAAAGTAAGAGAATACGAAGCGTATCGGGCATATTACTGCGGACTATGTCATGTACTAAAAGAGCGCTATGGGCGTTTGGGTCAGATGACGCTCACATATGATATGACATTTCTGATAATCTTCTTAAATTCCCTATATGAACAAAAAATGCTGGAAGAGTCCCACCGGTGTCTTGCGCATCCGACGAAGAAACATCGGATGTTTCGAAATGAAATCACGGAATACGCAGCGGATATGAACATTGCATTAACCTATCATAAGATGATGGATGACTGGGTTGATGATCGAAAGGTCACAAGGTTTGCATATGCATCTCTGCTAAAAAAGGACTATAAGAAAGTCGAGAAAAAATACCCAAAGCAGTGTGAAGCAATCGAGACCGCATTGCGAGATCTTGCGGAATGTGAGAAGAAAAACAGCATGAATTTAGATGAGGTGTCCGGTCATTTCGGTACTCTTATGAGTGCTTTGTTTTTATATGAAGAAGATGTATGGAAAGATACATTAAAACAGTTCGGATTTTATCTTGGGAAATATATTTATCTGATTGATGCATTTGAAGATGTGAAAGAAGATATCAAGGAAAACCATTACAATCCGATGAAAGAATTATACCAGAAACCAGACTTTTATCAGACAGCAGAAGAAGTGTTAACCATGATGATGGCAGAATGTACAAAAGCATTTGAGAAACTGCCCTTAATGCAGGATGCTGAGCTACTAAGAAATATTCTGTATGCCGGTGTCTGGACCAAGTTTGTAAAAACAATAAAAAAGAATGAAGAACATAACGATTAATGGAAGTAAGAAAGGAATTATATTATGACAGATCCATACCAGGTACTTGGCATTTCAAGAAATGCAAGCGATGATGAAGTAAAGAAAGCATACCGTGACTTAAGCCGTAAGTATCATCCGGATTCTTATGTGGACAATCCGCTTGCCAATTTAGCGGAAGAAAAATTCAAAGAAGTACAGGAAGCCTATGATCAGATTATGAATGAACGTGCTAATGGCAGTTCTTATAGCAATAATGCATATGGTGGCGGTTCTAACAGCTATTATGATTATAATAACGCTGGCAATTCAAGAGAAATGGCGGATGTGGTATCCTTAATCAATGGAAGAAGATTTAGAGAGGCGTTAGATGCATTACAAAGAATGCCAGAGAGAAGTTCCAGGTGGTATTATTACTCAGCAGTAGCGAATGCAGGCATGGGAAACAATTTTGAAGCAATGAATCAGGCAAGGCAGGCATGTTCCATGGAACCAAACAATGCAGAATATTCAAACTTCCTAAATCAGCTTCAGTGGGGCGGTAATATGTATCGTCAAAGAGGACAGAATTATGGAAGAACATCTGATGCAGGAGATTTGTGTTGTAACCTTTTAATTGCAGATACTTGCTGCGAATGTATGGGAGGCGATCTCTGTTCATGCATATAAGAACGAAGAAAATAGCATTACTTGGAATTCTATTATCAATAAATCAGATGCTTCTGATTCTAAGTTCTTTTATTGAACTTAGTACATTTTTTATCCTGGCTTTGGCTGCTTATCTGGTAGGGGTGGCAGTACAGGAAGCAGGTTATAAGCTTGGCAGCGCTTTTTTTGCTGCCAGCATTTTGTTAGGATTTATTCTGACACCCAATAAATTATATTGGCTCACTTACATTGGCTTTAGTACTTATATTGAATGCTATGAAGGAATACGAGAATTCTTGATTCGACATCCTAGATATCAGAAATGTCTCATTCCGGCAAAATACATAATATTCAATCTTATGTATCTGCCACTTCTGTTTTTGTTCCCATCCCTTTTCTGGACCGGCAAGATGAGTACACTTACAACAATCCTTCTCATTGTGGGTGGACAGTTTGTACTATATATTTATGATAGAGCATATTATGCATGTGTATATCAGCTATGGCCGACATTAAAGAGAAAGTTACGTCTATAGCTTTCATAAAATGAATAAGAGAAGTCTTACAGACACATACTTTTTTATGTTTTCTCGTATAAATATAGAGAGATACAGGAAAGAGAAATTTGGAAGCTTAAAAAGGACAAGCGGAAAGGTGTAAGATGGATATACAAGAATTATATAAAGAGATTAATGATATACTGGAAACGGATGAAATACCGTCTGTAAAGCTTGATAAACTTTCTTTAAAGGCGGCATTTCTAGAGTTTCCTTTTTCTCTTTTAAACAGCCTAAAGAAAACAGAACAGTCCGAAAAATATCATCCGGAAGGAACTGCGTGGGTTCACACCTTAATGGTCGTGGATGAAGCGGCTACTGTCCGTCATCTTAGTCAGAATCCCCGAGCATTTATGTGGGGAGCATTTCTACATGATATCGGGAAGCCAGAGACCACTGCTTATCGAAAAGGAAGAATTACGTCTTATGATCATGACCGTGTAGGTGCTGCATTATGTGAAAAGTTCTTTGAGCCTTTTAACGAATCGGAAGAGTTTATCTTTCAAGTAACAGCGCTTGTTCGTTTTCATATGCATATCCTATATGTAAATAAAAATCTTCCTTTTTCTCAACTAAAGGAATTAAAGGAGACTGGACTGGAAAGAGAAATTGCACTGATCGGCTTTGCCGACCGGATGGGTCGGGGAGGCGCAGATCTTGCAACTGAAAAACTAGAAATAGAGAAGTTTTATAACATTGTATCATCGGCTTTCGAAAAGGAGAGGTAAAACCGAAGTGAAACTTTGGATCGTTATGGTTTTCATCCTGTGTTATCTTGCTGGTTATGTCTTAGCTGACGAAAAGGCCGTTTATCAGGAAGAGTATGCCTATACAAGTGATATGAGAGTATTCATAGGTGGATATGGCTATTATGGAGCTGTTACAATTAGTGGAGAGTATTATATTCCATTATATCTGTTTGGAGAACAGGGATATGCTTCTTACCCTGGATTTACATGGTATATGACAGAAGATAGCTATCAGATTGTTTATGATCCGTCCGTTTACCCTGTTGCATCAGAACGAAAGCAGATATCCTATCAGTATCGTACAAAAGCCGGTATTCCGATTGGAAAAGCAGATGCATCCGAAAAAAAGCTTATTATTAAGAGCATCATAACGGATAAAGAGAGTGATTTTGCTGAAACAAGGGATACGATAGAAAATGGGATTTATCTTTTAGGAGGTAGTGAACCTTATGTAAAAGCATCCGCTTTTGAAGGAATCACAAATCTTGCTATTTATGAGGACGAAAGGGCTATTTATCTTTTTTATGAAAAAGGTAAGAGGACGAAACGAACTTATGAGAAAGACCTGGCTGGTATGTTGTTACTTGAACTGGAAGATGGAAATGATGACAGAGTATGGTGGATAACAAAGATTTCAGACTGTCTTCAACAACTCTCAAAAACAGAAGATGCAGAAAAAGAGAAAGATGAGCATTTTTTTAATCGATGTAATCGTATCATTAGCTCAAATGATTTTTCGGAAGAATCATATGCTTTTGTTTTTCAGACAATGTGTATCAGGATAGGAATCCCGTGCGATATTATAGAAGGCATGAGAGAAGGAGAGTGGCATATCTGGAACCGGGTGTTCATAGAAAATCAGTGGCTTTATATCGATGGAGATGATTTTCTTTTGCCTGCTATGCTATTTGCGAAGAATCATTGGTGGCCAGATGAAGACTGTCCCAATCCTTTAGAAGAGGAGATCTTTGAGGGTGAATAGAAAATAGGGAATTGCTTTGCAATTCCCTATTTTTATATTCAGTAAAAAAGAACCGGTACTCTACCGGTTCTTTTTCTATGTTTTAATAACTCTTCTTTTGATTATAATTAAGCAACAGAAACGTTAACAGCCTGAGGACCGCGTGTTCCTTCTGTAATTTCAAATGTTACTGCCTGACCATCTTCTAAAGACTTGAAGCCTTCAGCAGCGATACCAGAGTAGTGAACGAATACGTCATTACCGTTTTCATCAGAGATGAAACCAAACCCCTTTGTACTATTGAACCATTTTACTGTACCTTTATGCATGAAAGATACCTCCTAATAAATTATAATTATATTTTACGATGCTCTAAAAAGACCGCACGAAATATGTTACCCTATTATTATGACAACTTTGCGAAACGTTAAGCAAATCAAGTATTGTTTAGGGCTTACCTCCATAGCAAGATCAGTATCATGCTTAAAAGTGCAATGGAGCAATAGCAAACTCAATAGTTGATAGGTTTAGCAGATGCTGGTTGTTAGGATTAAGAGTCCGCATTACAAACTCATACGCAATCTCACTGCAACAATAGCAGCAGCTTTCAATGAAAGCGCATCCTGCGAGCGTTTTTATTGAATGGGACAATTCCACATACAATAAAAAATTCACATAACCCTGTAAATCATTAATAAATAGATTGATTTACATAGTATGTGAATCAATTATTAACATCTAAAATATAAATTCATTATAATTGGTAAACTTAAAAATGTCAAGCTGAATTTGATAAGATATCGAAAATTACCAAAATTATGTTTTACTATATGATTAAATTTTTTACTTTAAAAGTTTATTTAGTCTATATTCTGGTTATTTGAATCTGTACTCGAGTTGTCAGCCGCATCCTTAAACTCTTTGATTACATCAATGAAATCCTGTCCGTATTTCTCGAATTTCATGGCACCAACACCATTGATTTCAAGCATTTCTTCTTCGGTAACAGGAAGATAGGCAGCCATCTCGGTTAATGTCTTATCATTAAAGATAATGTAAGCTGGTACTTTCTGAATGGTGGCAAGTTTAGCACGAAGGGACTTTAATTCTGCAAATAACGCTTCGTTGACATCAAGAACAGCAGGAGCAGCGGATTTCTTATCCGTATATTCCACAACTTTCTTTGGCTTGATCTTCTTTTCTTCCTTCATCATCTTCATCATAATCGTTCTTTCTTTATTAAGAAGATAGTGAGCATTTGGACCAAGTTTTAAAATTGGGTAGTTATCGTTAGTCAGGATTAGATATTCTGTAAGCAGCAAGTGATTCACAACAAGGCGGACTGTTTTATCACTTTCTTTTGACATGCTTGCATACGTAGATGCTTCATTCATTCTAAACTGCATGATCTTACTGTTCTTGCCACCGCGAATGGTATCAATAATAACATTAATGCCATATCGTTCTCTTGATTCAGAGACTGTTTTGACAAGTGCTTCAGAAATTGCGGTTACATCTACCTCTTCAAAGTTTGTCAGACAGTTAGAACAGTTACCGCAGTAGCCCTGTCCATATTCCCCAAAATAACGAAGAATATATTCACGAAGACAGTCATTAGTAAAGCAATAGAATGTCATCTGCTTTAATTTCTCATATTCATTCTCTCTTACTTTGCGGCGAGAAAAATCATCTAATTCTTCATTATCATTGCCAAGGTCAATCAAATACTGATTGGTTACTACATCTTTTGGAGCATAAAGAAGAATACATTCAGCATTCGATCCGTCTCGTCCTGCACGACCTGCTTCCTGATAATAACTTTCCAGATTTTTTGGCATATTGTAATGGATGACAAAGTTTACATTGGATTTGTCGATGCCCATACCAAATGCATTGGTTGCAACCATTAGATTTACTTTATCATAGATAAAATCATCCTGATTCTGATTTCGTTCCCTGTCGCCTAGACCAGCATGATATCTGGTGACAGCAAAACCTTCCTGACGCAGCCTGTCAGTAACTTCCTCCACTGTCTTTCTTGTAGAGCAGTAGATAATTCCGTTTTGATCTTTGTGCTCTCTCAAATAAGGAATTAAGAAACTGAACTTGTCCTTTTCTTTTCTTACTTCAAAAGACAGATTCTTTCGGTCGAATCCAGTTACAACAGTATGTGGATTATGAAGATGCAAAATCTTGATAATATCATTCTTTACCAAATCGGTAGCGGTGGCAGTAAATGCTGCAACAATCGGTCTTTTTGGCAGAGAATCGATGAATTCGGTAATCTTTAAGTAACTTGGACGGAAATCCTGTCCCCATTGGGAAACACAGTGAGCTTCATCAATCGCAACCATAGAAATCTCAGTACTTCTTGCAAATGACTGAAACTCTTCTGTCAAAAGGCGCTCTGGCGCAACGTAAATAATCTTATATACCATCTGTCTTGCATAGTCTAATGCTTTATAGTATTGTCCCACAGTAAGGGAGCTGTTTAAATAAGCAGCATGAATACCTGCCTGGTTTAAAGCCTTAACCTGATCGATCATTAGGGAAATAAGAGGAGAGATTACTAAAGTGACACCGGACATCATAAGAGCCGGTACTTGATAACAGATAGATTTTCCCGCGCCCGTTGGCATAATGCCTAGAGCATCTTCCCCTGCAAGCAGGGAATTTATAATAGAAGACTGGCCAGTCCTGAAATCATCATAGCCAAAGTATCTTTTTAAGACCTCTTTTGCTTTTGTATCTGCACCATCTGTAAATGATGGATCATAATTTGTTTCTTTCATCATAGATATCGGATACCCCCGTGTTTCATTTCACAGATAGTATATACCAATTTTGTGACTAGGACAAGGAATCCTTGGAAATGTTTTTGAAATTGTCAATTTGTACAGATTTGATTATGTTTTTTGTCTAATTGCGAAAAAGAGCAGTAAAAAAACGGTGCAGAAACAGTATGAAATGAATATTAAATGTTACACTTTATAAATATTTTGGAATTAGTATATGAGATTTTTATAGTATAATATGATGAAATTTGCTATAATAAATAATATTTGATACTGTCGGGTGAGTGTAATCTAGCCTGAATAGTTAGGATAAATCATTTCCGGTATTCCGGAAATTCATAGGGAGGTATAGATGAAAGAGAAAAAAACACCAAAAAAACCTCTTATCTTTTACTATAGCATTATTTTAATCGTAGTAATGTTGTTAAAT
>CALZIE010000057.1 GCA_945787565.1 uncultured Lachnospiraceae bacterium
TCAACATTTTTTATTGTTCTTTTGTAGACTTATTATGACAGTACTTTAGCCTCCACGCTGCTTGCAACGGATGAGTCTGCTGATGATTTTATCCAATCCCTAAAACAGAGCAACCCCATCTTCATCCGTCACATTATGCCTGCTATGTGTGAGCTTGAACTTTCCAACTCAAAATCCAAAGATCTGAATCGCCTCCTGCGCAAAGTCCTGACAATCTGTCCCCTGCACTCGGGCGACTTCTTTACCGTACAGGCAAGGGTAATTGATAGGCAAATGGATTATAACGGAAAAGATATTGAAGTTTTTTAGGCGAATATTATGAAAACTTAGGCTGTATCCCTGTCTACTCGGATACTTCCCTGTTAGATTATAATATCTGCGTAATCTCTGTCTTCGCCAAAGGAACCACTTGTTATGTTGGCTGTTCTAATGCCTGCGATAATTTAAGTTTCCAAAGCAATAAATATCATGTCCTTGGTGGACAACCTCCCGAAATCTGCCGTGCGGAGAATAAGTTAAAAGAAGCCATCTGCAAATTCCATATTACGATTCAAGGGGCAGGATACGCCCTTGATCAGCATTTTAACCTTATTACCTACGATATGAATGCAGATCCCCTGGTGACAGCGGACCTGATATGCCAGTTATATTATCTATTCCCTTTCATTAGCTTGCTTCTGCCCCATCAAACGCTTCCCGAATGCCCTGTAAAAAAAATACAGTCTCAAAAAGTCCACCCTATACAAAAAAATCTCCTTTGCCTATAATAAATGTAAGTTTACCAACCACAAATAAGCAAAAGGGTTATCCCTCCTATTTTATGGCCTTCTATTGCCACAATCAGTATTTCAGAAATAAGATTACATATTTTATAACTCTAATAAAAGGTGGAATTATTGATGAAAAGAAGTACTCAGCTGATACTGTCTATCCTATTCGTTTTTAACATCGTTACGTTTAGTGGTTGCAATAAGAATGATATAGAAAGAACAGAAGACCTGCAGAGTCCGGTTATTCATTTAGATTATGGCTCAGAAACTAGTACCGAAGAAAAAGGCTATAATCTTCCGATCGATCGTAACGAGCTGGAGGAATCTGAAAAAGAATGCCTGAACGTAATGCATACGATTAAAACAATTTATAAAGAGATTAGAGGAGAAAATCCCTTAACAGAGGAAATAGAGGAAAGCGGTATAAAACAGATTCAGCTTAATATTAAAGAAATGGGATTTGCAGTTATATCCAACGAATCTTCCACAAACATGTCTAATTATGAGAATGTAGACATGTTTTTAGCAAAAGCGAAACGGCAAGAAAAAGGCAATGTGACTATCTATATAGTACATTCTAATGGCGGAATAACGCGAAATAAATTTATCTACGATGGACAGGATATGTATGTATTAGAAACTATCGGATCATGGAATGACAATGCCGTTCCTACTATCTCATGGACTAGTTATACGAGAATAAACAATTGGTACTATACCGAAAAAGGCTGGTTTTGTTATGAATATTGTGTACCCGAACCACCCGAAGTTTCAGAAGTCGTAAATGGAAATGCCATGATCCGGGTGAAACCTTTACCTGATGAATATAAAACGATTGCTGCTAACTATTTGTATCCGATTGGGTATATGGGAAATAATTTGTTTCTTTGCAACTGGGATCAGAAAAACTTAAAAGCGTTAGATTTGAATGCATTATATGAATATTTTTATTCGATACAACATAATAGCACTTCGGAACCAATAGAATTTCTTACTGGTATTCCCAAGGAAGAATTCGAAGATATCATGATTGATTTTTTACCAATATCAACAAAGGATTTAATGAATTATGCTAGATTTGATAGAAAGACAGATACTTATAGGTGGACTCGGCTAGGATGCGGAAATTATGCACCTAATCTATTTGGTACCTCCCGACCAGAAATCGTCGATCTTAAAGAAAATGCAGATGGGACAACCACACTGAAAGTAGATGTTGTATGTGAGATGTTAGGAAATGATGCTGTATTTACACATGAGCTTACTGTGCGATTTAAAAAGGATGGCATTCAATATCTTAGCAACAAAATTCTTAACGGAGAAGACAATATTCCTCAATATCAATATCGGGTTCAATAAGAAAAGAAAGAAAGGGGTTCTCTTAGTGTGACAGCCCCTTTCCTTACTACTGCAAACAGGCACAAAATTACATCTGCTACCGTACAAAATACTCTGCAAAACATGTAGTCTTTCCTGATCCTAAATATCCAAACGGTTATTCTCTTACTTCGTAGCACCCTCAGCTTCCTCTTCCTTATCTTCCGGTGTTTCATTATGAACTGGAAGAACAGAAGCAAGAACGCTTTCTAGATCAATCATTAACTCAATATCTTTGTTCTTAGCGATATCTAAATCCTTTACTCTTATAACATCATCAATCTTCAGCATGCCGACATCCACTTTCACTTCGCTCACCAATGCAGATGGATAAGCCTTATATGGAACTTCTGTCAAGACAGTCTGGAATACACCAGAAACAATACGATCCATATTCAAAAATGTAATCTCTACTGTAGAATGAACCTTTTCATCGCTTACTAAAGCTTGGAAATCAATTTCATTAATCTGATTCTGCATCATATCATACTCGATGTCCTTGATTAATACATCATAACTTTCGCCATCCACATCAAGCATAATCTGGCTGCCCTTTCTCTCTGTGCTCAATAATCGACTTACTTCCTTTTTGGTCATCTGGATTGCGATCGAAGATGGAAGTTTTCGTCCAAACAGGTTCCCTGTGACATATCCCTCTCTCCTCAATCTTCTTGGTTTGACACTCAAACTTCTCTTCTCAGCCTTTAAAGTATTCATTTATCTTTTCCTCCAAATTCTGATTCTTAGCAATCTTCAATGTATGTATAAGAGATATTGTTAAGCATCCTATTTTTTATACAGCCTTATTGTAGGCCTATTTAGGTGAACAGACTAACCAAAAATTTTTAAATTTTTTGTGTATATTTTAAATTTAGACCGCATATGGTGAGCTCCATGCATGTCTGCCTTCTTTATCAATCAGCTCAATTCGTACATAACGATCCACATCCTTAATCTCGTATACATTTTTTCCGTTGCCTACTTTCTGTACTCGGTCAAAGCACCAGATACAGTTACTATAAAAAACAATCGTTTCTGCATTCTCACACTCTACGAATAGCTTCCCTTCTTCCCTTCTGCTTTTAATCCTTTTTCCTTACTTTGTCTGCCTTTCATTCTTTCCCTTTACTTCGTCTGCTTTCAATTGCTCCCCTTTATGTAGTCTGCTCTTTCTCGCCCACTCGTTCCCTACTATAACAATACCTGTGCATTGGTTCCATAATAAATATCCTCATGTCCAGATAAGATGCTGCAAAGTTCCTCCATATACGCCCAGTTATCCTTAAGATCAAACTCATAGCTATGTCCCCACACATAGAATAGTTTCGGTGTATCTACTTTCTCTTCTACGAACTGTCTTGCCAGTTCTAACATATTCGAATCATTATGATGTCCGGTTGCCTTTAATCTTAACAAATCCTCTGAAATCTGAAAATCTCCAGTAGCCTCCACCGTCCTTGCATATTGAATGCCGCATTTCTTTACCACCTTCATAATCTCCTCGTTATAAACCCCATATGGATATGCCATGCCCCATATATCCTGATCAAACATCCGTTCCAAATTACATTTATCCTGCCAGATTTCATTATAAATAGTCTCTTCCGAACACATTTCTAAATTCGCATGCGTCAATGTATGTACTGCAATCTCATGTCCCTTATAAAGCTCCTTTAGCCCCTTAATATTCATTCTCCTTATCACAATCCCGTTGCTTTCCCAGAAACTCGCCCCAGTCTGAATTCCGCTGTTCAAATTAAAAGTTGCCTTCAGTCCATACCGATTCAGCAACTCCACCAATCTTTTATCCTCTTCCACCCCATCATCATAACTAAATGTAACTGCTTTATTCTTCCCATTCCAACTCATCACTGTATCCCCCTATCCATAAGTCTTTTTCTTTCATTATATCCAACTTACATAATATTACAATCCTTTCCATCATGTCCTCCCTGATTGGTCCCTAACGCGATACATGCAGCCATTGGTTTTCTCTGATCACTTGCTACTGTCTGTAAATAACGTAATCCCATCATAATATCTGTTTCCTGATAACAAGATTTGCTTTGCGGGCTAGCAAATATATCCTTTGTGATATCCTTCGCTTCCTTCAATTTGACAATAACGAATTCTGCTTATGGCACGACTCCGCTAAAATCTACTTCCGGCTCTACGTTTCCCCCTATAATTCCAGCTATCATGGTTCCGTGCCATTCTCATCCGTAGACGGCACCATTGCTAACGGATCCTGCTGTCGCAGTGCCTCATTGATTTGTTCTCTTGTAAATTCCGTCCCATAAGGAGAGCCAATCGGATGCAGCCCCACGCCTTCTAATGTCTGGCCCCAGATTGATAAAATTCGTGTCGTTCCATCTTCATTTAAGAATGCCTCATGCTGATACTCAATCCCAGTATCTATGACACCAACCAGCTCTCCTTTTTTCTGTTCCTTCACTCACCATCTTATGCATGCTCTGCTCGCATTCATACCATATACTTTTAATCTCTGTTTCTCCTAATGCCTGTAATTCCAAACGAAAAATCCCCCTTAGCTGCCTAAGGAGGATTCATTCTTTATCTATTTTAACTTTATACAGCCTATGACTAAGAGCATCGTATTTATTCTCGATTGATGGCTATTACTTACTCTCTTTGCTTCCTTTGGATTCTTTATGTCCCCTGGATTCTTTATGTCCCTTGGATTCTTTACTTCCCTTGGATTCTTTGCTTCCCTTGGATTCTTTACTTCCTTTAGATTCTTTGCTTCCTTTAGATTCTTTGCTTCCTTTGGATTCTTTGCTTCCTTTGGATTCTTTGCTTCCTTTGGATTCTTTGCTTCCTTTAGATTCTTCCGTTCCCTTTGATCCCTTGCTACCCTTAGAATCTCCACATTCCTTTGATTCCTTGCTATCCTTTGATTCTCCTGATCCCTTTGATTCCTTAGAGGTCGTGGATTTTTTATATTCTTCAAGACACACGTCATCAATCATAATTCCTATATGGCGTGGTATATGCGGTTTTTTGTGAGAATCTGTTGCCGTAAAGGAAACATTAATAGCCACGATATTTTCAGGTACGATAGAAGTTGCGGTTGCATAATAACCATACTCAGTACCTAACTGTCCTGGTTGTATTGTGATACTTGCCACTTCATATTTCATATCTTTCGTTATGAATGTAACAACTGCTCTGCATCCAATCATCTCTAAGAAATTATCTTTTTCTTTTGGCAGTCTTTTCTCTTCTTCCTCGGATCGATCGGATCCTACTTTTGCAAAAAAGCTAAATAAATAACTGCTGGAAGGAGCTATCTTGAAAACTGTCTGGCTTATATTGGCACCTGCATTCAGCATAGCAGCAAATTTTCCCTCGTAAACAAGTTTTGGTACATTGGTATGCTTAACACCATCTGTAATATCCCAACCTTTATCATGAAGAGGCAGTTCCATTTTCCCATTTATAATGCGATTCGAACTATTATCTTTAGAATTACTATTCGATTTTTTTTCGCCCATATCGTATTCGCTACTATATTTTAAAATAATGTGGAAGTATCTTTCACACTATATCATATGACATAATGAAAGCTTTTGTTCCATCTTTCTACATGTCTAAATTGTAGAATGTATTTATTTTTTAGGAGTATAGGTATCTTTAACTCTAAATATATAAACTTGTAGTAGCCAATTAATTTCCTGTCTCATATCATATACTATAATAAGCTAGCGGGGTGCGTAGTAAAAATGAAAACAGGGGACATTGTAACACGAAACTCTTATAATAATGATATAACCTTTGTCGTAGAAAACATTTACGGGGACCATGTATTATTATCCGGTCTGGATTACCGGTTAACAGCAGATGCTATTATAAGTGACTTACAAATCATTGGTGCCATAAGTATAAACAAGCATAGTAATCCCACTTCTTCTGATAAATCACAAGACAATATGGTCAGTGCAAGCAACCGGGGTATTATCAATGATTTTCTTAGGTGGCATAACGATCGGAACAAAACTATTTCCGAAGACATCATCCCGGACAGTATGGATCAGTTTAAATCAAACTGCTTAGTAAAAGTACTGCATATCGATGCAAATGAAGAATATCTAAAAGAGTGCCTGATGCTATATAAAAATCTTAATGTACAGGTTGTCGGGATTAGCATCAAAGAAGAAAGACAGCCAATGAGTATTTTAGGGTTATTAACCAAATATCGTCCCAATATCTTAGTGATTACCGGTCATGATTCGATATGCAAGGATAAATCAAGGGTACGGGATATTAACGGATATTTAAACTCCAAATATTTCGTAGAATCTGTAAAAATTGCAAGAAGCTATAATCGTAACTATGATGAACTGGTTATTATCGCCGGTGGATGTAACTCCTGCTATGAAGCACTGATGGAAGCAGGGGCAAACTTTGCAAGCTCACCAAACCGAGTACTTATCGCTATTACCGAACCAGTTATTATCGCTTGTAAGCTAGCTACAACCTCCATTCAAAAAATAGTAAGCATGGATCATATTGCACCAGAGATTGCCTCTGGATTGGAAGGATTTGGTGGACTTGAAACAAAAGGGCAATGCCGAATGATCAAACCCGCACTTTAAAATAAAAAAGGAGTGTTTGACACCAACTCGATGTAACACTCCTTTTTTTCAACTCATAACAGCAATATAAATCATCAGATAGGCACCGCTTACTGCTAGCATCGTTAGTGCAAATGGCACCGAAAAGGCTAGATAACTTCCTAAGCTGAATATTTGCTTGATCTCTTCTATTTTTTTAGGTGAATGATGCATACCCGGATCTTTTGCTGATTTATCCAAAAAGCTCCTTGTCTGGCTAAGCAAGATGGGACCACCGGTAGCCGACCATGGAAGCATGCTGCTACCACATAGAATTCCTAATGCAAGCGCTGCATAGATAAGCTTAAATGGAACAAGTGTAGCAAGTGTGTTACATATTGGAAGCAGCGTAGCCGCCGCCGGACCAGCTGAAAGCAAAGTAGAAGTCAAAAACGCAATCAATAGAACCGACAAGGTAATCAAATACGGATTATTACCGGTTAACCCAATAATATATTCAGATGTACTTGATAAGATGCCACTCTCCTGTAACACGCTTCCAATCAGAAACAGTGTTATAAGGAAAACAAGTGAATCTAAAATCGGAAGTTCGTTCAACATCGTCATCTCATCCTTTTTTCTCATACAAAGCAATATCCCTCCGAAAACCAGGGATACATAGGCTATTGAGATATTGATAAAAGGTCCTACACTGACTCCAATGATATACACGATAAATAATACAAGAAATTTATTGAGTTTTTTCCAATCTACCTCTGGTTTCTTTTCAAATGGGCTCCCCCTCTTTGAGGAAGCAAGGCGCTTATACCATACGTACGTATAGAAAGATAATCCGATTGCATAGAGCAGGCATGGGATAAACAGTTTATTTAAAAAATCTATTAGAGTGAAATCAGAATAAAGCGTAAGCACAACAGCCGGCGTATCTGCCCATGGAAGTGCTGCCCCACCAATATTAGATCCAATCACAATGCTTACCAGCAGCGGAATGACCGGCAGATCATATTCAATAATCATATATAAGGCTATGGTAGCAAAAAACAGAACAACCGTTAAGTTGTTCATAAATAAAGAAATTGCATAAACAAGCAATGACATAAAGACCATGATACGTATTCTTTTCTTGCGCGTGAATCTCAGGAACTCATATCCAATATAATTAATGAATTCCAATTGTTCAAATGTGCTTGTAAATAACGTGAGTACGATAATGAGAATTACGATTTCACTTGGGAATCCAAGGAATGCCTTCCCAGCATCATAATACTGGGTCACAACTCCACAAATCAGCAGTAACCCAGCACCAATTAATGTTATTCCGATACGATGTTTTGTATAAATAATCATTCCGATATATACAAATACAGTAATCAGCAAAATCCACAGCATATGTGGCCCCCCACATATTATGATATACTATAGTCTATAGTCTATTCCCTACCATGCAGAATATTACCACTTAAAAAGAATCTGTTTCTGATAAAAATGAGGAACATAGCCTCCCGATACTTCTTAATCCAGCTTATCGTTCTTCTCTAAAGTAATTGGTTCCACAAGCCTCTGGCTGGGATTTCTCTCTTGACGTCCTAATGGATGTTGCAATTAGAACGATTGTTGTAATTAAGTAAGGAAGCATATCATAGAATGCCCCCGGAATCGTGATAGCTGCCGGCACATAATATTTTAACTGTCTTAATGCACCAAATATAAATGATCCAAAGATTGCTTTTACTGGGCTCCAACCAGCAAAGATAACAAGCGCCACCGCAATCCATCCTAATCCGCCTACACAGTCGCTGATCCATACGCCTTTATTGATGATCATAATGGTATACGCACCACCAATTCCACAGATACCTCCGCCAAGACAGATATTAATATATTTCCATTTTGTAACCTTGATTCCTGCTGCATCGGCTGCTGCCGGATTCTCCCCGATTGCACGGGTATTAAGACCTGTCTTTGTGCGGCGTAAATAAAACCATAATAAAAGTGCCGTCACAATTCCGATATATACAAATGGGTTATAGGAAAACAACAATGGTCCGATTACCGGAATATCGCTTAATCCTTCTATATTGATATTACGCATCTGAGCTGTAATATTCTCTGGCAGCTTTAACGTACCGCTTTCTGACTTTCCAATCGCATAGTAGCCACAGAAATTCGCAAAGCCCACACCAAAGATTGTTAAGGTAAGACCGGTTACATTCTGGTTAGCCATAAAGGTTACCGTAAGCACCGCATAAATCAGTGCTGCAAATGCTCCTGCCGCAAATGCCGCTAACAGTGCTAATAAAAAGCTATCCGTTGACATCCCGACCATAAATCCGGCACAGGCACCAATTGCCATCATGCCCTCCACTCCTAGATTTAGATGTCCTACTTTCTCGGTAATAATCTCACCTAAGGTACCAAATAAAATCGGGGTACCACTTGCAATGGATACTGCAATAAACTTAATTAACATACTCATGCTCTGGCACCTCTTTCTTTCCGTGTCACAAACTGATAACGTACAAAGAATTCACATCCAAGTACGAAAAACAGAATGATTCCCTGTAGTACATCCGCACATGCTCCGGATAATCCAAAGGTCGATTCCACGACAGAACTTCCTTTTTCCATAATGCTGAATAAAGAAGCAACAATAAAGATATAAAATGGATTTAAGCCTCCAAGCCAGGCTACGATAATCGCTGTGAATCCAACTCCGCCTGCAATACCACTTGTCAAGGTGACAGCCGAACCACTTGCCTCAATCATTCCTGCGATCCCGCAGATTCCACCGCTTAAAAACATAGTCCGAAGTACGATCTTCTTTACATTCATTCCGGCATATTTAGCAGTTGCCTGACTTTCCCCTACAACAGAGATTTCATAACCTCGTTTTGTCACATACAGATAAATGGATACGAAGATCAGAATCACAATTGCGATAATCCAGCCGGCATGGATGCCGAACACCTTATCTAACTGTGCATTCTTTGAAAAACGAGCGATTTTTGCATAACCTGGTGAATTTGGATCTCTCCATGGCCCTTCTCTTAAATATACAACAAAATTAAGTGCAATATAGTTAAGCATTAAGGTAAATAACGTCTCATTTGTATTGAACTTTGATTTAAAATATGCCGGCAAAAGGCCCATAAGACCGCCTCCTAGCATACCTCCTAGCACCATCAGAATCATTAAGATCCAATGTGGAAGCGTATCATGAAACAATGCAAAGTAGGACGCAAATACAGCTCCCATAATCAGCTGTCCTTCCGCGCCGATATTCCAGAACTTCATCTTAAATGCAAGCGTGACCCCAAGGGAGGTGATTAAAAGCGGAATCAGTACCTTAACCGTACCCTGAAATGCTAACTTACTTCGAAACGCCCCGCTTATCATCGTCTTATATACCAAAACCGGATTATAGCCAATTGCTAATATAAAGATTCCTCCTGCAACTAATGCCGCCAAAAGGGCAGCAATACGAAGCAATACTGCCTTCTGTCCTGACAGCTCTGTCCTTTTTACAGTACGGATCAGAGGCTCTTTTGATTTCTTTGTTCTTTTCATTTCCACACTCACGCTTAAGCCTCCTTCTTAACAGATTCGCCTGTCATCATTAAGCCAATCTCTTCTTTTGTTGTCTCTTCTGCATCCACAATTCCAGTAATCTCACCATGACATAATACAAGGATTCGGTCACATAATTCCAATAACACGTCCAAGTCCTCGCCTACATAAAGGACTGCCACGTCTTTCTTTTTCTGCTCATTTAATAAATCATAAATGGTATAGGAGGAATTGATATCAAGCCCTCTAACCGGATAGGCGGTAATCAGCACTTTCGGATTCGATTCGATCTCCCTTCCAAGCAGTACTTTCTGTACATTTCCGCCGGACATAAAACGTACCGGTGTATCCACAGAAGATGTTACGATTCCTAACTTCTTTACTAACTTCTCTGCCAAGCTTCTTGCCGGCTTTCTTACAAGAAATGGCCCTTTTCCTTTTTTATAGGTCTTAAGCAGCATGTTCTCTACCATTCCCATGGACGCCACAAGTCCCATTCCAAGGCGGTCTTCCGGTACGAAACTCATGCTGATTCCAAGGTTGATGATCTCTTCCGGTGTCTTTCCTACGATATTCTTTCCTTCATAATGAATCTCGCCACACTCTGCCTTTAAAAGCCCTGCAATTCCTTCGCACAACTCCTTCTGACCACTTCCGGCAACCCCTGCAACTCCTAAGATTTCACCGGTTTTCATATCGAAGTTAAGGTTACGCACACCAATTGTTCCATCCGCTTTTTTAATCGTTACGTTCTTACAGGATAAAATCGTTCCCACTTCATCCATAATCGGACGTTCAATCTCAAGGCTGACCGGACGGCCTACCATCAATTCTGTTAACTGATTCGCATCACAGTCTTTTGTCTCAACCGTATCAATACTCTGCCCTTTTCGTAAAATGGTCACTCGATCGGATATTTCTAATACTTCATTCAGTTTATGAGTAATAATAATGACTGCATTTCCCTGCGCCTTCATGTTCCGTAAAATCCGAAATAACTTTTCTGTCTCCTGCGGGGTCAGTACTGCGGTCGGTTCATCTAAGATCAGTACATTCGCTCCTCTATATAAAACCTTCAAGATTTCTACGGTCTGCTTTTCACTGACAGACATATTGTATACTTTCTTCCGGGCATCGATCTCTAACCCAAATTTATCACAGATTGCATTAATCTTCTCTTCTAATACTGCTGGTTTTTCATACTTTTCCTTAGTACCTAACACGATGTTTTCCATTGCAGAAAACACATCTACTAACTTAAAGTGCTGATGAATCATACCGATTCCAAGCTCTGATGCATCGGTAGGGGAATTAATGACTGCCTCTTCTCCATTTACAAAAATAGATCCTTCATCCGGATGATAGATACCGGAAAGCATATTCATAAGCGTTGTCTTTCCGGAGCCATTCTCTCCAAGAAGCGCAAGCACTTCACCGTTTCGTACCTGCAAATCAATATGATCATTGGCTAACACGCTGCCAAATCGCTTCGTGATCCCAACACATTCAATAGCAAAGTTCTCTTTTCTCTTATCTGCCATCATAACCTCCATCTATCCTGTACCGAACATGCATCCTTTTTATATCTGCGTTTCTTACTCTTTGACCATGATATAGTAAGGGCGTTGCAAAAAAAGTCACATATTCTTGCAACACCCTTATTCATTCCATCACCGCTTATCCTAAGATATGCAGCCTATTTTTCAATAATATTTTTGAAGTACCAATTAAGTCCGCCTGTAATAGTAGCATCATCTAATGACTTGCCTTCTTCACCTATGGTTGTTCCTTCATTTGTCTCAATCACGCCCGTGAATACGTCCCATTCACCAGACTCTAATTTTGCCTTTGCTTCATCAATTGCTTCTTTGGTTCCTTCTGCACAAAGATCAGATAAATCAGAAAGACCGATTAAGCCTTCCTTCATACCGCCAAAGTAATTAGAACCATCCCAAGTGCCATTAATTACACTTTCAACAGCAGATGTATAGTAAGCACCCCAGTGCCATAATACAGATGTTAATACTGCCTTTGGAGCTTCTTTTGACATATCAGAGTTATATCCTACACCATACACACCTGCTTCTTCTGCTGCTGTCATTGGATTTGGAGTATCACAATGCTGAGATAATACGTCACATCCAAGAGCGATTAATGATTCAGCCGCTGCTGCTTCGCCTTCTGGATCATACCAGCTGTTTGTTGTCTTTACATAAACTTCTGCATCTGGATTTACAGAGTAAACACCCATTGCAAATGCATTGAGTCCGCCAGTTACTTCTGAGTTATCCTTGCCCCATGCTGCTACATATCCAATTTTGTTGCTTTCTGTCTTTAAGCCTGCTGCAATACCGCTTAAATATCTTGCCTGATAGATTCTTCCGAAGTAATTATTAAAGTTTGTACCGTTGCTCATATATCCTGTCGCATGAGAGAAGATTACCTCCGGATATTCCTCTGCTAATGCTGCACATGTCTCCATATAGCCCCAGCTTGTTGCGAAGATGATATTACATC
>CALZIE010000058.1 GCA_945787565.1 uncultured Lachnospiraceae bacterium
TGATATGGTTGTTGTAAATTTATATCCATTTAAAGCAACCATTTTAAAGGATGACGTGACAAGAGCAGAGGCAGTGGAGAATATTGATATCGGTGGTCCTACTATGTTAAGAAGTGCAGCGAAGAACTATCAGGATGTGACCGTTGTAGTAGATCCTGCGGATTATGAGACTGTTTTAACGGAATTAAAAGAGAAGAAAGCAGTTTCTCTTGATACAAAGTTCTATCTGATGCAGAAAGTATTTATGCATACAGCGAGCTATGATACGATGATTGCTAATTACATTAAAAATGAAAGAAAAGATCATTCTCTTCCAGAAACACTGACCATGACATTTGAAAAGGTACAGGATATGAGATATGGTGAGAACCCTCATCAGAAGGCTGCTTTCTATCGTGAGATCGGCAACAAGAAAGGTTCGATTACCGATGCCATTCAGTTAAATGGAAAAGAACTTTCATTTAATAATATCAATGATACCAATGGTGCGTTAGAATTATTAAAAGAGTTCACAGAGCCAACGGTTGTTGCATGCAAACATGGAAATCCATGCGGAGTTGGTTCCGATGAGGATATCGTGAAGGCATGGGAGAAAGCATTTTCTGCAGATAAAGTATCCATTTATGGCGGTATTGTTGTAGTAAACCGCGAAGTGACATTAGAGCTTGCCGAAAAGATGAAGCCAGTATTCTTAGAAGTAGTGGTTGCACCATCTTATCAGAAGGAAGCACTGGAGTTATTCCAGACAAAGAAGAATATCCGTATCCTAGAATTAAAGGATATTGAAGTGCCACAGGATGGCAATGCTTACGATTTAAAGAAAGTAAACGGTGGACTGATTGTTCAGACAATTGATGATCAGTTATACGAAGAAGAAAACTTAAAGGTAGTAACAGACCGTGCCCCATCCGAAAAAGAGATGGAAGATCTGAAATTCGCATGGAGAGTTGTAAAATTCACAAAGTCAAATGGTATCGCACTTGCAAAGGATAAACAGTCAATTGGAATTGGTCCTGGACAGGTAAGCCGTATCTGGTCTACAAGACAGAGCATCGATCACGCAAATGAGCTAATTGGACCGGATGCAACAAAGGGCGCTGTATTAGCTTCCGATGCCTTCTTCCCATTTGATGACTGTGTAGAAGAAGCACATAAGGCTGGTATTACAGCTATTATTCAGCCAGGAGGCTCCATCCGTGATGAAGATTCCATTAAAAAGTGCAACGAATACGGTATCGCTATGGTATTCACAGGCATGAGACACTTCAAACATTAATTCTTTTGGTGCGCACATAGGCCTGGGTAAGCTAGGGTTCCTCCGACGTACAAACAAAATGGATTGCAGAACGTTTGAAGGGAAAGATAAAATCTTTAAAATAGATGCAAGATAGTAAATAGGCATAAGATAGATAAAAGGGGAAAAATGTACAGAAAAAAATGTACATAGAAGCTAAAAACGTATCATTAAGAAGAATGTGTGGCTGTAATAAATACAGCGAAAGAAGTTGGAATATAAAATTAGAGTCAAAGAAATGCGTATGAAATTGGATGGTTTGGCTATAATAGTAATGTTCTTTCTTCCCATTAATAATAAAGTCCCGGAATCTGGTAGACAGGTTTCGGGATTTTTAAGTGGATTAAGGGTGAGGGTGGCAGGCTTTACAGAGGTTTTACGTAGAATTTATCGGGATATGATAGAAGAGAAAGAGAAGACTCATTATAATATAGACATGATGTACGGAAGAAATGGTGCAGTGTTAACGGGAGAGACCTTGGAGTCTTGAAAAAAGAGAGTAATGCGGGCACGTTTTGATGAAGTCGAATTTATGATCATAAGAAAAAGAAATCACAAAGGAGAAAGTACAATGGATAGCCTGAAAGATGAGTTTTATGAGAGAAGCAGGGACGAAGAGAAAGATGGATGCTTTGCAGATAAAATGATAGAACTTCTTGAGATACTGGAAATTGACTAAAGGTGAAAGAATGAGAAGAAAAGATAAAATAGAATATAAGAGAAAGTAAAAGACCTCTGGGAGATGAAATCAGAGGTCTTTCTTTATGTTTATTTAGGATATAACACTCTGGAAAAAAGTACGGATAATGACAAAGAGAAAGGAATCATAAGATTCCTTTAAGAATAGACTAGTATGGGCAGAACAAAAGTGTTATGTGTTTGATCGTATTGTTTGATAATAAGAAATTTCTTTTGGATCTTTCATAATATGTACTACGATGCTACATAACACTTTTGCCTGTCACAACCCGCCCAATCATAAGATTTTAATATATATTCTAAAAGCAGAATAAATCTGCGATTTGAGTTCTATATAAAAATTACGATTTCACCGTTTTGGATTATAATCTTGTAACGTTAGCTGCCTGAGGTCCTTTTTCGCCTTCAACAACTTCGAATTCAACAGCTTCGCCTTCTTCAAGAACTTTGAAACCGTCCATGTTTAATGCTGAGAAGTGTACGAATACATCGTTACCTGCTTCATCAGAAATAAAACCAAAACCTTTTTCTGCGTTAAACCATTTAACTGTACCTTTTTTCATAAAAAGAGCCTCCTAAAAACTGATAAAAATTATAGATTACCTTTTCGGTTCATCTAAGCTATAATCTACCATATTTTGATTAAATTGTCAAATTTATTTTGTAAAATTATGCATAATTAAAGTGCATTTTTTACTTTTTCACATCAATTGTGAATAATAGGGGGGGTTATTTCATGATTTGCAAAATGCTTGAATGATGTGACATAAGTTTTTAGTATCTAGTACTGTTTCGCTAAGATTATCTTGCAATGCCTTTATTTCGCTAATTCGCTACACTTTACTGTGGAAAAACAGAACAGGATTAACACTGACAAATATGCCATATTATGCTATAATTAAGGAATGAGGCAAAAATAGAATAAGTTCTGAAAAGCAGTGAAATAATGCTGTTAGAGTGGAAATGATGCACGAACTATACGAATCCACAGAGATAGGAGAGTTAATAATGACAAAAACATTAAAGAACGGAAACGAGCTTAAGAATCTGAATGCATATCAGCTTGAGTACGAAGAAGATTTAAAAGATACGAAGAGTCTTGGTGCGGTTTTGCGCCATAAGAAATCTGGTGCAAGAATTTGTATTGTATCTAATGATGATGACAATAAAGTATTCTTTATCGGTTTTAGAACCCCGCCAGCTGATTCCACAGGGGTAGCTCATATCATTGAGCATACGGTATTATGTGGATCTAAGAACTTCCCAGCAAAGGATCCGTTCATTGAACTGACAAAAGGGTCTTTAAATACATTTTTAAATGCGATGACATACTCTGATAAGACCGTGTATCCGATTGCGAGCTGCAATGATCAGGACTTCCAGAACTTGATGCATGTTTATATGGATGCGGTGTTTTATCCTAATATTTATAAAGGAAAAGAAATCTTTGAACAGGAAGGCTGGCATTATGAATTAGAGAATAAGGATGCCGAGCTTAAGATCAATGGTATTGTATATAGTGAGATGAAGGGGGCATTCTCTTCTCCAGAATCCCAGTTATTCCGCGAAATTCAGGCGAGTCTTTATCCAGAGACTTCTTATGGTGTGGAATCTGGCGGTAATCCAGATTTTATTCCAGACTTAACTTACGATGCGTATTTAGATTTCCATCGTAAATATTATCATCCTGCAAATAGCTATATCTATTTATACGGCAATATGGATATGGAAGAAAAGTTAGAATGGTTAGATAAAGAGTATTTATCAAACTTCGAGCCGCTTTCCGTAGATTCTGAAATTCCGGAACAGACTGCATTTGATAAGAGCAGGAAGGTGGAAAGTTTTTATTCTTTAAGTGATTCTGAAGATGAGAAGAATAATACGTATCTTACCTATAATATAGTGGCAGGAAAGTCTGTGGATGTAAAGCTATGCTATGCGCTTCAGATTCTGGAGTCTGCCCTATTATCTTCACCTGGAGCACCTTTAAAACAGGCATTAATTGATGCCGGAATCGGAAAGGACATTCTAAGCTCCGTTGATACTGAGATTTTACAGCCTAACTTTACCATTATTGCAAAGAATGCAGACTATGAACAAAATGATGAGTTTGTTTCGATTATCCGGACAAAGCTTTCTGATATTGCCAAGGAAGGAATCAATGAGAAGTCCATCCGTGCAGCACTTAATAATTTAGAATTTAAATACCGGGAAGCAGATTTCGGACAGTTCCCAAAAGGACTTTTAAACGGCCTTCAGATGATGGGAACATGGCTTTATGATGATACAAAGGCATTTGCCTATATGCATGGGAATGACGTATTCGCAGAATTAAAGAAAGAGATCGGGACCGGCTATTATGAGGAGCTGATTCGCAAGTATCTGCTTGACAATACGCATATGACCAATCTGATCTTACGTCCGAAGAAAGGACTGAATGCAGCAAAGGAACAGGCATTTAAAGAAAAGCTCGCTGCATATAAGAACAGTCTTACCGATGAGGAAAAAGAAAATTTAGTAGCAAACACAAAGAATCTGATTACTTATCAGGAAACACCTTCCACAAAAGAAGAGTTAGAGAAGATTCCATTATTAAACCGTGCCGATATTGAGAAGAAGGCGCCAGAGCTTTACAACAGTGTAAAGAAGGCAGAAGATATGCCAGTAATGCACCATGAGGTATTTACAAATGGAATCTCTTATCTCAAATGTATCTTTGGTTTAAGTGAGGTGGAAAAAGATTTACTTCCATATCTGAATTTCTTCTCTTCTGTATTAGGCTATATGGATACGGAAAATTACAGTTTCTTAGAGTTAGCCAATGAGGTGAACATTTATACAGGCGGAATCAGTACGGATTTAACAATCTTTAATAAGAAGAATGATCCAGATTATTACCGTCCAGTATTTATGGTATCCGCAAAGGTTTTATATGAACAGACGGAAAAAGCATTTGAATTAATGAAAGAGATCATTTTAAAGACAAAATTTGAGGATTCTAAGCGTTTACTTGAAATTATCCGCGAAATTAAGTCAAGACTTCAGATGAAGATGAATTCTAGTGGTCATAATGTGGCAGTAGACCGTGCCTTTTCTTACTTTGAGGAAAGCGGTTACTATAATGATATAACAAAGGGAATCGGCTACTACCGTTTTATCGCTGATTTAGAAGAAAACTTCGAGGACAGAAAAGAAGAACTTATTCGTAATCTGAGACGACTGGTAGAACAGATCTTTAATAAGGAAAGTGCAGTGATTAGCATCACAGCAGAAGAAGAAGGATATGAAAAGGCAGCGAAGCTAATTCCGTCCTTTATGAATGCAATCGACCATGGAAGAAAGAAATCTGAGGAAAAAGAGGATGGCGTGCCATTTAGCGACCGTATTAAACCGGCACATTTCGGATTTGATTATAAGAAGAGAAACGAAGGATTTAAGTATTCTGGGCAGGTGCAGTATGTAGCATGCGCGGGCAACTTTATTACAAAAGGGTATGAACCAACCGGAGCTCTTAAGATCTTAAAGATGATCTTAAGCTATGACTACCTATGGAATAATATCCGTGTAAAAGGCGGCGCTTATGGATGTATGTGTTCCTTCTCGGGCATGGATGGCTCATCCTATATGGTATCTTACCGAGATCCGAATTTAAAAGAGACAAAGGATGTATATGAGCATACCTATGACTATATCAAGAATTTTGATGTGGATGAACGAGATATGACAAAATATATTATTGGAACGATGAGTATGGTAGATACTCCGCTTACTCCAATGATGAAGGGAAGTCGTTCTTTAAACGCGTATATGAGCAATGTTTCGATGGAAGATATCCAGAAAGACCGTGACCAGATTTTATCAGCAGGGGTTTCAGACATCCGCGCACTAGCAGACCTTGTAAAGGCAGTGGTGGATCAGGACAATTTCTGTGTAATTGGAAATGAGCAGAAGATTGAAGCCAATGAAGATCTGTTTAAAGAGGTAAAACCTTTGATGTAGGAACGATTCCGTATTGTATCGCATATGATAAAATACAGTCATTTTATAGAATACTGTTGTGATTTTTTTCAGAATCGGGTAGTATAGACACAAGGTTTGTCTATACTGCCAATGACAGGATTTTCATATTGGAAAAAAAGGCAGAGGAACTTTAGATAAGAAAATAGAAAATTCTTTTTACAGTGTAAGAAAGAATACCATGGAGGAATAAAATGAATCACCAGAATGGAAGCTTTAAATCCGGCTTTGTAACTTTAATCGGACGTCCGAATGTAGGAAAATCCACCCTTATGAACCAGCTAATCGGACAAAAGATTGCGATTACATCGGATAAACCACAGACAACCAGAAACCGGATTCAGACTGTGTATACGGATGAGACTGGACAGATCATCTTTTTAGATACACCGGGTATTCATAAAGCAAAGAATAAGCTTGGTGAATATATGGTAAGCGTGGCGGAGCGAACACTGAATGAAGTAGACGTAATTCTTTGGTTAGTAGAACCATCTACATTCATCGGTGCAGGAGAGCGACATATCATAGAACAGCTTAATAAGGTAAAAACGCCGATTGTTCTAGTTATTAATAAAATTGATACCGTAAAGAAAGAAGAAATCTTAACCTTCATCGCAGCATATAAAGAATGTTGTAACTTTGCAGATATTGTCCCTGTAAGTGCATTAAAAGGCGAGAATAAGCAAACGCTGTTAGATGTGATCTTTAAACATCTTCCACAGGGACCAATGTATTATGATGAAGATACCATTACGGATCAGCCAGAACGACAGATTGTAGCGGAATTAATCCGTGAAAAGGCACTGCGTCTGTTAAGTGAAGAGATTCCACACGGAATTGCTG
The DNA here is from genome assembly GCA_945787565.1 of uncultured Lachnospiraceae bacterium. Classification (GTDB taxonomy): domain Bacteria; phylum Bacillota; class Clostridia; order Lachnospirales; family Lachnospiraceae; genus Lachnoclostridium. Next base: position 6,854 of record CALZIE010000058.1, read on the forward strand.
TATCCATTGACCGTATGAAGACACGTCCGGATGGAAAGATTGTAGATATTGATGCTACAATTGTATGCGAACGAGACTCTCATAAAGGAATCATCATTGGAAAACAGGGCGCGATGTTAAAAAATATTGGTATGAAAGCTCGCAGGGAAATTGAAAATCTCCTTGATATGAAGATTAACCTTCAGTTATGGGTTAAGGTTAAGAAGGACTGGCGTGACAGCGATTTCTTAATCAAAAACTACGGATACCGTGAGGATGATGAGTTCTAGATGAACTTTGACTTCACTTGTCAAGGCCTCACGCTCAATTACCTGCTAGGATATTAGTATCAGTTTAGAAAAATATGCTTCGGATATGATAATAGTGTTAGAACTGTGCAAAAGACGGCTTGATAAGATCACATGATGTGACTAAATCGCTGCAAAAATATCATTTAGGGGGCATAGATCATTATGACAGATAGAAATAAATATTGGAGTATTTTTGAGCAGACAGGCAGCATCCATGATTATTTAAATTATACGGCATGCACAAGTGAAAATGAGCTAGATACCGAGAAGGAGACGAACAATGACGGGATCGACGAAAGTGACCGGAATCGTGTTAGCGACGATGCCAATCGGTGATTATGACAAGCGGCTCACCATCTTGACTAAGGAACGTGGAAAAATAACAGCATTTGCAAAAGGCGCTAGGAAACCCAATAGCGCCTTATTGGCGTGTTCGCAGCCTTTTACGTTCGGAGAGTTCGAGGTGTATGAAGGAAAGACCGCTTATAATGTGATCTCTGCAAATATATCAAACTATTTTGCAGAGCTTCGGGATGATATGCGGTATGTATATTATGGTCTATACTTCTGTGAGTTTTCTGATTATATGACCAGGGAAGGCAATGACGAACGGGAAGTGATGAGACTTTTATATCAGTCTCTTAGGGCGCTTCCAAATCCGCATATCGGAGTAGAATTGGTACGCTATATTTTTGAATTGAAGATTATCAGTCTGTCTGGTGAAGGACCACAGGTATTTGAATGTGTCAGATGCGGAAAGGAAGAGAATCTTCATCGATTCAGCGCTGAAAAAGGTGGCATGATTTGTGATGACTGTAAGAGTTCAGCTTCTGATCTGATGTATATTGGGGATTCCACTGTGTATACGATGCAATACATAATTTCATCGCCGGTGGAGAAACTATATACATTCACGGTAAAGAAAGAAGTGTTGGACGAGCTTAAGAAAGTCGTGGATCATTACCGCAGACTGTATGTGGATCATACAATGAAATCTTTGGAATTACTGTCAATCTTATAGAGCTAAGCCATTTAGTGCTTGAAATCCCTTCTGTTTCCGAGTAAAATAGAGCGGAGATATAACCTGTAAGAATGTTAATATTGCGCAGGACGAAAACAGATGCGCATTACGGACTGGATTTTGGTAGCCTGAATTTCAGTAAACTGAATTTCAGTAAGCTGAAAGAAAAGGTTCGTATACAAATTTAGAATAATGTGAGGATGATTACAATGGAAAAGACAATGGACAAGATTGTTGCATTAGCAAAAGCAAGAGGTTTTGTATATCCAGGTTCCGAAATCTATGGCGGATTAGCGAACACATGGGATTACGGAAATCTTGGTGTTGAATTAAAAAACAATGTGAAAAAAGCTTGGTGGAAGAAATTCATTCAGGAAAACCCACATAACGTAGGTGTTGACTGTGCGATCTTAATGAATCCTCAGACATGGGTAGCTTCCGGTCACCTTGGCGGTTTCTCCGATCCTTTAATGGATTGTAAAGAATGTAAAGAAAGATTCAGAGCAGATAAAGTAATCGAAGATTACGCAGCAGAACACGGCATTGAATTAGAAGGTTCTGTAGATGCTTGGTCTAACGAAGAAATGCAGAACTTCATCAAAGAAAAAGAAGTTCCATGTCCTACATGTGGAAAGCATAATTTCACAGACATCCGTCAGTTCAACTTAATGTTCAAGACATTCCAGGGTGTAACAGAAGATGCAAAGAACACGGTTTACTTAAGACCAGAAACTGCACAGGGTATCTTCGTTAACTTTAAAAACGTACAGAGAACTTCCCGTAAGAAGATTCCATTTGGTATCGGTCAGATAGGTAAGTCCTTCCGTAATGAAATCACACCAGGTAACTTTACATTCCGTACCAGAGAATTCGAACAGATGGAATTAGAATTCTTCTGTGAACCAGATACTGACCTTGAATGGTTTGCATACTGGAAAGAATTCTGTATCAACTGGTTACAGAACCTTGGCATCAAGGAAGATGAGATGCGTGTACGTGATCATGAAGCAGAAGAATTATCCTTCTACTCCAAGGCAACTTCCGATATCGAATTCTTATTCCCATTCGGATGGGGTGAATTATGGGGTATCGCAGACAGAACAGACTACGATTTATCCAGACATCAGGAAGTTTCCAAAGAAGATTTATCTTACTTTGATGATGAAAAGCAGAAGAGATACATTCCATACGTTATCGAACCATCTCTTGGTGCAGACCGTGTGACATTAGCATTCTTATGTGCTGCTTATGATGAAGAAGAAATAGGGGAAGGTGATGTAAGAACGGTTCTTCATTTCCACCCAGCATTAGCACCAGTTAAGATCGGTGTTCTTCCTCTTTCCAAGAAGTTAGCAGAAGGCGCTGAAAAGATCTATGCGGATCTTTCTAAGTACTACAACTGCGAATACGATGACAGAGGTAACATCGGTAAACGTTACCGTCGTCAGGATGAAATCGGTACTCCATTCTGTATCACATACGATTTCGAATCCGAAACAGATGGCGCTGTAACTGTTCGTGACCGTGATACAATGGAACAGGAACGTATTAAGATCGAAGACCTTAAATCCTACTTCGAAAAGAAATTTGAATTTTAGAGTGCCTCACTAGGTCGTCACGAAGGGACGCCGGATGTTTGGGGCAGACGGATGTGCGGTGAGACGGACGGTGGGGGACGCATGGTTTCTCCAGGAGTTTCTCCGGGGATGCTTAGCACCGCTGCCTTCTAGGACGAGCCGTTATATATTTTGCGATGTTCGTCACAAGCTCGGACAAAAAGCCGGGAATTCTCTGACTATCAGACAGGAAACCACTGTCTGCTATTCAGAGAATTCCCGGCTTTTTGTTCGCCTTGATGCCGTACATCCGCAAAAATATAACGGCTCATCCTGAAAGCCAGCGGCACTAAGCATCCCTGGAGAAACCATGCGTCCCTCACCTGTAGGTATAAGAAGGACAGATGTTTGGATGAAAAATAAAAAGGGAAATAAAAGGACAAATAAAAAGCAAAAAATAAAAGTTAAAAGACAAGAGGAAAAAAGGCAAAAAAGCCAAAAGCAAAAATAAAAAGTAAAAAGCCAAAATCAGAGGGAAAGATAAAGAAAAATAAGAGTGGATACATAAAAGTAAGAGAAGGGGGATTAGAAAAATAGCAATACTAGAATGGTTACACTAGGATAAGAATAACTGAGTAATAGCCATAGCATAATGATATCTAGAATAATTACGATAATAATAAGATGATGTGATATAAATGATGAAAGTGAAATAAAAATAAAGATAAATTGAATATTGACTTTAATAAAAATAAAGAGTATCTTTAATTATATTAAAGAAGCGAAAGGGGGTAGCGGGAATGGCAATGGATGTAATACCGGAATGGATGGCAGCCTTGGATGAAGAGGATCTGGCTTTTATTAAACGGTTTGTGATGGCTTCCGGGTCACTGAAGGAAATCGCAGGGCAGTATGGTGTGACGTATCCTACGGTACGGTTACGGCTTGATAAGCTGATACAGAAGATTAAGATTAGTGAGGAAAGTGCCGAGGAACCGTATATTGCACTGATTAAAAGACTTGCGGTGAATGACAAGCTTGATCTGGAGACAGCAAAGATTCTGATTCAGGAATATAAGAGGGGAAGGAAGGAAGAAAAGTATGAGTAAGGTGATAGTGTCCTGTTTAGTATTAGTTTTATTCTGCATAGGAGCTGTGTTCTTACAGAAAGGGCTTTGCAAGAGACCCCAGAGATGCGCAGGACTGGTGCTTCCGATTCTTTGTTTTGTACTTTCTTTTGTACCAGTAATTTCGGTTTCCGTCTTTTCTTTTGTGAAGACGGAGAGTGTGGTCGAGGTGCCAGATAATGGTGGAGAAGCAGTGACGACAGAAGAGATCGTGACGAAAGGGGAGAATGAGAGTATCGGAGGGATACTTGTAGGGATGATTCCGATCTTTTTAGTCATGAATATCCCGACATTTATTTTATACATGATTTATAGCACAGAGAGAAGAAGGCAGAAAGAAAATCAGGAATTAAAGAAGATGAATATTATGGATTTATAAAACAATATTTTATAAAAGAATAGAAAGAATAATTAGATTAAGAAAAAAGAGGCGATAAAATGGAGAAAGAACATCTTTATCGCCTCTTTTTTGAGTAGTATGTCGGTAGTGATATTTTTTTGAGAAAAATATATTGGTTTTCCAATTTGGATAAAAAGAATAAAACGCTGGAAACGACAGCAAAGGAATACATTCGTCAAAAGCCGCTTGTAAGTGTTTACACATAAGAATGGGTATTTTTGGTTAAAATTACAACTGTAAGTATTTACATTGATGCTTTATTTAGGTTTTATGCACAATGCACAAAATATAATGGTGAAAACATAATAAAAATATCGGATTTTTCAATAAATCTATTTTCTTTGTTGGAAAATCGTGTTATAATTGTGACGGCGACATGAATGGGCAGACAAGCTCTATCTGGTTCGTGGCTTTGGCAGGCCCAGGATATGATTTGACTATTTCAGGAGGTAATACGAATGGCAAAATGGGTTTATTTGTTTAAAGAAGGAAATGCAGACATGAGAAATCTCCTTGGTGGCAAGGGTGCCAATCTGGCCGAGATGACCAATTTAGGACTTCCAATTCCACAGGGATTTACAGTTACGACAGAAGCTTGTACCGACTACTACAATAGCGGCAAGCAGATTACAGATGAGATTAAAGCACAGATATTCGAGGCATTAAAAGTATTAGAAGGACAGCAGGGAAAGACATTTGGAGATAATGAAGATCCATTATTAGTTTCTGTTCGTTCGGGTGCAAGAGCATCCATGCCTGGTATGATGGATACCATTTTAAACTTAGGCTTAAATGACGTAGCAGTAGAAGGTTTTGCAAAGAAGACAGGTAACTTAAGATTCGCTTACGACTCCTATCGTAGATTTATTCAGATGTTTTCCGACGTTGTTATGGAGATTCCGAAATCTCACTTTGAAAGAATTTTAGATGAAATCAAAGAGAGCAAGGGTGCTAAGTATGATACTGATTTGAATGCAGATGACTTAAAAGAAGTCATTGTTAAATTTAAAGAAGTATATAAAGAAGCCATGGGTGAAGATTTCCCACAGGATCCAAAGGTTCAGTTAATGGAAGCTGTAAAAGCAGTATTCCGTTCTTGGGATAACCCACGTGCAATTGTATATAGAAGAATGAATGATATCCCTGGTGACTGGGGAACAGCAGTTAACGTTCAGGCAATGGTATTCGGTAATATGGGCAATACATCTGGTACTGGTGTTGCATTTACCCGTAATCCTTCTACCGGTGAGAATGGCATCTACGGGGAATACTTAATCAATGCACAGGGCGAAGATGTAGTAGCCGGCATCCGTACACCTCAGCCAATCACCAAGTTAGCCGAAGATCTTCCAGAATGCTATACACAGTTTATGGAGATTGCAAAGAAACTAGAAGATCATTATCGCGATATGCAGGATATGGAGTTTACCATTCAGGAAGGCAAACTTTATTTCTTACAGACACGTAATGGAAAGAGAACTGCTCCAGCAGCAATCAAGATTGCTTGTGATTTAGTAGATGAAGGCAAGATCACACC
>CALZIE010000059.1 GCA_945787565.1 uncultured Lachnospiraceae bacterium
CATGAGCGGACAAAAAGGTGGCTGTATCTTTGACTATCAGACAGGAAAACACTGTCTGCTATTCAAAGATACAGCCACCTTTTTGTTCGTCATGAGCCGGACATTCCGGACCATCCATCTCACCACCCCCAGCACACGACCCAATGCTCCCCGATGTGCCAGGTCTCAGGGCGATATCGCAATGCGTTTGAAAAACAACGCATTACGATGCGCGCACAGGTGTGCGGCGCGGTGTGATGTGGTAAGCGGGGGCAAGTGAGGAAGGCAGAGGGATGGTGAAGAAATGGATAGCTTTTGTGGGGGCATGCGTTAGAATGTTCGGAACTATCATTCGGGCATGCCTGTTTGTTTCTTAGCTCGATTTTTTATTTTGAGAATAGTTTTTGGATCAGAGTGGTGAGGTAGGATTGGAGGGAAGGGGGAGCATTGAGGAGTTCGGGGGTTAGCTCGAAGAGGGTTGCTTTATCTTTTGGGGTGAAGCGGAAGGCGGGCTGAAGGGACTCATCGGCTTGTGGGAGGAATATGGACTCTTTTTTTAGGTAGCAGTTTTCTGGTTTGGCTTTGATTCGGTAGTTTTTGTCTACGAATTCGGCTACACTTTTGTGAATGGCCTTGTCTTCTTCTGGCAGGTAGTAGTAATCTTTGTAGTCAGGATAGAAGTACTTGGCAGAGCCCTGGTAGAGTGGAATTAGGAGATAAACGTCTTGTTTGGAAGCACGGAGGGTTATCTCAAAATCGACTTCTTTTAGGGACAGAGTACGGCTTGCTAATACTTCTGCGGGAACAGGGGATGGGAGGGTTCCGTGGAGGCAGAAAATCGTGTTCTTGATTAGACGGGAACTCTCGTAGGTGGCATCTCCATGAAATAAGGCTTTATAGGCAATCAGCTGGCTGATGGATAACAGGCCTTTTAAGTCGTCTGCATTATGAAGCAGAAGTACATATAAGAGTTTTTCGGATTCTGTTTCCGGCATGGATGGGAGGCCGGATTTGTCTGGAATCTTATATTCTTCCTCGTTTAGGCGCTGGCGGTGCTTCTGCTCGTATTGATGCCTTCCTACATAGCTTGTGTAGACGGCAATTAGGTCACCACCCGAGAAGGTATCGAGACGATTGAGACCGAATGCGGATTCTACGGTTTTCTGCTTCAGATTTTCAAAGGCAAGCAGTTTTTTATAAGGAAGGATTTCTTTATAGATATCGAGGCTTGTGATGGAATCGAAGTCATAGCGAAGTTTGTAGCGATTTACTTTTTTGAGTAGATAGGGAATGTCGAATCCTTGGCCATTATAGTGAACGAGTACTTTATAATCTTTTAAAAATTCAAAGAAAAGCGTTATGATTTCTTTTTCCTCATCAATGCTGTCTGAGAACCATTGTTTTAGGTGCCAGGAATTTTCTTTATAGTAAATGCATCCGATCAGATAGAGATAGGATGAGGATGCGGATAGACCGGTTGTCTCGATGTCAAAAAATAGCACGTCCTTCTTCTTGTATGGAAGAAGATACGGGGCATCGGATTCTATTTTATAATCTCTAAGTTGCATAGTAGTCCTCCAAAAAAACAGTGTCAGAGCAATCTATGGCACTGACATGAAAACAGTTTTGTTTCTGTTATTTTAGCACAAAGCGTGTTGGGACTGCAACCAGCGTTATGGATAGAAAAACGTCTTTAAGAGAGAAAATGGAAGAAAATTATAGAAAAAATATAAGCTTTTTTAATAGAAATATAATTTCCATGCATGGATAATCATGGTAAAATAGAGGTGAATAGCGACGTATCAGAGAAGAGATCATCATAGCAATTAAGAAAGTATGAAAGGTGTTATTTTCTGAAAGAAAGGGTTACAGGAGAGAAAAAGATGTGGAAGTTAAACTTTTTTGGAATCTCATTTTTTGAGATTTTTTACTATTTTTTCATTTTTAGTTTTTTTGGATGGATTTATGAAAGCTTGCTTGTAACGATCCGGGAGAAGAGATGGACAAACAGAGGGTTCTTAAATGGGCCGATTATACCGATTTATGGATGTGCAGCGACGCTTTTATACATAACTTTTTTTAATGATAAGACGATTTCGCTGACAGAATGTACGAATATAAGGAATGTTACAATCATTTTCATTGCAGGTATGATTGTAGCGAGCGTATTAGAGTATGTTACTTCTTATGTGATGGAGAAGCTGTTTCATGCGAAGTGGTGGGACTACAGTGATTATCCTTGCAATATTCAGGGTAGAATAAGCTTGAGATCATCCTTATTCTGGGGACTTTTATCGGTTATAATGGCAGAGTTCATTGCACCGTATGTGACAAAACATATAATTGACAAGATACCATTAAGACTTGGTGAGTACTTTGGATATGCGATATTTGCTTTATTTCTTGCAGACTTCTATGTGACAGTAAAGGCTACATTAAAACTCGATCAGAAGCTTTCCAATATGGCGAAGTTACGTGAGGAACTGTATGAGTATGCACAAGGCACGAAACTTTACGATCTGCAGGAGGAATTAAAGGCTAAGCTTAATAACAGTAAGGCAGCAGAATACGTAGAGATGTTAAGAGAGTCTGTGGACCGCGGTTATGAGGCGATTCAGGCAAAGTATAAGAAAGAAAATGATGAACAGGCAATACAGGAGAAAAAGGCACTGCGCATGGAATTAGAACGCCGTATGAAGGAATTCAGTGCAAGATATAAGGAACAAAAGGCAGAAGGATTACATGAGCTGATTCATAAGCGTATTCTGCGAGCATTCCCGAATATGAAGGCAGTCAATCGTGAAGGGGTATTAAAGGATTATCGCGAGAAGCTGCGCAGAAAAAAATAGATGTGGAGTGATAGGATGGGAATTCATGAAAAGGGAATGGTAAAGAGCTATTTGAGTGGTTTCTTAAGGGTTGCGCTTGTTGCAGCCCTTGTTTTACTGCAATTTGGGGTCATTGTCTGGCTTTCCCTTTGGCTAAGTGGTTATACAGTCTATATTTACGCAATTTTAGAGATTGTCAGCATTATCTTTATTATCGGACTTGTCAATGCCAGCAAAAGCCAGTCTTATAAGATATCCTGGATTTGCATTATTCTGCTTCTTCCGCTTACAGGGCACATTATGTATGCTCTGTGGGGGAATTCAGAGATTAAGAATAAGATAGAAAAGAAGACCTTATATAAGATAAGGCATGGAAATACCTTTTTAGAGTATGATGAAAAGGCAGTGGAGGAATTCACTAAGAAGTATCCAACGAAGTCAAGGATGGTACGCTTTTTGGAGTCGCAGAATTTCCCGCTGTTTCAGAATAACGAAGTGACATACTATCCAATGGGGGAAGATACATTTGAAGCAATCTTTGCCGATATCAAGGAAGCGAAGAAATTCATCTTTATTAATTTTTTTATTGTTGGAGAAGGTGTTTTATGGGATAAGATGCATGAGTTACTAAAGTCAAAGATCAAAGAGGGCGTGGATGTTTACTTTATGTATGATGATTTTGGGGCGACGCTTCGTACTTCGAAATATTTCAAACGGAATTTGGAAGAGGAAGGTTTTCAGGTCCGGGTGTTCAATCCAATTCATCAGTATACGGAAAAACTGTATATGAATTACCGAAGCCATCAAAAGATTATTGTGATTGATGGAAATGTAGGCTACACCGGTGGTATGAATTTAGCGGATGAGTATGTCAATCTGGTAGAGAGGTTTGGAAAATGGAAAGATAATGCGGTCCGTGTGGAAGGTGATGCAGTATGGGGACTGACAGTTATTTTTCTTCAGATGTGGGAAGTGTGCTCAAGTGGTGCGCTCATTGATTATACTCCATTTAAGCCGACGAAGGCATTTCCTAAGAATGATACCTATTGCCAGATTATTTCAGACGGTCCGGCTAATAATCCGAATAATCCGGTTGAGTCCATCTATAAGCAGGTCATCTATTATGCGAAGAAGTATCTGTATGTGACGACACCATATTTAGTCATTGAACAGGATATGCAGGAGGCACTTATCTCGGCGGTAAAAAGCGGGGTGGATGTGCGCATTATCACACCTTATATACCGGATAAAAAGATGGTGAAGCTTCTGACGAATTATAATTATGGGAAGTTATTAGAGGCGGGAGTTCGGATCTTTGAGTATCTGCCTGGATTTATCCATGCAAAGACGATCATTAATGAGGATTGTGGCATAGTCGGTACCATCAACATGGATTATCGCAGCTTTTATCTGCATTATGAATGTGGCGTGTTTATGTGTAAACGGGAAGTCATCGATGTGATTAAAAAGGATTTATTAGAGACGATGGATATGAGCAGGGAAGTCACCTATGAAGAATGGAAGGCAAGACCATGGCATACAAAGATGGTTCAGCGAGTGCTGAATCTGTTTGCGACACTGATGTAGGAAAGTCGCTTTGTTTGACTTTTAGTTGCTAAGTTTATGTTTATGGGCTATAATAGAAAACAGAACATAAGTTTGATTTTAAAAGGCAGGACATTACATGATATCATTTATAAAAGGCGAATTAGCGGAAGTAAGAGAGAATTATATTGTCATCGACAATAACGGAATGGGTTATGAGATTTTTGTTCCGCAGACAGTGTTAGAAGGCCTTCCATCCATTGGAGACGTAGTAAAGATCCATACCTATATGCAGGTAAGAGAAGATGCGGTTTCCTTGTTTGGATTCTTAAGCAAGGATGACCTTAATATTTTCAAATTACTGATTACAGTCAATGGAATCGGACCAAAGGGAGCAGCAGGAATCTTAGGAGCAATCTCTGCAGATGATCTGCGTTTTGCTGTATTATCGGAAGATGCCAAGGCAATCGCGAAAGCGCCAGGAATCGGAGCGAAGACAGCGAGCAAGCTGATTTTAGAATTAAAAGATAAATTCAAGTTAGAAGATGCATTCGAGATGAAGCTTCAGAATACGATGATGACTGCGGAGACAAGAAAAGAGACCGAAGGAATCCGAAACGATGCCGTTCAGGCGCTTGTGGCACTTGGATATTCCGGTACGGACGCGATGCGTGCAGTGAAAGCAGTAGAGATCACAGAGGGCATGACAACGGACGAGCTTTTAAAGTTAAGTCTTCGAAATATTGGATTGTAGGATGGCTGAGGGATAAGTATGGCGAAGAGAATGATAACAACAGAACTAATGGAAGAAGATATCAAGCTTGAGAGTACCCTTCGTCCGCAGATGCTAAGGGATTACATCGGACAGCAGAAAGCGAAGGAGAAGCTAAAGATTTATATCGAAGCAGCCAAACAAAGAGGGGAATCATTAGACCACGTTCTTTTCTTTGGACCGCCCGGATTAGGTAAGACAACCTTAGCAGGAATCATTGCCAATGAGATGGGTGTGAATATGAAGACGACTGCCGGACCTGCGATTGAAAAGCCAGGAGATATGGCTGCGATTTTAAATAACCTGCAAGAAGGCGATGTACTATTTATCGATGAAATCCACCGCTTGAATCGTCAGGTAGAGGAAATCTTATATCCGGCTATGGAAGACTATGTGATTGATATCGTAATCGGAAAAGGGGCCGGTGCGAAGTCTATCCGCTTAGAACTTCCACGCTTTACCTTAGTTGGTGCGACTACAAGAGCTGGTATGTTAACCGCTCCACTTCGTGACCGTTTTGGTGTAGTAAGCCGACTGGAGTTTTATACAACAGAAGAACTAACGGAAATCATTACCCGTTCTGCTAGTGTATTGAATGTAGAGATTGAGGAGGAAGGCGCGGTTGAATTAGCAAGAAGATCACGCGGTACTCCACGTCTTGCAAACCGTCTGTTAAAGCGTGTGCGAGATTTCGCCCAGGTAAAATACGATGGCAAGATTACAAAGGAAGTTGCGAATTTTGCACTGGATCTGTTAGATGTGGATAAGCTTGGACTCGATGAGATCGATCGTGAAATTCTTCGTACTATGATCGAGAAGTTCCATGGAAGACCAGTTGGGCTTGATGCGATTGCTACTACAATCGGTGAGGATTCCGGTACGTTAGAGGAAGTATATGAACCATATCTGGTACAGAACGGATTAATCATAAGAACACCGCGTGGACGTATGGTCAGTGACCTTGCATACAAGCATCTAGGACTTCCACTTTTGGAAGAGCAGAGCTAGGAAAGCTCCCAAAAGAAGTGTCAGTAAGAGAAATGTCAGAAACAAGTAAGAGAAAAGTATAAGTACAAGTATAAATAAAAGTAAAAGTAAAAGTAAAAGTAAAAGTAAAAGTAAAAGGTGCTGTTGCCGATTAGTGTGGACAGCATCTTTTTCTTTTTTTTCGGATTAGAAGAAGGGATAGAAGAAATGAATGGATTCTGTAAATAACGACAGCGAATGGCAATACTTTAGATAAGGAATATTTTGTGCTATGTGATAGAGGCAGTATGTTTGGAATGGAAGAGCAGAAGTAGTCTGAAAAAAGGAAAAAATACTTGTTTTTAGCAAAAAACTGCGTATAATAGTAGACAAGGGTTTTCAATCAGTAAGTACGAGAGTTTATAGAGTTCTAAGTAAGAGAATGGGGAATCTCAGAGGTGAGGATGATATATGACTAAGCGAACAGATGTTGAAGTAATCATTAATGACAAGAGATATACATTAGGCGGATATGAGAGCGAAGAGTATTTACAGAAAGTTGCATCCTATATCAATGCGAAATATGCAGAATTCAAGAGTCAGGATTTTTACCGGGCATTGGATTTTGATATGAGGACGGTATTAATGCAGATTAATCTGGCTGATGACTATTTTAAGATGCTCGATCATGCTAAGAAAATTAGTAGCGAGAGCAATCAAAAGAGCAATGAGATCTTTGATTTAAAGCATGATCTGATTCAGATGCAGAGCGAGTATGAAGCTGCTGAACAGGAGATCGAACGGTTAAAGAAAGAGAACTTAGAGCAGCAGAAAGCAATGATCCGTTTAGAAGCAGAGCTTAAAGGAGCAGCAAGAAAACAAGGGAAAGCAAGAAGATAATTCTTAACTGAATGAGATAAATGAGGGCTGTCAGTGATATGACGGCCTTTTTTGCCTTATGGGAGAGGAAAATACAATTTCATATTTTAGGCTAGAAAGGAAAGTAACATGAATAAAATAGAAATACTGGCTCCAGCAGGATCCATGGATGCCCTAAAGGCTTCCATTAATGCAGGATGTGACGCTGTTTATATTGGAGGATCCATGTTTGGGGCGAGAGCGGCTGCGAATAACTTAGATAAGGAAGCAATGTTAAAAGCAATTGACTATGCGCATGTAAGAGGAAAGCAGCTTTATATGACCGTAAACACGTTGTTAAAGAATGAGGAGTTAGAAGAGCATTTATATCGCTATATCAAGCCATTCTATGAACATGGTCTGGATGCGGTAATTGTACAGGATGTGGGGGTTATGAACTATATCCATAAACATTTCAAGGATCTTCCAATCCATGCAAGCACACAGATGACACTGACCATGGCAGAGGGCGCTAAAATGTTTGAGGATATGGGTGTGACTCGTATGGTTACATCCCGTGAGTTAGGGCTTGATGAAATCGCTAGAATCCGTAAGAACACCAAGTTAGAAATCGAGTCCTTCGTGCATGGTGCATTATGTTATAGTTTCTCCGGACAGTGTCTGATGAGTTCCATGATCGGTGGAAGAAGCGGTAACCGTGGACGATGTGCACAGCCTTGCCGTATGGAATATTCCTGCAAGGAAGATGGAAAGACCGTATCTACGAAAGAGGATTCCTATATCTTAAGTCCAAAGGATATGTGTACCCTTGATATGGTAGCCGAATGCATCGAGGCTGGAATCGATTCCTTTAAGATTGAAGGAAGAATGAAGCGATATGAATATGCAGCAGGTGTTGTGGCAGCATATCGCAAGCAGATTGATCAGTATTTAGAATTAGGACCGGTAAAATACAGAGAGTTCCATAAGAAGCATCCAGAAGTATTACAGGAAGAAGTACGTATCTTACAGGATTTATACAACCGTGGTGGTTTCAGCACTGGTTATTATAAGGATCATAATGGCAAAAAGATGATGTCGATGCACCGTCCAAACCATAGTGGTGTTTATGTTGGAAAAGTTGTTTCTGTAAAAGGCATCAACGCGACCATTTTATTAGAGCAAGATGTGAATGCACAGGATGTCCTAGAGATTCGTATGGGAAATGATGTGTATAGCGTGAAGCGTGGAGCCGATGGAAGAATCGACAAGGGAAATACGAAGAAGAATGCTTATGAGTTCACTGTAAAATGCGGGGAAGAAAAGGGCAAGATGTTAAGAACAAACTTTATGCCTGGAAGCAATGTGAAACCGGGTGATGAAGTATACCGTACAAAGAATAACGAGCTTCTAACCGAAATCAGCGAAGAATACTATGAACACGACGCAAAGGTCATGATGACCGGCATGTGCGTGGCAACACCAGGAGAACCGTTATTATTAACAGTAACAAGTCATGTTTATCCGGAATACAACGAAAAAGAAATCACAGTTACTGTGACTGGAGATATCGTGGATGCGGCAATGAAGCAGCCGATGACGGAAGAGAAGATCAAGACACAGTTAATGAAGACAAATGATACACCATTTGTATTTACCGAGTTAGATGTTTATCTTGGCGGGGATGTGTTCCTTCCAGTGAGCAAGTTAAATGAGATTCGAAGAATGGCGATTGCGAAACTAGAAGAAGAGATGGCAGCTAGCTTTAGAAGAGAGCTTGTTCCATATGTGGAAAAAGAAGAAACGGTTTCGGAAAAGAAAGAACATGAGCTTTCCATTACTGCTTATGTAAAGACAAAAGCACAGTTAGAAAAGGTGTTAGAAAAGAAAGAAGTGGGAAGTGTTTATCTTGATATGGTGACATTCTCCTTTGATGAACTGATTGTACTTGCAAAACGTGTAAAGGCAGCGAATAAGAAGGCATTCCTTGTGACTCCTCATATCTTCCGTGCGGAGACTTATGATTTATTCAATCAGAAGAAAGAAAGCTTTATGGCAGATGAGATTGATGGCTTTGTAATTAAGAATTTAGAATCCCTTTATTTCTTTACAAAAGAGAATCAGAAGGCATTTGCAGAAAAAGAGATGCGTCTTGACTACAATATGTATGTGATGAATAAGGAAGCAAAGGAATTCTACAAAGACAGAGGAATCACCCATACGACTGCATCGGTTGAGTTAAATGAGAGTGAGCTTCGCAATCTTGGCATTGAGGATATGGATATTGTAGTGTATGGACGTCTGCCGGTTATGGTTTCTGCGCAGTGTGTGAAGAAGAATACCTCCATCTGTCGTCTTGCTGAAAAAGGAAAGGCAAAAAATCCGGATGAAGCGCTTATTTTAACGGACCGAATGGGCAAGAATCTTGATGTAGTTACAAATTGCCGCTTCTGCTATAACATTATTTTAAGTCCGGATTGTATTTCCTTAGCTTCTGTAAGTGAGGATGTGTTAGCACTTGATCCATTTGGTATTCGTCTTGACTTTACATTGGAAAATGGAGAAGAGACAGAAGCTGTATTAGATGAATTCATTAACGTATTTTCTTATGGGAAAGCACCTAAAATGGATGATGCGTCTTATACAAAAGGACATTTCAGAAGAGGCATTCTGTAAAAGGACTTGGCTAATGGAGGAGAAAGATGGATAATTTTATTATTGAATTATCAAGATATATACTCATCATTCTGATGGCACTGTATACGTATTATGCTTTCCGAGTTATCTTAAATAAGAGCAAGAAGAGAAAGATAAAGATTTATCGTCATATGGACGTGATTATGTATGTATTTCAGGCGCTGGGGTATTTAACCTTGTATCTGACTAGTAAAGAGCAAAAGCTGATTATCTTCTATGCAATTCAGCTTGTTATATTCTTAATGTTAGGAGCGCTGTATAACGTATGTTACCCCAACAGGTCAAGGCTTATTTACCGGAATATGATGATGCTGTTTATGATTGGTGTCTTAGTCATCACCCGTCTTGATTTTGCAAAGGGTATCAGGCAGTTTGCAATCGGGGCAATCATCTTGTTTGTCAGCTTAATCATTCCATTTTTGATTGAGCGGTTCCGCCTGTGGAGCAATCTGGCATACACCTATATTATCATAGGGCTTGCGACATTAGTCGCAGTCCTGCTGTTTGGTACGACGGAGTATGGTGCGAAAATCTGGATTGTCATTGCAGGGATTAAGTTTCAGCCATCCGAGTTCGTAAAACTGTTATTTATCTTCGGTATGGGAGCCTTGCTCAGTGCGAAGAATGACTTTAAGCATATCGTCAAGGTAACCGTGATTGCAGCACTTCATGTGATTGTGCTTGTATTAGAAAAAGATTTAGGTGGTGCGCTTTTATTCTATGTGACCTACCTAGTGATGCTTTATTGTGCCACAAGAAAGCCATTATATCTGTTTGCGGGATTAGCATCTGGTGCAGTGGCAGCAGTGGGAGCGTACTTTCTATTCTCCCATGTTCAGGTACGTGTGGAAGCGTTCGTGGATCCATTTGCAGTGATTGATGGTGCCGGATATCAGATCGCACAGTCTTTATTTGCCATTGGAACTGGCGGATGGTTTGGATTAGGTTTAGGGAAAGGTCTTCCGACTAGTATTCCGGTCGTTGTCAGTGACTTTATCTTTTCGGCCATATCCGAGGAGTTCGGCGGACTGTTCGCAATCTGCATTATCTTAATTTGCATCAGCTGCTTTGTTATGTTCATCAACATTTCCACAAAGCTTAAGAATCCGTTGTATAAGCTGGTAGCATTAGGATTTAGTACAATGTATATCTTCCAGGTATTCTTAAATATCGGTGGTGTCATTAAATTTATCCCTTCAACGGGTGTTACTTTGCCGTTAATCAGTTACGGCGGAAGCTCGATTATGAGTATAATCATTATGTTTAGCATTGTTCAGGGACTATATGTGCTTCATATGAAGAAGAACGGGACAGCAGATGTGATTGAGACAGAAGAGACGGAACAGAAGAGAGAACGCTACAATCGTTCCAGTGTTGTATTTACCTATGTTTTCTCCTTCCTTTTATTTGGCGTGATTGGTTACTACTCTTACTTTATCATTACAAAGGGTACCACAGTCATCAATAACAGCTATAATCCAAGACAGGATCTGCTTGCCACTCAGGTGACGAGAGGAAAGATTCTTTCTGCGGATGGCAATATCCTAGCTCAAACTGTCACCATGGATGATGGAACCGAAGTAAGAGTATATCCGTATGGCTCCATGTTTTCTCATACGGTAGGGCGTTTCTTAAAAGGCCGTTCTGGAATTGAGCTATCCGAAAACTTCACGCTTCTTACTTCCAATATCAATGGATTTGAGAAGTTAACCAATGAATTCGCCGGTGAGAAGAATCCGGGAGATAATGTGGTGACCACATTAAATACAAAGCTTCAGCAGGCAGCGTATGACGCGCTTGGAGATTATAAAGGTGCCGTAGTCGTATTAGAGCCATCAACTGGAAAGATTCTAGCAATGGTATCTAAGCCGGATTATAATCCGAATACGGTATCGGTTGATTGGGAAAACCTTGTCAATAGTTCCAATTCCGTCTTATTAAACCGTGCGACACAGGGGCTATATCCACCGGGATCTACCTTTAAGATTTTAACAGCATTAGAGTTTATGAGAGAAAATCCGGATTATGATAATTATACGTATACGTGTGAAGGAGAAGGTGTATTCAATCATATAGCAATCCACTGTGCGGGGAATTCCGTACATGGAACGGAAAGTTTGCTTCAGTCCTTTAAGAACTCCTGCAATACTTCCTTTGCCAACTTAGGAACTTCCCTCAATATGGATTCCTTCCGTGCTTTTTGTAATTCCTTCTTATTTAATACAACGCTTCCGACTTCATTTAAGACTTCGGCAAGCAGCTTTGTGCTAGATGGAACGACTGATCTTACAGATCTTCCACAGACTGTCATTGGTCTTGGAAAGACAACAATCACACCACTTCATAATGCGCTTATCGCAGCTACGATTGCAAATGGCGGAGTTATGATGACCCCATATTTCGTTGACCGTGTGGAGACAGCAGATGGGGATGTAGTAAGCAAGAATCGCCCACAGGCATATGGATCGATTATTTCTACGAATGAGGCAGCTACCATTACTGAGTTTATGAAGGAAGTAGTAAACAGCGGTACGGGCACAAAGCTTAACAATATGTCGGTTGACGTGGCTGGTAAGACTGGTTCCGCAGATTATGAAATCGGAAAGGATTCTCATGCTTGGTTCGTCGGTTTTGCACCAGCTGACAATCCAGAAATCGCAATCTCCGTTATCGTAGAATCCGTCGGCACCGGCAGCGCCTACGCAGTCCCAATCACCAAAAAAGTACTGGAGGCATACTTTAATCAGTAAATGATTTAGAATGTCTCGGGCGAAGTGCCCCAAGGGCAGTGGCAACGAGCGGCGGACGGTGGATGACATGCCGTGAGGCAGAATCGCCGGGCGGTGAGTGGCTGGTGGCTTAGAGAAGCGGCGGGTATATATTTTCCGGTGTTCGTCACAAGCTCGGACAAACGGGCGG
>CALZIE010000060.1 GCA_945787565.1 uncultured Lachnospiraceae bacterium
GAAATACATTCCGGCTGCACCTCCTTTCCTGCGGGCATAAAAAAACGCCACAACTTCTTTGAAGCTGCGGCGTAGTATGCAGAAAGGGACGCTATCTTTCGATAACGTCCCTTTTGCTTGGTTATTCACTTGTAACCTGTTTGCCCGCTGTCCTTAAAACGCGATGATATAAGGGTTTTTGCTTGTTTTCTTATCTCACCGCGCTTAAAGGATGCTTTCTTTTTTATAAGCTACTGTCCCCACATAAGTATTGGGTTTTTATAAAGCTGAAAAAGGGACTTGAACCCTCGACCCCTTCATTACGAGTGAAGTGCTCTACCGACTGAGCTATTTCAGCATATTACTTGAATACAAATCGAGGCGACAAGATTCGAACTTGCGACCTCTGCGTCCCGAACGCAGCGCTCTACCAACCTGAGCCACGCCTCGTCATGCATGTTTCTATTACTCGAGTTGCGATTCTTTTTGCATGGTGATCCATACTATCTCGTATTTGTATCCTATGTACTGTGACTTCTATATTATGCTCCTTTATATGGAAAAAGTCAAGTAGCTTCATTTAAAATTTTTGACTTTTTTCTCTTCTATATGCTACTCTGCTCTTTTTCTACTTATTACCTGTTTTTATTCCGAATCTATTGTTTATTTTAATCGGCATGTAATGCTTTTTGTCTAAATTTGCTGTCATGACATGCCGATTTAACTATGTATGTTAAGATTCCTTTTAAGAAACGTTACACTTATAGATGCTTTTTTATTCCTTGCTTTAATCTCTAGATTCCTTTTTACGAGGTCTATTCTAGCGGTGATCCCCCATATAGCAGATTCCAAGTGCTCCGGGACCGGAATGAGCGCCGATGCTTGGGCCGATGCTGTTAACCACTACCTTAGCATCCGGAAGCTTCTCCTTAATTAAATCCACAACAAACTGAGCATCTCCCGGCACATCTCCATGGACTACACAAACGGTAGCATCTTTGCTATAGTACTGCCCCATACCTGCAAGCATATTATCAACTAAAGTGATCAGGGATTTCTTACGTCCTCTCACGTTCATAAGGGCAACTAACGCACCTTTATTATTAATATAAAGAATCGGTTTTACATTAATCATGCTGCCTACAATAGCTGTTGTTTTGGAAACCCTGCCACCTCTATGAAGATGGAACAGATCATCCACTGTAAACTGTACACAAAACTGGAGCTTATGTTCCTCTAGCCATTCTGCGACTTCTTCTATCGTCTTGCCTCTCTTTCTTAGTTCCACCGCTTTCATAATGGCCATGCCTTCTCCTAATGATGCATTTAATGTATCAACTACTAGGATCTTCGTTTCCGGATACTCTTCACTGATATCTCTTGCTCCCATCATCACATTGGAATATCCGCCGCTTAACTCTGAAGAAAAACTGATATGTAGGATATCATATCCCTGCTCTGCATATTTTTTAAAGGTCTTGTGGATTACCTCCGGATTGCTTGCCATTGTTGTCGGCATCACACCTTTTCTCATTCTGTCATAGAATTCTTTGTCCGTTAATCGCTTGTCCTCTCCATACGTAACCCCATCCAAATTATAATAGTGAGGAATAATGCCAATCTCGTTCTCTTGTAAATAGGATGCTGGCAAATCAGAATTGCTTTCTGTTGTTATGACGAAACGCTTCTTCATACTCATACCTTCTTCCTCCCGCTATAGTAAGCCTATATACCCATTATTTTACATTATTTATCTACCATATGCAAGGCTTCAAAAACAAGATTCGCTGCCACGCCACATAACAAAAGCCAGCAGACTGAATGCCTATATATTCAAATACTTGAAACATATTGGTATTCAATCTGCCGGCTCTTAAAATGCCGTTCTTATTGTTTAATAGCAGACAATAATGCCGCCATCGTTCGCATATAAAGTGCTGATTCCGTTTGTATCGGTGATAAAACATTCTTTAAATGGTACTTTTGACATCAGCTGCTCTTTTACAAATACAGCACGTTCATAATTGTTACAATGAGCGATTCCAAGGATACGGTCTTTTGCATCCTTAACATCTTCCTCAATGTATTTTACCATCTTTGTCAATGCTTTTTCAATGCCACGTGCCTGATCCACTTTGATGATTTCCCCATCATCAGATCCCATAATCGGCTTAATATTAAGCGCGCTGCAGATAACTGCAGTCAGATTGCTTAATCGTCCATTCTTGCGAAGATTATCTAAATTCTCTAATACAAACATAGTCTTCATATGATCACGGAACTGTGTTACCTGTTCCACAACTTCTTCGAATGTCTTTCCTGCTTCTACTAATTCCTTAATCTTTGCAACAACAAGCGCCTGTCCGACGGATGCTGACTTGGAATCAAAGATTGCTATCTTTTTATTTGGATGTTCTTCTAAGTATAAAGTTTTTGCTAATTCCGCACTATTGTAGGAACCACTAAGCTTACTTGATAGTGTCACAACATAAATATCTTCTGCTCCCTCAAATAACTGCATGTAGCTCTCCGGAGATGGGCAGGACGATTTTGGGCATTCTTTGCTTGCCTGCATCTTACGCAAAAATTCAGACTGATTAAATGTCGCATCATCCACTATTGTTTCTTCTTCTATTTGAATGGTTAACGCTGCTAATCTGATATGCTCATCATGTTTTAATATTTCTGGTAAATCGGTACAGCTGTCACCGATGATTCTGTAAGACATGTTAAGTCCTCCTACTTCTATTTATATTGTGGCAATATCTAATACATGTAGTTTTCATGTATCGCTTTATGTAGTTTTCATTACCGTATTCATCATATCATATTCTATACGCTTTGAAAAGCCTTTTCTCACTATTTTTAAATTGCCTTACCTTTTGGGCTCTTAAAATCCACGTTTTTTCCTTCTTTTGAAACGAATAGCATCATAATCATAATCCCAAAAAATGCGCTTAAAATTCCATACACATTTCCAGATAGATGAAAGGATTCTCCCATTAAAAGTGCATCATATACAACAATATCGTATGATCCATCGGCTCATAAACCTTCTCACATACCAAGCCAATGATATAAACAGCGCCCGCTGATAAAAGGCAGGCACCACAGATCATTCCTATTGTCCTTAGAATGTTTTTACCTTTTATCTGTTTTTTCACTCCCATATAAATAATCAACGCAAGAAACAGGACGCAGGAAACAACGCCAAGAATATTGGTACCCCCCTTAGACATCATAATATTCTTCCCCTTAAAAACAGGGAAATATACCCCATCTTCCCCTGCCTTCAAACTTTCCAGCTTATAATCTGCCATAGAAAGAACCAGGTCTTCTATCGTTGATGCATACATATAGGCGGTGTCTTTATCTAATACCTCGATATTATCAAATTCGGTATGATAATTCTCCTCGCCGTTAACAACAGCGAAATTCATCCCCGTATAGCCTGCTTCTAAAAATTCCGTGAGATCTGTATCATTGGGCATTGTCTTATAGACCGCAGCTGCAAAACTAAAACACGTGCTTCCTTCTTTTACGGTCTCTTGAAGCATTCTTGCCAGATTCTTATTATCATTTGACGTTTCAAACATTAGTAAAGGGCCTTGTGTGCCTCGTGATTCGAAGTTCAGAACAAGCATTGATATCTATCTGCTTTCTTGCATTTATCTGTTTTCTCTGCTGATATAGATATCATAACGGTTTCCATTGCGGAAGAGTCAAGTGATTTCTGATTTTGTAAAAATATTACTTACTCTCTCCATTCTATCTTATTTCAAAGAAAAAGCAATAAAAATAGCGTGCCATCCAATGATGGAACACGCTATTTTTATTTTCCGTACTTAATTAGCCTCTGCGAAGCTCCTCACAGCAAAGGTGACGTGGAAGACCGTCAACCATGATTGGAGTAAGTTCTGCCTGGATTAAAGGACGAACATAGTTTAAGAAGTCCTGTGTTACATAAGTTCCTTCTTCATTGATCCATTCACGAGGTACTTTCTTTTCTACGTTTGCAATCATATGAACATCGTAGATATCCGTTGTACACTGATATGGATCATCGGAAACTCTCTTTAAGATAACCATCTTACCGGTTTCTCCTTCAAATGCTGCCTTTACCGCTGCACCGCCAACCTGGAATGCCTCTGTAATATCCACACGGGATACGATATGAGATGCACAACGCTGTAAAGTAGAAAATTCAATTGCTCTTGCCTTGCAGCCAAGTTCTCTTGCACATTTATTGGCAAGATAAGTAGCTGTACCAGATAACTGTTTATGACCAAATGCATCAACAGAATCTACATTATCAGATAATTCACATACATAACGTCCATCTGGTAATTTAGCACCTTCTGAGATTGCAACTACAACAGCATTTTTCTTATCCTGAAGAGCTTTTACTTTTTGAACGAACTCATCTACATCAACTGGGATTTCTGGAAGGAAGATCATATCCGGACCTTCACAATCCTCGCCACGTGCTAACGCTGCAGCACCGGTCAACCATCCTGCGTTACGGCCCATGATTTCTAATATTGTTACATTTGCTTTATCATAAACCAAACCATCACGAATTACTTCCTTTGTAATAGAACCAATATATTTAGCTGCACTTCCGAAACCTGGAGTATGGTCGGTTACAGCAAGATCATTATCAATTGTCTTTGGGACACCCATAAACTTAATATCGCTTCCGATTATTTCAGCGTAATCAGTGAGTTTCTTAATGGTATCCATGGAGTCATTTCCACCAATATAGAAGAAATACTCAATTTCTAAGTCTTTTAAACGTGCAAAGATCTGTTCAAAGATTTCATTTCCTTTGCTTACTTCAGGAAGTTTATAACGACAAGAACCAAGGTAAGACGATGGTGTTCTCTTTAAAATCTCGATATCCAAATCACTTGTAATATGTTTAGATAAATCCACTACTTTCCCATCTAAAAATCCCTGAATTCCATGTAACATACCATAAACTGTTTTTGCACCGCGATCTCTTGCTGTCTTAAATACACCTGCTAAACTGGAATTAATAACTGCAGTTGGTCCTCCGGACTGACCTACGATTACATTTCCCTTCATACTTTCTATTACCTCCTCTGGTCTGCTCCCTCCGATTGGTAGCGCTTTCATTTTCTGATTATAGCAGAATTAGCTATTTTATACAATATGTTATAAGACCGTTTTTCATATATTTCCATATTTTGTAAAAACAAGCACTTCTACTAGAAAAAAGGGTTCTTCCTTCGTCATTTTGCTGATTGTCGTTTTGAAAGCATTTACATTTTATTCCCGCATTTTATCTCTTTGTGTATATTTCGACAAATTCTTTTTCAATTCATCATTCTGAATTTATGCAGTTTTCCACTGCACCCTTATAGCTTCTGCTATTTTTTAATCTATCATTCCAATTTTCTATTAATCAAAAAAAGATCCGATGCAATGAATTTTTGTTTGCACCGGACCTCTGCCTGTTTTTTATCTTCTGCCGTAGGATCTAATTAACCTTAATGGCCTCTTTGCTTAGATTACCGCTAGAAGAATGAAGTTTAAGATAAATAAAAGGGTTGCAACCCAAAGTACCGGATTGATATCCTTTGTTTCTTTCTTGCAAATCTTCACAATGATATAGAAGATAAATCCGGCTGCAATACCATAGGAAATGCTATAACAGATTGCCATAAAGATTCCGGCGAAGAATGCTGGAACAGCTTCTTCTAACTGATCCCACTTTACCTCCTTGAAAGAAGAAAGCATCATAATACCCACAACGATTAGGGCTGGTGCGGTCGCTGCACTTGGAACAGCGCTTAATACTGGAGCAAAGAAAGCACTGATTCCGAATAGAATTGCAACAACAACGCTTGTAAGACCAGTACGTCCGCCAACGCCGATTCCAGCTGCACTTTCTACATAAGTGGTAACATTGGAAGTACCAATGATGGCACCGATTGTAGTTGCCGTAGCATCCGCAAATAATGCTTTGTCCATTTTTGATCGTAAGCCAGAGCTTTTTTCAAGAGCGACTTCATCTTCTTCGGAGAAGATGCCAGTTCTTCTGCCGGTACCAATAAAGGTTCCGATTGAATCAAAGGTATCGGATAAGCTGAATGCGAAGATTGTCATTAATACAAGAGGAAGCTTGCTGATATCACTAAATAAGGATAATAATCCTGGATTTCCGAATGCCGCTAAAAATGTCTCAGGAAGCTGCCCACATGCTTCCGTAAAGCTCATGCTTGTACCAACAGAGGTTACTCCAAATGGAATTCCAAGAAGAGTTGTTGCCACAATACTGATAAAAATTGCACCTTTTACCTGACGGATTAAAAGGATGACTGTTAACACGATACCAAAGATGGCAAGAAGAACCGCCGGATTGTTTAATGCAACAATTGCAGGAACTGCAGAAGAATTTGCAACAACAGTACCGCTTTCAAGCTGTACATAAGTACCAGGGTCCGATGTGAAATTAATCAGGCCTGCATTCTTAATTCCGATATAAGCGATAAAAATACCAATACCACCACCAATTGCATTCTGCACACTGTGAGGGATTGCTTTTATAATTAATTTACGGATTTTCGTTACCGTAATGAAGATATTCACTAAACCACAAATAAATACCATAGCCAGTGCTTCCTGCCATGTAAAGCCCAGACTGAAAACGACTGTGAATACGAAAAATGCATTGAGGCCCATGCCCGGTGCCTGCGCATAAGGAACATTTGCTACAAGTCCCATAACTAAAGTCCCGATGATAGAAGCTATGATTGTTGATAAAAATACCGCTCCCCAAGGCATTCCGGCCTGTGAAAGCATATTTGGATTTACCATAATGATATAGGCCATTGCAAAAAATGTTGTAAAACCTGCAATGATTTCGGTACGTACATTGGTACCATTTTCTTTTAATTTAAAGAACTTTTCCATATTTCCTCCTTATTTGTGAAAAGTACAGTTAATTTTATCAACGTCGACTTTTTTCGTCAATGTACATTTCCTTTTTTTCCTATTATCATTTCTAATGATATTATCCACTTCTGCTAATATCCTTAATAAAACCCACTTTTTTAAGGGGTTCAAGCGATCATGAAATAAAAAAAGAGAATGTCTGACACGTTTTTCACGCCAAACATCCTCTTTTTACTACCTCTTTTATAATCTACTCTTTTAATCTCTATGTGTTCTTATTCTGTCTTCCCATTCTCTTCTTTCTGCTTCAAATCCTCTTCGGAGAATACCTCAGCGATAGCAGCACCCGGCGCTACCATTGGCCATACTTTGTCATCGGAATCAATGATACACTCAATTAACACCGGTACTTTCGATGTTAACGCTTCTTTAAGAACTGGTTCCACTTCCTCTTTCTTTGTGATGCGGTATGCCCTTGCTCCCATAGCTTCTGCTAATTTTACAAAATCCGTCTTATCATTTAAGATGGTATGAGAATAACGTTTTCCATAGAATAATGTCTGCCACTGTCTAACCATGCCAAGTACATGATTATTAAACACTACTTCGATAATTGGAATCTCATATCTTGCTGCAGTTGCTATCTCATTCATATTCATACGGAAACATCCGTCCCCGGCAATATTAAATACCGGCTTATCCGGCATGCCTACTTTCGCTCCGATACTTGCACCAAGTCCATATCCCATTGTCCCAAGACCTCCGGATGTTAAAAGCGTCCTTGGCTTGGTATATTTGAAATACTGAGCTGCCCACATCTGATGCTGGCCTACTTCGGTGGTAATAATCGCATCCTTCCCGACAAGCTTATAAATCTCTTCGATTATGTACGGACCGCTTAATCCTTCCGGATGATAGGTAAGAGGGAACTGCTCTTTTTGCTCCATCACTTTCTTCATCCACTCTTCATGATGACATGGGGTGATTTTCTTATTTAATATGGCAAGAATCTCTTTTACATCCCCAATTACTTTATGGTTTACAACTACATTTTTATTGATTTCTGCCGGATCCACATCAATTTGTAGTACCTTTGCCTTATTAGCAAATTTTTTGGCATTTCCAGTTACTCGATCACTGAACCTGGCACCTACCGTAATTAAAAGATCGCATTCAGACACGCTGTAATTCGATGTTTTGGTTCCATGCATGCCAAGCATTCCGGTATACCTTTCATCTTCCCCACTAAATGCGCCCTTTCCCATTAAGCTGTCACATACTGGTGCATCCACCAAATCTGCAAATATCTTTAACTCTTTGTCTGCTCCTGCAATTACTGCTCCGCCACCTACAAAGATCATCGGCTTATCGGCTGCCTCAATCATAGCCACCGCACGCAACACATCATCTTCCTGTATTGTTTCTGTCACACGTTTAACCGGTGGGATTTCTACCTTTTCATACTCATAAGTTGCTGCCGTCACATCCTTTGTGATATCCACGAGAACTGGTCCCGGCCTTCCTGTCTGAGCAATCCGAAATGCCTTTCTAATTGTATCTGCTAATTTCGCGATATCTTTTACGATAAAGTTATGTTTTGTGATTGGCATCGTGATTCCGGCGATATCTACCTCCTGAAAACTGTCTTTTCCAAGAAGAGGCACTGGCACGTTACCGGTGATTGCAACCATTGGCACAGAATCCATATAAGCGGTAGCAATACCGGTTACCAGATTCGTTGCTCCCGGCCCGCTTGTAGCTAGACAAACGCCTACTTTTCCTGTTGCTCTTGCATAACCGTCTGCTGCATGAGAAGCTCCCTGTTCATGTGATGTAAGAATATGTCTGATTTCATCCTGATGACGATATAACTCATCATAAATATTAAGCACCTGTCCTCCAGGATACCCGAATATCGTGTCAACTCCCTGCTCTTTTAAGCATTCTACTAAGATTTGTGAACCAGTTAACGTCATAAAACACCTCTCTCATATTTGATAAAATGCTACGTTTCCTTATTCTAATTCTTCTTTGGGATTTCTAAGATTGCTCCTCTGTTACCGGATGTTACCATAGCCGCATATCTTGCCAGATACCCAGTAGTCACCTTCGGAGTTCTTGGCTTCCATGCTGCTCTTCTCTTTTCTAACTCTTCCTCTGTGATATCAAAATCAAGCGTATTCTCTGGAATATTGATACGAATGATGTCGCCTTCCTCTACAAGAGCGATATTTCCGCCAACTGCTGCCTCTGGAGACACATGACCGATACTTGCTCCTCTGCTTGCACCAGAGAAACGTCCGTCTGTAATAAGTGCCACGCTAGAACCTAATCCCATTCCTGCAATCGCTGAGGTTGGATTTAACATTTCGCGCATACCAGGTCCGCCTTTCGGTCCTTCGTAACGGATTACAACCACATCTCCTGCCACGATCTTTCCGCCTGTAATCGCCGCAATGGCATCTTCTTCACAATCAAATACTCTTGCCGGTCCAGAATGTACCATCATCTCTGGTGCTACTGCGGAACGCTTTACAACTGCGGAGTCTGGCGCTAAATTTCCTTTCAATACAGCAATACCGCCTGTTTTACTATATGGGGCTTCCACCGTTCGGATAACCTCTGTATTGCGGTTTAGAGCATCTTTTATATTTTCACCAACGGTCTTTCCGGTTACTGTAATTAAATCTGTATGTAATAAGTCTAGCTTTGTCAGCTCTTTCATCACTGCATAAACGCCGCCTGCCTCATTTAGGTCTTCCATGTACGTAGGACCTGCCGGAGCCAAATGACATAAGTTCGGTGTCTTTGCACTGATTGCATTGGCAATATCCACATTTAACTCAACTCCTGCTTCATGAGCAATTGCCGGCAAATGTAACATACTGTTGGTGGAGCATCCGAGCGCCATATCTACTGTAAGTGCGTTCATAAATGCATCTTCTGTCATAATATCCCTTGGGCGGATGTTGTTGCGGTACAGTTCCATCACCTGCATGCCAGCTAATTTAGCAAGACGAATACGTTCTGAATACACAGCCGGGATGGTTCCATTTCCTCTAAGCCCCATGCCAAGCGCCTCTGTCAGACAATTCATGCTGTTCGCGGTATACATTCCGGAGCAGGAACCACAAGTCGGACAGACATTTTCTTCAAACTGCTTTACCTCCTCTTCTGTCATGCTTCCTGCTGCATAGGAACCAACAGCTTCAAACATACTGGATAAACTTCTCTTTCTTCCCCCAACATGACCGGCAAGCATTGGACCGCCACTTACAAAAATGGTTGGCACGTTCACTCTTGCTGCTGCCATTAAAAGTCCTGGTACATTCTTATCACAGTTCGGAACCATGACAAGTGCATCAAAAGCATGTGCCAGCGCCATCGCCTCGGTTGAGTCTGCAATCAGATCTCTTGTCACAAGAGAGTATTTCATTCCCACATGCCCCATTGCAATTCCATCACATACTGCAATCGCTGGAAAGACACGAGGTGTACCACCTGCCATTGCGACGCCTAACTTAACTGCCTCTACAATCTTATCAAGATTCATATGTCCTGGTACAATTTCATTATAAGAAGATACAATGCCCACTAAAGGACGTTTCATCTCTTCCTCGGTAAGACCAAGGGCGTTAAATAATGATCTGTGTGGAGCCTGCTGCATGCCTTTTTTTACACTATCGCTTTTCATGAATATACACACCTTTCTGTTATAAGAATTAGATCAGACGATGAAGGATTACAAAGAACACATCCGGCAAATAGATATTTTTATCCAATCCTGCTATCCATTATGACATTGGGGATTAGAAAATAATAAAAAAACGCCCGCCTTAAGCGTAATGCTTAGGGCGAACGTTTTTTAGTCCGTGTTACCACCTAAATTCAGGAAGGGTTTCTTCCTGCTCTTATCGGTACAATATGTATGGCCATTTCCCATCCTTGGAGTAATATGACAGCATAAGAATACCTGATCCTGATAACGGTGGAATTTCCGTTGAAGCCTACTAATCCACAGACGTTCGGTTCAAAGCTCAGAGGCTACTTTCCCTCCTGATACGAGGCATCCATTAACATCATGCCTCCGTACACAATCAACTTCGGTAAGGCTTGCACCAGCCGCCTTCTCTCTTTGCCTCTATTGATAGGTACTCCTCCTCGTCAAAGCTTCTTTCTATATGCACATTGCCTCTCGGCGTTCCTGTTTCTATCGTATTGCACTTTAGTGTAGCAGAAGTTTAACGCGTTGTCAATGTGGTTTTCAAATATTTTCTAATATTAGTAAGAAAATAACTCTATCGTCTTTGGACTATTTGATACCGTAATTCTCTGAATGACTGCGGTATCTTTTCTTACTACGATTTCAATGTTATCTAAAACACCGGTTCCACAGGAAATGGTGTCATACTCAAAGCTTGTTGAATCCTCTTTTTCAAACTCGGTTCCTTCTAACGCTTTCTCTAAATCTGCCTGTGTCATACCTCTTGTCATATTCTTCTGAACAGTAATTGGAAGGTTGGTGACGTTATCATCTCCAAGTGCAGTCGGTACCACGTATTTTGAAACAATCTCCGGTACTTCATCACTTACTTCGGTATTTGTGGATGCTGTTTCTTCGGTTTCTATAAAATTACCGATATCAAATTCACTCAATGTACCTGTCTCTGTACTGACATATAATTCTACATCCTGATATCTGCTTAACTCATAAGTTAATTTTGTATAAATATCTGACTCATATGTATCCGTTGGTGTTCCATATGCATTCGTAATATCATCTACGGTAGAAACGCCATATTCAATCCCTTTCGCCAAAGTAATGCTTAACCGGATTGTCATCTACCATGAATTCATCCATATTAAGACCTGCGACAACACAGTCTGACATTGCTTCCACATTCATTCCCATATTAATCTATCAGCATAGATTTGAAGGCCGTCTTTTTCAAACACTTCCGCTGTTGAATAGTAGCCAGGGCTTAATATCTGTGTTGCATCTCCCTGGTATTCCCATGCGTATCCCACAATTTTCTCAAATGTCATTGGCAGTGTGTAAACATCTCCATTAATGGCAACCTGGAACTCATATAGATCATCAGATAACGTTACGTCTTTTTTTGTACTTCTGGTACTTTGGTTGGTTCTGACGTCGGGATACTTGTTGGTTCTGGTGTTGCTGTTTCCTCTGCTTGTGTTGGTGCGACAGTTACAGTTGCTTCTTCTCCGTCATTTTCTACAACTGCTGTCTCTTTTTTTCCCACAGCCGCCTAGTGCTAAGACTAATAGCAGCATAAGTAAGAAAGTCCCTTTCTTTTTATAATCCCTTTTTATATACTATACTCCCTTTTCACATTTTTGTGTCTGTCCACATCGTAAGATGTATAACAATGGTCTTTAGAAATGTCAATTTTGTACTATTGAAAAAGGGGGGATCGGGGGAAAAGGAGGTGGGGAGGGGACCGAGGCGTGTGGGGGTGTATATTTCC
>CALZIE010000061.1 GCA_945787565.1 uncultured Lachnospiraceae bacterium
TCTTCGACTATCAGACAGGAAAACACTGTCTGCCAGTCGAAGATTCCACCCCTCTTTTGTTCGCCTTGAGCCGGACATCCGGAATATATGCCCCGGCGAGCTTTGCCGTCTGGTCAGCCGCCCTCCGTCCGCTCCGCCTCTCCATCCCTCACAAGACCACTTCCGCTGTCCCCACTCCTTATCCGGATATCACAATGCGTTTGAAAGACAAAACGCATTGTGATATCATCACTAGACTGGGATAAACGCGGTGTATGAATGAGTGATTCATTTATTCTTTCACTCATTCATTCTTTCTTTGTTCTTTCATACTATTATGGATTATTTTTTCAATTACTTCTATCATTATTCTAAAAACCTTTTAATTCTTTTTGATTCTTACCTTGTCTGTTTATTTTTTCTTATAACTCTATCCTTATCACGACAAGCTGCCGCCTTCATTCTTTAGGTATAAAACGAAAAGGAGCTATAAGCTCCTTTCCATTTTATTAAGATCCATCTTTAGAATATGTAGACGTATTTGTAAGGAAAGCGGATTACGGATGTGGCAGGGGAGTGGATTTGGGGGCTGGGCGGCTTTAAATTTCAGGCTGGCAGTAGGGAGAGACGGAAATAAGGGCGGAGAGATTATATGTCTTCAAGTGTACGGCTCAAGGCGAACAAAAAAGGTTGGATTCTTCGAATAGCAGACAGTGTTTTCCTGTCTGATAGACGAAGAATTCAACCTTTTTTGTCCGTCCTTGCGTCCGAACACTTGAACACATATAAGCTCGTAGCCTTATTTCCGGCTCTTCCTGCTGACAGACTGGGATTTAAAGCCGTCCAGCCCCCAAATCCACTCCCCTGCCACATCCGTAATCCGCTTTCCGTATCTACTGCCCCCTACACAATAATCATCAGCCCCAGATTTCTTATGAGGCCACTTTTGAGGGTGTGGTTGTGGAGGAGGAGACGGCGGCGGGCGAACCAGTTGCGTTCGTAGAGGGTGGAAAACTCATAAAGTCTTCTACGCTCTCTGTCACTTAATTCCGGACCGTAGATATCATAAAAATCCTTTGCCTGCTGTACGGTCGCCTTCACAGACTCCCTCTGCAACTTCAGGTTCCGGACACGGCGTACGAAATAGTTGGCATACGTGCTTGTCCCTACTTCATTTGATCCATGCTGGCGATAATACATAACCGGCTGGCTCATATAAGAGATCTTTCCAAATGCAGATGCGATTAATGCCAGCCACCAGTCATGGTATCTTGCATGCTCTGGTATCTCTCTCACTTTCTTAACCAAACTTTCATTTACCATCATCGTACAACCGATGCACTTATTCTCCATTAGCATGTGGCTGAAATCCATCCGACGTAAGTTATAGCACTGAATGAAATAAAACGATGGGTGAATCTGCTTTAAATTTTCATCGGTTACGACCGTATCCCCAAATACAAGAAGAGGTCGATCTTTTCCATATTTACGCTCCATTTTCTCCATTCTTGCAATGGTCATCTCAATTTTCTCCGGAAACCATACATCATCCTGGTCCGAAAACATATAGTATTTTGCTACATTGCTTGAGATTTTTGAAAATCCGCCTTTATTTAGCTGGGATTCCTGCTTCAGCTTCTTTAAGTTGCTAAGGAAATTTTTTGTCACACCAAGATTTTTCTCATTCTTTATAATATGAATCCGTTCTGGAT
Source organism: uncultured Lachnospiraceae bacterium (assembly GCA_945787565.1). Taxonomy (GTDB): domain Bacteria; phylum Bacillota; class Clostridia; order Lachnospirales; family Lachnospiraceae; genus Lachnoclostridium. Next base: position 1,692 of record CALZIE010000061.1, read on the forward strand.
ATCTTGCCTCATACTCAGCCGCAATTACAAGCGTCTGGTCTGTCGAACCATCGTCACATAAAAACAGACTCCAATCCGTATACGTAGAATTCAGAATGGATTCAATCTGATCTGCTAAATATTTTTCTCCATTGTATGTGGCCATGACGATGTTGACTGTATTCATTACCAGTTCCTCCAAGTTCTAACTAAAATATGCCTTGTTCATAGAACATTTTAATACCATGCTCTTGGGCAGTGTCTTATATCTCTTTCCTAAAAAGTACCCCATATATTTAAATCCACTCTGCAAAATCAGATCAACAATCAGAAAATAATGTTTCTGCTTTGCCAGATGAGAAATCGTCTGCTTCACTAATTTCATTCCTTCTGATTCGGAAGAAACCTCTTCGAATATATCCTTATGGTCTGCCTGTGAGACCGCTAAGTCAAAGTTTCTTGTAAACTGCTGCCAGTACGTATACGTATGAGAATGGTATACCATCGCATCGGCTGCATAATATACTGCCATTCCGGCTTTGATAAAGCGAGATGCAATAATCATATCCTCATTGAAAATGGTTTTTTTTACGAAACCACCGACTGCTTCATAAGAAGCCTTCCTGTATGCCGCACATACATCAGAACAGAAATATGTCTTAATACCCAAGCGTTCTAAATCATCCTTTGTCTTTTTCATACTTGTTACCGGATAATTAAATACTCTTGTATAAGACTCGATTTCCCCTGCATTCTCTCCTGCTAACTGCCTTCCATAGGAAACCGCTATCTGCTCATCCGAAAAAGGCTTAATTAATTCTTCAATCAAATGCTCATCTTTTGGAATTGCATCCTGTGTCATAAAGATCATAAACTCAGCTTCGCTAAGATTTGCTCCATATGCTCTTGTGCCCCCATGGTCAAACTCTTCCTTTCGGATAGAATATACTTCCATAGCAAAATCCAATTCCTTAGCACAAGACTGCTTCTTCATTACCTCTTCGATATGCGCTGCCACACGGTCTGTTGCATATTCAGGAAATACTTCTGTATTTAAGATAAGGATCTTATTTGGCTTTACACTCTGTTTTGCTAACATTGCAAGCAGACGGTCAAATTTTGCATCCGGTTTATATACCGGAATGATGACATCAACGCTCATGTTTACTCCTAACCTTGTTATCGTTTGCTGTTCATTTTCTTATGCCCTGTTTTTTACGCTTCTATTATAGCATATCATAAAAAAATAACTATCAAACATTCATAAATTATTGTTAACACTTTCTAAAGTCTATGCGCTTAGTAAAGCTTTTCTAAATGCTTCCACGCTTTCTAGTGTTGTTGCCCAGGATGTGCATAGACGAATGCATGTATGCGTTTCATCCACTCTGTGCTGTTCTTCAAATAAAAACTCTTTTTCAAGGCTTTTGATCTTCTCATCTGGAAGGATCACAAACTGCTGGTTTGTATAAGAATCCGCTAAGAAAGAATAGCCTGCTTCGATTACTGCCTCACGAAGCTTTAAGGACATCTCATTTGCATGCTCTGCTAATTCAAAGAATAAATCATCGGTGAATAATTCCTCGAACTGAATTCCTAATAATCTTCCTTTCGCAAGAAGGGCCCCTCTCTGCTTAATATAGAAACGGAAATCTTCCTTTAATTCTTCTCTTGTAATAACAGCCGCTTCACCAAATAATGCTCCATTTTTAGTTCCTCCGATATAGAATACATCCGTATATTTTGGAAGATCTTCAATACGGATATCATTTGTCTTAGCGCAAAGAGCAGAACCTAATCTTGCTCCATCCATAAACAAGTAAAGACCTAGTTCTTTACAACATGCATAAAGATCCTTTAACTCCTGTAATGTATAAAGAGTTCCGATTTCAGTAGAATCTGATATATAAACAAGCTTTGGCACTACCATATGCTCACTGCTATGAGTAGATACTGCTTCCTTTACTAGATTTGGTGTAAGTTTGCCATCTTCTGAATACATGGCGACTACCTTATGGCCTGTACTTTCAATTGCACCTGTCTCATGCACGTTAATATGACCAGTATGCGCTGCGATCACTGCCTGATATGGTTTCAAAATGCTGGCAATAACAGTTGTATTACACTGTGTCCCTCCAACAAAAAAATGTACATCTGCTTCTTCGCATGCAATCCTACTTTTGATTTTTTCCCTGGCAGACGCACAATATTCATCCATTCCATAACCAACTGTCTGGATTCGGTTTGTTTTCGCAATTGCCTCCAAAATTCTTTCATGAGCGCCTTCGCTATAATCATTCTTAAAACTGTACATGAATGTCTCCTTTAGTTAATTTTGTCTTTTTTCCTTTTTACCTTCCTATTATATTGGTTATTCTACAGAATGCAACAAAAAAAGCAAAAAAACTGTTCCTATACCTGAGTTATGAATCATTCTCAGATACAGGAACAGTTTTTCCAATCCCGTTGAAACGCAATCACTATTCCATCATCTTACTTTCAAATTTTAAACAAGTGCAACTCTTCCGGTTGCATCCTTATTAATTACATAGTAAGCTGCATTGTCTTCTGGTTTTATGTATACATCAAGTGTCTTAATCTCGGATTCTGCTCCACCTTTGCTGATAAATGCCTTCTTTATTGCTTCGATTACAGCACTGGATTCAATCTCGTTTCCTAAATACTGAACATATAAAGCGGTATGAACCTCTTCCTTTGCCGTCTTAATCTCAGCGGCTTTCACTTCTTCCTTTGCTTCTGCCTTAGCTTCTGCTTTCACTTCAGCTTTTGCTTCTGGTTTTTCCTCTGCTTTCGCTTCTGCTTTTACTTCACTCTCTGCTGTTTCTTTTTTAGTTTTCTTTACTGTTGATTTTTTCTCAGTTGCCTTTGTGCTCTTGGTCGCTTTAACCGCATCCTCTTCTGTAACAGTATCAACTAAAGCTGCTGCATTTTCTTCCACATACAATTCTTTTCCAGATTTTTTTGCCTTTGTCTCGGACTTTGTACTCATAAAATACACCATTCCTTTCTTAGGAGCCACTTTACTTACACTATTGAAACATATACACTCCAAACAATAATAATATCTACTGTTACAATATTCTATACAACCAAAAATCCAATTAAGAATTTTAGTTATCATATAAATACATCATATGCAGTTATCTGTATTTTTCATGCAGTATAACCACTAATTACCTATGATGATATACCATTTTTTGTAAATACACAATAGCTAGCTTTGATTTTCTTCGTTATGGTGAAAAAATCACCAATTTACACTTTGATTTTGTACATATCTCACAATTCTATTTTTCCCTTAAGCGTCATATAATGGTCAAAAATTAAACGGCTGATTTTAGAACCAAATTCGGTAGCAGGATGTTCTCCATAATACACCGGATCATGAAACTCCTTATTCATTAGCACAATGACATACTTTCCATAAGGAGTTGACACAATGCCTCCATCATTCCGGCAAGCGTTCATGCTTCCGCTCTTGCTTGCCACATAGATAAGCTCTTCTTCAAACGTATCCTCATCAATCATTGCCTGTGGGAAACGTTTTGTTAACATCGAGTTATAATGCTGCTTCTTAAAGATCTCAAGCATTTCCTCAGATGCCTTTTGGCTTATCAGATTTCCTCTTGCAATCCGTTCAAACAAATGTCCGTAGTCTTCAGGAGTTGTGGTTCCTAATACATGGTATTTTTCAAAATCAATGCGGTTATGAAGCTTTGTATGCGTAAAACCTTCCCGCATGATGAATGCGTTGATCTTATCAATTCCCAGATAATCAATAATCATATTGGTGGCAATATTATCGGATACGATAATCATCAAGGTTGCCACATTCTTAACTGTCATGGTCACTCCGAAATCTAACGCTCTTAATACTCCGCTTCCATCTACAAAATGCTCCGTCCCATATGTAAGCATGTCACTAAGGGATGCTCTCCCTGCTTCCACCTCATCAAAAAGGCATCCTAAGATATATGCCTTAATCGTGCTGGCTGTCTCAAATTCCTCCTTACTATTCCATTCAATCTTATTTCCCTTTAAATCATCCACATAAATCCCCATCAGGCCATCATAGCTTAAAAGTTCTGCCTGTATGCGATCCATCAACGTGATCTCTCTCATCCTTTTCTCTCCTTGCTTATGCTTTCGTTCTATTGTTCTAGCCTAATGCAATACTTTCTTACTGTATTTTAGGTATTTTGTTATAGCACTTCCTTATAGACCCGTAGCACATTTTTATAAAAGATAGCAGCAATCTCCTCACACCCAAATCCTGCCTTATACAGTGCATCCTCTAAACGAGGAAGATAGGATCCGTCCTTTAAGCTTTCATTCGTATCAATTCCATCAAAATCAGAACCAAGCCCTATACAATTTATGCCACCTACATCTGCAATATGTCTGATATGATTTACGATAACGGAAAGCTTATCTTCCTCATCTCCTAAAAAAGATGGTTCATAATTAATCCCCATCACGCCTCCATGTTCTGAAAGCGTACGGATCATATCATCCGTCAGATTCCTTGTATGAGGCCAGATGGCTCTTGCATTAGAATGGCTTGCTACAAACGGCTTCTTTGCAACAGCCGCCACATCATAAAAGCCTGCATCCGATAAATGAGACACATCCGGAATCATATGTAATGCTTCCATTTCCTCTACAAACTCTTTTCCAAACGCTGTCAGTCCATCTTTTGTATTTGGCATCCGATCGTCCCTAGGCGGATTGCTTGCATCCCTGTTTGGGAATCCAATCTCGTTTTTATAATTCCATGTTAAGGTAATCATACGAACCCCTAAACGATAGAAATTTCGTAAGTTTGCAAGTTCTCCTTTTGTAACGCCTCCCTCTTCAATCGTAAGAAGCGCAGACATCTTCCCTGCTTTTTTATTATTACAAATATCCTCATAAGAAAATACGGGAGCAATTAAATCTTCATTCTTTTTAATTTCTTCATAATACGTATCAATCAGATACTGACACCATTCCAATGGTTTTTCATGATGCTTAAGAGACACAAACATTGCAAAGTTCTGAAGTAGATAGTCTCCTTCCTTCATCTTTTTCAAATCTAAATGCAGGGTATTTTCCCTAAGTGAAATTGGAGCCTCTCCTTTTTTCGCTGCACTTGCAATATGGGTGATTGTATCACAGTGCATATCCACGACTTTCATTTCTTTTCCTCCTAGAATACCGTTCCTGCTGTAATTAACATCTTCCATAGGTCACCGCGATATCCTTCTTCCTCTTCTTTAAATGTACCAATCACAACTCCATCATCTCCTGCACGCCCGGTGGAATGCACGAATTTCCCATTCCCCATATACATCGCGATATGACCTGGAAAATAGAGCAGATCCCCTTTCTTTGCCTCTTCATATGGAATCGGTCTTACCGGAAATCCTTCCATGATTTTTGCGTCCCGATAAATCACAAGACCATCTATCATATATGCCATCGAACATAACCCGGAACAGTCAATCCCTAGACTGGATTTTCCACCCCAGCGGTACTGAGTGCCAAGGTAAGAAAGAGCAGTCTTAACAACCTGATCTCTAAACATAGCCTCGCTGATTCCATACTGTTTTCTTAAGAAGTTGCGGACGTTATCTCCTTCCTCTACCCCTGCTGCCCGGTAATACGGATAGATATCTTCATACATGGACTGTGGACATGGTTTGATTAAACTGCTTCTGATATATCCGGTTCTCCCATCACATAGCATAACTTTTGTAAAGCCATCTCCATCATCTGCTTTCTTTTCAGCCTCTGTTTCCTCTTTCTCTTCTGTTTTATTCTCATCCTCTGCCAGTGCAACAATCGATCCTCTTGGTACGCTCTTAAGAATGTATCCCTGGAATTTTGGAATCGAAAGAATATCTGCATAGGATTTTATCACGACCTGCTTTTTCGCCTGATCCCAAGCTTTAATCTTATCTTCATTGAATAGAAGCTCCTTACCATCCACATATCCGGTATAGCGGTAATGGGTCATCACTTTATACCAGCCATCCTTCTGCCCGGTGATCATGACTTTCATCCCATATAGCGCTTCATCTTCTAATGCACTTTCTGAATCCGGCTCCTTTCTTAGTGATCCAATCCCCTGATTAATCAATGCATATCCCATTCTATACTCCTTTCTGGTCTTGCTTTTTTTTAAGCTCCTTCCGGTATTCTTCTGCCTCTCTTTTATTGGCATAAATATAATGTTCCGGCTCAATCTCCATCCAGGAAGGAAGATCCTTATCATAATCATGAACAGACGGATCATAAATAAGCAGTTTCTTTTTCTTCTCTGCAATTGGATCCGGCTGCGGGATAGCGGATAATAATGCCTTTGTATACGGATGAAGCGGATTTGCGAATAATTTTTCTGTCTGCGCAAGCTCTACAATCTTTCCTTTATGAATGACTGCGATTCGGTCTGCAATAAAACGCATGACGGAAAGGTCATGGGCAATAAACAGATAGGTAAGCCCTTTCTTTTTTTGCAGATCCGATAACAGATTCAAAACCTGTGCCCTGATTGACACATCAAGGGCAGAGATTGGTTCATCCGCAATAATAAATTCTGGCTCCATAATCAGTGCCCTTGCAATGCCGATACGCTGCCTCTGCCCTCCTGAGAATTCATGTGGAAACCGGCTTGCGAACTCCGGAAGAAGCCCTACATCCTGCAATGCCTTTGCGACTTTCTCTTTTCTTTCTGCCTCTGTCATCTTATGTTCCCGGCTGTAAAGACCTTCCGATACAATATAATCCACCTTTGCCCGTTCATTTAATGATGCCATCGGATCCTGAAAGATCATCTGAATCTTCCCAGTCAGTTCTCTGTCTAACTCTTTATCAATATTCCCGCTTATAATCTGTCCATGAAACTTAATCTCGCCTTGGCTGACTGGATGAATGCGGATAATGGAACGACCGATTGTCGTCTTACCGGAACCGGATTCCCCAACCAGGCCGAATGTCTCCCCTTTATAGATATCAAAGCTTACATCATCCACCGCCACGAACTTATGCTTCCGCTCCCCAAAGGTAACGGATATATGATTCACTTCCACTAACTTTTCATTTGTTATCTTTGTCATCTCAGCCATTGTAACTTCCTCCCTGCGCCTTTAACATTTTGATATGCTCGGGCGGTTCCACTCTCGGTGCCCTCTCATCTAATAGCCAGGTTCTTGCCTTATGGGTACCCGATACAGAAAAATAAGGCGGACGTTTAATAAAATCAATCTTAAGGGCAAGCGGATTTCTTGGTGCAAATGCATCCCCTTTGATTGGCTGGAACAAATTCGGAGGTGTACCCTTAATGGAATACAAATCCTCCCCTTTGATTCCAAGCTGAGGCAGGGAAGATAACAGTGCCCATGTATACGGATGCTTTGGATCATAGAAAATCTCCTCGCTTTTTCCAATTTCTACGATATCCCCGGCATACATAACAGCTATGCGGTCTGCCACATTTGCCACAACACCAAGATCGTGAGTAATATAAATCGTTGTCAGATCAAATTTCTTCTTTAAATCCTTTAACAGTTTTAATATCTGTGCCTGAATCGTTACATCGAGAGCAGTTGTAGGCTCATCGCAGATTAAAATCTTTGGCCGGCATGCCACTGCGATTGCAATCACGACCCTCTGTCTCATACCACCCGAAAACTCATGTGGGTACTGCTTATACCGTCTTTCCGGCTCTGTGATCCCTACATCCTTTAATATCTCAATGGTGGCAGCCTTTAAGGCATCCCCCTTTAACCCCTGATGCATCTTAATTGCTTCTGCAATCTGAGAGCCAATCGTCTTTAATGGATTTAAGCTTGTCATCGGATCCTGTAAAACCATAGCGATTTCTTTTCCTCGGATCTTAATAAATTCTTTTTCCTTCTTTATCTTTGCTAAGTTTGTTCCTTTATAAATAATGTCGCCGGATTCGATATATCCATTAGCATCTAAAAGTCCCATAAACGTTTTCGTAAATACCGATTTTCCAGATCCTGATTCCCCTACGATTGCTAAACTCTCCCCTTCATAAACGGTAAGAGAAATATCACGTATCGCATGAAGGACTTTTCCACGCAGGTTAAACTTCACATTTAAGTTGTTCACTGTCAGTATTGGTTCTGCACTCATCTTCCTTCCTCCTTATACGTGATTTTTAGGATCAGCTGCATCTGCAAATGCATTGCCGATAATATAAAATGAAATGGTGACGATGGATAATATAATCGTTGGGAATATAAGCTGATATCGTAACGATGCGGTCATCATCTTGGCACGCCCGGTATTGATCAAATTTCCAAGACTTGGGATATCGACCGGAAGTCCTAAACCGATATAGGAGATAAATACTTCTGACCCGATTGCCCCTGGAATTGCAAGCGCCATTCGTAACATAATGACCGATACCAAGTATGGAAGCAGGTTCTTTATCATAATTCTTGTGGTACTTGTTCCAAGACAGCGAGATGCCAGGTTATAATCTCGGTCCCTGATGATTACAATCTGGTTTCGGATGAAACGTGCCATCCCAATCCAGCCAGTGACCGACATAGCAATCACCATGGAATGGATGCTTGGTTTCATAATATAAGAGAATAAGATTAAAACAATCGTCGTCGGAATATTATCTAAGACGTTATACACTTCGGTCAGAATAAAATCCAGTTTCCTTACATATCCCCATAATACTCCGACGGTGATTCCAACTGCTGCCTCAATGACCGCTACTAAAAATCCGATTAAAAGAGACGTCCTGGTTCCTGCCCATGTCCGGCTCCACAAATCCTGTCCAATCTGATTGGTTCCAAACCAAAAAGTACCATTCGGTTTCTGATTGCGAATCTGCATTCCGGTCTCATCATTATTGACTAAGTTTGGATCAATCTGACCTGGAAGATAAGGCTGAATAAAGGTAAAGATTAAAATAATGGCCATTACAACTAACAGAAAGACTGCTACTTTATTCTTAAAGAATGTCTGGAAGGTGGATCTCCAGTAAGAATAATTGGAATATCCTCTTCGCTCTGCTGCCTCTTCATCATAACCAGCAAAGGAGAATAAATCCTCTTCCTCTTTTTTCGCTCTTAATTTCTCATCTAATTCTTTTGTTTTCTTTTCACGAAGAGATGCCATTACCGTCCACCTCCTTTTTTTATCAGACTGATACGTGGGTCGATTAAACACATTAAGATATCTCCGATCATAAGTCCTAAGATACCGACTGATGCGAAGATAATAACTAATGCCTGCACCATCGCATTATCCTGCTTCTGTACCACATTTACTAAAAGTCCTCCCATTCCTGGGATGCTGTATAAGGATTCAATATAAATCGAACCGATCATTGTATTTAAGATGGAGTTTGGAATATACTGTACCATTGGTACAAAGGCATTTCGAAATACATGGTGGACCATAATGCCATTTGGAGTCTGGCCCTTTGCTTTTGCAAGTTTCACATAATCCTTATTGCTCTCATCCACCATATATCTTCGAAGCCACATTGCATAATAAGCCATATTTCCAATCGCCATACTGATGATTGGGAGAATCCATGTCCGTTTATCCTCTGCACTATATAGCATTTTCAAGTGAAACCATTCGGTACCGAATACCTGAATGAATAAAAAGTAAACGGCAGCCGGGACTGCCTCCACAAATACAATGAAACCAGTCCCGATTTTATCCCAAAAGCCATGCTTTGATCGAGCCATTAAAATACCAAGGGGCAGTCCAAACAGCATCGATATGCCGATGGACATAATACCAAACTTCATAGACACTGGTATCTTATCCTTTATGATTGTAACAATCGGCACATTCGCACGATAAGTCCTTGATATTCCAAAGTCTCCTTTTAACAGATTCTTAAAGAACACAAATAACTGTTCATATAGTGGCTTATCAAGCCCCATGTTCTCTATGCCCGCCTGGATCTGTGCCTCTGTCAGCTTATCAAAGTTCTGAAAATAACCTTCTATCGGCATCATCCGCAGCAAGGAAAATACAATCACGATAATAATGCACAGCGTTACAAGTGATCTGGCAAGACGCTTTCCTAGGTATTTGATCATAAGCTCTCCTTCGCTTTCTTTACTTTCTTTGTTTTATTCTACATTTGCCTTCCATGCTTCATAGTTGGCTTCGAACTCTTCCATGCTAATCGGTGTATCCTGTAATTTCATACCTTTATAGCGGTAGTTGGATACGCCAAATGGTGCATACTGTCCTTCAAATGTATTTAACTTCGTCACGCAGTAATCTAACGTATCAACGCTATATGGAACAACAAGTGCATGCTCAATTAAGTAAGCTTCTGCTGCTGCATATGCTTCATATCTTGCTGTCATATCGGTTGTGTATTCCTTTGCTTTGGCAACTAAGTCATAGTACTCAGAAATGGTATCTGCAGATGCGCTTCCTTCATCGATTGCAGTGGACATAAAGTTATAGCTGTTATTTTCTTTTCTAAATGGCTCTACCCATGTATCTGGATCCTGATAGTCAGCGCCCCAGTTACATTTCATAAATGCATATTTTCCGGAACGTCTTACTTCGGATAAGAAGTTCTGGCTTGGACCTGCTTCTACGATAATATCGATAAAGTCAGTTCCTAATACG
>CALZIE010000062.1 GCA_945787565.1 uncultured Lachnospiraceae bacterium
AAAAAATCAGCCTGTGACAGAACAAATTCGAAAACATAGAATAAGTATTTAAACATAAAAAGGAGAGTGTGAGAAAAAGTCTGTAAATTAAGATCTTCTATGATAATGAGTAAGCTAAATACTTGAAGTTAATAGTATTCTTCAGATCAGCTCATATTTTATATATACGTCAAGGTGTACAGCATGTCAAGGAGAGAGGTGGATTTTTCTACCTCTCTCCTTAATCATTATAAAAGTTTTATCATTCTGGAAGACGCCCCTCATACATAATACTTAATTCACCATAGATAAGCCCCCAGTTCCTAACTGCCATGCTCCATTTCTTAGTAGCCTCGAATGTTGCGAGATATAAGGCCTTTAAAAGGGCACTATCGCTTGGAAATACACTTCTCTGACGGTTTAGCTTACGGTAGGTAGAATTTAAACTTTCTATAGCATTTGTAGTATAGATGACCTTTCGAACATCTGCCGAAAATTTAAAGATAGGGGAAATGGCATCCCAATTCTTTTCCCAGCTTTTCATTGCATTCGGATATTTATCAGACCATTTTTGAGCGACTTTTTCCCTGGCATCCAAGGCCATCTGTTCGGTGGCAGCACTATATATAGTTTTTAAATCTGCCGCAAAAGGTTTTCGATCTTTGTCCGCTACATATTTAAGAGTATTGCGTATCTGGTGCACTATACAACGCTGATACTCTGTTTGAGGATAAGCTGTAGCGATTGATTCCTTGATTCCAGTAAGGCCATCAGCACAAAGTATCATGATATCCTTAACTCCACGGTTTTTTAGCTCATTTAATACAGAAAGCCAGTATTTTGAGCTTTCATTGTCTCCTACCTGTATCGTAAGGACTTCCTTCATACCATCCGTATTTATGCCTAGAATCACGTATGCAGCCATTTTCCGTATGATTCCATTATCACGAACTGAGTAATGAATGGCATCAATATATACAACTGGATAAATGGCAGAAAGCGGCCTGTTTTGCCAATCTTCAATCACTGGAATAAGCTTATCTGTGACATCTGAGATAAAACTTTCTGATGTTTCAAAACCGTAAATGTCCTGCATTGTTTCAGAAATCTGTCTAGTCGTCATTCCCTTGGCATACAAAGAGATAATCTTCTGATCAATATCAGAGATGTCTTTTTGACGCTTCTTAACAACTTGAGGTTCAAATGTGGATTTACGATCCTGTGGAACTTGAATATCCATAGTTCCATATCTGCTGTTAATTCGTTTTTTCTTATAACCATTTCGATAATCATCATTATCGGAACGCTCTGATTTTTCATAACCAAGATGGTCATCCATTTCGGTTTCCATCATTTCTTTGATGGTACCTCCAAGAAGATCTTTAAGTGCTTCCTGGATATCCTCAGCGGTTCGTATATCGTATTCATCTAAAAGCTGATGAATAATGTTTCGCTTTCCTTCCGTCATTACTACTTTGTGCACTGCTTTCTTTTCTTTTACCATAATAATAGGCCTCCTATGATTAATTTTTATCATAGAAGACCTAGGTTAAACTCTATTTACAGAAAAAAGTACACACACTCCTTTTGTCCGCTCATGCGTCCGAACATCGGGAAACATGACGCTCCAGGCACCGCCCTCTCTTAGTGCCACACCCCCTTGAGATTCTCCTTAAGTATTTCTAAAGTTCAAAATTAGAGTCCTGACCATAAGTGTTGCTTTCCAAATTTTATTTTTTCATTACTCTCTATTACAGTAAAATTCATCCCTCGTTATTTCATAATGGGATAACATCTTATATCCTTTATCATTGCCTGTCGTATCCTCTATATCACCAGTATATCGCATTCCTGCTTTTTGCATAACATGTCCACTAGCAGGATTCTCTATAAAATGATCCCCCTTTATTACTTCCAGCTTCAGTTCTTCAAAACCAAATGTAAACAATCGTTTTAATGCTTCTGTCATATATCCATGATTCCAGTATTCCTTTGCTAACATATAGGCGAATTCCGACGTATTCGTTTCGTCATCCAAACGAACCATCTGAATCAGACCGATTAATTCATGCGTATCTTTCTTTTCCAGTATCCATCTGTAAAAATAGGGGTTCTCATACATATGCATAAAGCGTTCCATATTGCCTCTCGTTACATTAAGATCAGATGTGGGATGCCATAACATATATCTTCCTACATCCGGATCACTTAGTAACTTATTATGCATATCTTCTGTATCGTCCCATGTCTGCTTGCGTAATAACAGCCGTTTGGTTTCTAGTTCGTGATAATTAACATATTGTATCATAAACTCTCCTTCCTTTTTGGATTATTGCTTCTTTTCATTCGTCATTTTGTTATTCCACCAGATCTGATGCAAAATATATATCAAACTTTCTTGCTGCTTTCTCCCAAACAATGCTCAACTAAATATCTTCCCCATTAATCGGTACCATCTCAAACATTTCCGGCATTGCCCTCTCTTTTATAACTGTTTTTTCTTCCTCATAATCATTCATTGGATCCGTAACCTTAAAATCTGTCCAGCCATTCTCTTCAAGTCCAAACCAGCAGATACTATATCGCAACTCTTCTACATCCAGCACTACGGTCTTGATTGTGCCAAACCAGTCCTCATAGAAGAAAGCGGACATTCCTTGTGGATATTTCTGCAGCATAAACTGTTTCATCTCCGACTCTGTAAACTGCTTCTTGCTCTTAGCAAATTCATTTACATTCTTAAAGCGAATCACCGAGTTTCTCATTGCAGCCGGTTCATATACCTGGAATTCTGGGATTACGATATGATTGGTTGCACAAAGATAGCCATCTTCTTTTACTTCTGACAGTTTTTTATATGCCATCTTCCCATCCATCGTCTCGAACAATGCTCCGTCATGCCTAGAATCGGCTAAAAGCAGATTGATATTATAAGCAATCGGCATATCTTTTAACATGCCTAGTGCTTCCTCGACATTCTTACAATTCTCTAATACAGTTCGGATCACTGCCCAGAATTGAAGTCCTTTTACCTTTGGCGCTCTCATGCCCTTCATGTTACTTACCGGAAATCCACAAGCTGACATGGATACTGCCAGCCCACATTCATTGATTCCCTCACATCTTCCAAAGCACGCGATATTTCCGCTAACATGAGCATACTTTCCATCCGGTGCGGTTCTTGTGACTGTCAGATCCTCATCTTCTATGCTAAACTCATAATTACGGATCAGCTTAGTATGCCCGTCCGCTGTTTTATCGCCAGGTAACAAAAGACCGGAACAGCGCGGTATTAAGTAGGTCATCCAACTATAGGCAATCTCCTCTACTGGGATTCCCGATTCTTCTGAGAAACTATTTAACTCTTCTACAAGTCCAGGACAATATTTTTCATATAACTTCATTGCCTCCTTCAAATCCTCTGCGGATATATGTTCCGGAGGCGGCATCCGCATGTACTGCAGTGCAGACATCGCTTTTAGTCTTCTTGCCATCTGCCTTCCGATTTCTTCATAACTTCCCTTTAATTCAAAATAACTTACTTTCTGTGTTTCCATCATTTCCTTCAATCCTTTCTTTATTTGATTGAATTCATTCTACTTCACCACCAGAAAATAATCCTGTCATTTTGTGCCCTAAACTGTCCACATGAATTACTTATCTTTAACTGGAATCCAGATTTCACTGACATAATCCTTTGCCTTAATATCTCCAAATGCATATAGTTCAATATTGTAACCGGCTGCTATTTGATACTCTGGATTTCCTGGCAGCCATTCTTTAAATATATGGGTATTTAATGACTGTAACGCACTTGGCATCGGACCAATGCTGCGAAATTTTGCCCACTTAAAGCTTGGGATTTCAACCGTCTTCAACCCATCCGGCACCTTTTCCCCATGGTACTGCCCTGCAATCAGATAGCGAAACTCTTTGCTGCCTTCCTCTTCTTCCATAGAAATGCCATACATGCCGATATTGCATTTCGGCAACTGCACGCATAACTCTCTCATAGCTGTTTCACAATATTCTGTCCAGAACTTTGGAATCTGGCTAAATGCTTTCTCATACGGGAATCTTCTCTCGATTCCAATAACCTGCATCGCCTCCATCTTCTCAATCCTTACATCCAGCTTACTTCCACCGCTCACTGAGATACTAATGCTTAATGGAAGGAACTGTTTCATCTTATAGCCCTGTGTCTTTATCTGTACCGGAGAAACTCCGTGAAATCGCCGGAATGCCTTTGCAAAGCTTTCCGGTGTCTCATAACCATATGTATACGCCAGATCGATCACTTTTCTCTCATTATCTAGCAGGTCCAGTGCCGCCAGATACAATCTTCTGTTTCTTATGTACTCACCGATGCTATAGCCTGTCATAAGCCGAAAACCTTTCTGCAGATAGAAGCTTGACATGTTAAGGCTTTTTGCTATGTCCTCAGCGGATATCGGCTCTAAAAGATGCTCTTCTATATAGTCTATGGTACGTCTTAACAATTCTATCCAGTCTATCGAAACCACCTCACCTTATTTACTTACTGCCTTTCTTACTGTTTTTCTTATTGCTTTTCCTCATAATAACGTTCTCCGTTTTTTATGCCACAACATATGATGAAGGATGGATCCTCATAATATCCTTCGTATGAATAATCAGACGGTTTCGTATTCTTTACTAATTCGATCAGTGCGGCTGCTGCATCCTTGTGTAATTCAATAATATCGTCTGTCGCATTCATTTCTCTATAACTTGCAATTGCAAGACCGGATTGTCCAAAATATACAGAGAATCGAATGCTTTCTCCTTTGCCTGTTTCTGCTTTCAGCAAATATTCAAACATATTTTCCAGATTGTTGTTTACATATAGAGGTTCCCCAAATAGAGTACACAAAGAACCATAAAAATCAATCCATCCGAGATTTTCAGACTCAACGTTGCAAAGAAAATAACAGTTATCTGCTTCTTCTCTTTCCTCTATTTTGCTAAATGTATATTGATTATTTAATCTCTCGCTTTTCTTTGGCTTAGACATATCCAGCAAAGCCTGTGCTTCTTCAATTCCTGTATGTGACTTTCGTGACCTCCAATCGATATATTCCTCATACGTTATATGGGACACATCAATTTTATGCTTTTCACCATCATTGCCATTTCTCTTAAAGCCGGTGTATTCGATTGCAGTCATAATATATCTCATCAAATATTCAGCCGATGCATTCTCTTCGATTTCTTTAAACAAATCATTTAATTCTCGACTCTTCTTTGAAGAATATCCTGCCATAAGACCGCATAAATGGTCCATCAGTGTATACATAAGTGTTTGTAAATTAGTCTGCATACCACGTAGATTTAAGGATGGATCATCAATATGATCATGATTTTTATATGTCATACATTTTAAAATCCACGTTTGAAATAATCCCAGCAATGTCAAAAACTCATCAATACGATCTGGCTCAATATCCGGCATATAGGCAGGATCTATCTTTTTCGTCAATGTCTGATAAGAGATTGGCCCCTGTTTTTCTTCCTCGTCTAATAGATCAATTGCTATCACGCCAAGCATCATATGCACATCCGGCATCTTGCCTAATATAATCTGGTTAAAATCCTGTTTTTCTCTTTCTGTCAGTTCCCTCAATTCTAACTTCTGTTTTGTTGTCATCGTTGCTCCCCACCAATCTGTATTTCTCTAGAACAAAGTGGCTTTGCCACTCTAGGCTCCGCACATCTTTCTTTCTCAGGGCGATGCCACTTTGTCGCGCCGTAGCGTAAGCGAAGTGCGCATCCCTCGGAGAGTTTTTGATTCATAGGGAATTGCAGAGCAATTTCCTATGAATCAAAGAAAGAAAGGTCTTCCTATTCTTTGGGCCAGACCTTTCTTTCTGCATTTCCATTCTTCAGATAAACTTCCGTGATTTCCTGTCCTTTCGTATCAATGGTTATGTCAAACCCACCATATCTCCTGAAAAATCCCAAAAACATATTGGACTTGACTCCCAGGTACAGCTTTCCATCCTTAATCTTATAAACATATCCAACCACAGAGGAAATACTGTCTGCAACAGCGCCCTGTATATGAACATCGTCTTCGGTAAACTCTACATTTTCAACCCAACATCCATTCGGAGACAAACATAAATTGAATCCAAACAGCTTCCATCCATATCGCGCAGCAACAAATAGGAAAATACATATTGCGATTACTATAAGGAATCCCTTCATTATCTTTTTTATTACTGTTTTCATTCTATCAAAGGAAGCAGAGTGGTGATTTATACTCAAACTCATTCTGCTTCTGCCTTTCCTATTGCTTATTTTATTCACTCTTCTGATTATACAGAGAATCCTATGTGTTTTGGTACACTCTCCGATTTCGTTTCACAGCATAAATGCCTATCTTGGACACTCATAATAATCCGCATAGGTCCGGAACTGATCTATAAAATTCCATCCTAGCTTATCCATAGACGTCCGTCTTTCTGCTGCCTCCTTAATTGCCTTTGTAACCATGCGTTTTAATGGAAGCATCGAAAAGAAAGTATCTTCTGCTATCTTATAAAGTTCGGTAAGGTACTGCTCTTTCTCATACTCTTTTCGTAAGTCGATTCGTAACACCCCACAGTCGCCTCCAAATATCTCAACTGTGCCGACGCTATGATTGGTTTTTCTGTCTATGATTGCAAATCGTATAAAAGCGCTTTGTTTATAAAAATTAAGCCAGTATCTAATTGCCTGCTCCATGCGCTCTAATGTAGGATAATAAAAATCATCATCGCAGTTATCTGCATTCATATACTTAACTGCCTCTTTATCCCCATAGCAAAGTAATAAATCTTTTGCATCTTTCTCATTCACGAGACGAAGTAGAAATGATTCTGTCTTAAGGATCGGACATAATTCATAAGGATCTTTTTCCGACTTCTTTGTGTGATCAATGTATGTATTCCAATAGTCCTTGATTTGCTTTAAATCCATCTTCACCAACACCCTCCTTAAAAGTATCATATTTCACCTTACTATTCTTTTTATCCGAAAAAAAATTAAATAGCACCAGAAACGTTTGATCTCTGATGCTATAGATTTTGCACTTTCTTCCAATTATTATATTCTAATATGAATATTTTTACAAGTTTTTCTTCTGAACTGACTCAATTTTAAACACTACTACAGCACCATCCCTATTTTCTTTATTATAATAGCTCAGACTGCCATGATATTTCTGTGCAACGGATTCTGCAAAATATAAACCAAGCCCATAATGCTCGCCCTGACGTTCCTTTTTTTCCGTATAAAACTGTTCTTTTCCGTACCTCAGTGCTTCTTTGAAAAACCTGTTCCATAGTCCTCCGTGGACACAATAAACTGCCCCTCTGACATCGTACAGCTAAATCGTATTTTCCTTTCTGCTTTTGTATGCTCAATTGCATTCATTACGATATTCATAACGGCTCTTTGTACCAGTTCCTGATTGATTCTAAGATTGTCCTGGTTCAATCAGATAGTCCCATATATAGCAGAGCACTAAGCAACGTTCCAGTAATACCTGCTGCAAATGATACACCATTTCCAAAAGAAAAGCAAACCATATACTGGATGAGATATACGGAAAGGTTTGATAGAAATAAAAGCACCGCTGCCCTTGCATAAAAAAGAATTGGCACCAGATGATTTCCCATCGCATAAAAAATCACTCCGAATCCTGTAACCGCTATAAAGCAGGCAAGGAATCCTGCCCCCATAAGGGAAGCAAGATTGCCTGCATGTGATGTCCATTTTGCATATGGCATGGATATCATAACCTGAAAGTTTCCTGCATGCAATTCCCTCTCATATAACATGGTAACCGTAACTGCAATCAGAAACGGAAAGATCAATGCCACTGCCTGTAGATAGGCGAGAGCCTTATCCCCTTCCTGCCATGGTGAATAGGAATAATAGGCACAAAATATGAAAATTGCAAGAAACGGAACAATTACATGAAGAAGCAAAAGTCTTGAATGTACCAATTGATAGTTTGCTGCCTTTATTGTATTGATTAATCCACTCATGCTATGCCTCCTGCTTTTCAAATACCCTGGCAGAAATAAAAGTTCCTGCCACGTATAGGATCAGACTTATAACAACACCAATGATAATCACATTCGGATTGGAAAGTGAACTTTCCTCTTCGAGCAAAAGCCCATTTGGAAGAATCCTTATCACAGGGCACATGATTCTTGCCGGTATCGCAAATGGCATCCACCAGAAGTTTCCCACTGCCATCATGCATGCAAGAACAAGATTGCAAAACACACTGACAACCAGTGACAGTATCATACCGCACTTTAATGTAAGCAACATAAAAAATGGAATCTGCCAGGCAAATGTGACTGCCAGCAAAATACTGGCTACCAGATTCCTTCCGACCGAAATCTGCTCATAACATAGGAACCCCCCGATTATAGAAAGCACGCCAAAAATCAGGCAGGCTAAAAGCAGATACGAAGATTTTTGCATACCAGAGTTTTTTCTTATCTTCCACAATTGCAAACATGCCGTGGAACAGATATTTTCTTTCCTTTTTCACAACAGATGCTGCAATATAAGTAAAGGTAAATGGCAGGAACAGAATATACCACCAGTTGTAAGAAGCTTTAGCATGCTATATACCCGTTCAAATTCAATCATGCTAATTTTCTTAAACCATTCCCATATAGCAAGCGCCTCCTCGTCTCCCTGCTCCATCTTTACAAACCACATGCGGGCTTCCTCGATAAGCTCTGGATTTTTCTCTGCTTCCTTACTAAATAATACGTAAATCCGAAGAAGCTCTTCGATTCCTTTCTCCTCCACTAACTCCTTGCCACTCCATTTCTTATAAGCAACAATCAGCTTTCCAAACTGAGTTCCCCAGTCACCAAGATGATTGATCCGTACTACCTGATATCCCATCTTCGCAAAGATATGATAAAGCGAATTTCCAATCAGCGTTGTCCGAAGGTGTCCTACATGGAAGTTTTTTGCGATATTAGGAGAGGAATAATCCATACAGATTGTCTTTACTGCCGGTACTACAACCATCTTGCAGATGGAATCCGGCTCTGATCCATAAACATTCTGAAATGCCATTTGAATTATTTCGATTATTTCTTCTTTCATTTGTTCTCCTCCTATACTAAAGTACAAACACATTTTTCTTATTTCTATAAACCACTAGGAAATTACAGAGCAATTTCGTATGAGTCAAAAAAAGAACCGTATTAACATTGCTTTCGCAACTGATAATACGGTTCTTATAATAAAAGGATATCTGCCTTAAGAACCGCATGAAAACAAGACGTACATTCTTGTAACCATGCGGCTTTCGCATTGCTACAAGTCCTTACGTCTTTCTCTGCGTCTTAAGCTGTTTGATAATACTGTTAACATTGATATCCTTCCTTTCCTACCTATTCAGTATTCTTATCCTAGCATTCTATGCTATTGATAAATTGTATTGATTGTAACATCACTGTCTTCAATATGCAAGCACTTTTATGGATTTTATCCATTTAAAATGACATACTATTTAACACGGTGTCCAAATCCTCTACAATCCATTCCAATGCTCTTGCCGGATTTCCTTCATACATGGATTCAAATAAAAGGTCCAAGTTCTCTTCAAAGTCCTCCGGCAGTATCTTAAGTTCCTTCACACATAATTCTTTTAATCTTTTTTCTCCCGGATGGGTCTTTTTATTTAGTGCAAATAAGATATCAAAATAACTTGCTAAAAATTCCGTCACCCGGTGATTAACACTGATCTTATCTCCCCGTTTCACTGCCTTTACCACCTGCATATCATAGGATGGCAGTACACCACTTAAAAGTTTTCGGTTTTTATCAATGATATTCTTTTGCAATTCCCGTGGATATGGTACCTCATACTTTCTTTTCAGCTCCTCTAATCTGCCTTCCTTATCATATAAAATCTTACTTGTCAGCAGATTATGCCACATACAAGTCGTATAGCCATTGGAAGCCTGATACCGCATCACAACATCATTTAACCCCTGATCAAAATCTTCTAAGCTGCGATAAATAATATCAATATCCGTTCCATCTTTTAATGTCGCATTATCTTCTAATTCCCAGTAGTGATTTCCAATCTCCATCCTGTCACAATACTTTGCCAAAATTGTATTTCGAACAGCTTCCGGGATTGTTTCTCTCACATAAACATACACATCGTAATCCGATTTCTCATCATGATTTCCAGATGCCCTTGATCCCCCAAGTGCGATTCCAATCACCTGACTACATAAAGCCAGTTCAGCAAATAAATCCTCTACCTTATTTTCCTCCATAATCCATTCTCCTTTCATAAACCAAAATGGTATTCCGCGATCTATTCTCCGTCTATTGTTTCTGCCTTTGTTTCTGAACTTACTTGTGGGCTTTCTCCTATCTCTATCTCTTCCTTTTCTGACATCGTAATTCCTAACGGTTCCGCTGTTTCGGTTATGGAAATAAACGCATTTCGATCATTTTCCAGTACAAGACTCTTCATCTTTCCAATCTGAAATCGGTTCACTACAAAATAGATTACTTTTTTATCATCTTTTGAATAATATCCTTTTGCATCCAGGATCGTGATTCCGGTTCTAAACTCTTTTGAAAGCGCCTGACAGATTTCCTCCGATTTCGAAGTAATAATCAGTGCAGCTTTTGCTTTATCAAACCCTTCCACAATAAAATCAACTGTTTTTAAGGATGCCGCATAAGTGACAATGGAATAAAGCGGAAGAATCCAGCTATGCCTCATGACTCCCGCCATTACATATAAAATGACATTGTAGCACATAACAAACGTTCCAACCGTTAGTCCCAGTCTTTTTGCAAATATAACCGCCATTACTTCGACTCCATCAATGGCTCCACCAAACCGAATGGTAAGACCACTTCCAATGCCGGATATAATACCACCAAAGATTGCGCATAAGAATAAATCCTGCTTTGCAAGTGGTGTAACATCCACCGGAAGCACATAGGTAATGACGTATGCCGATAACGCATACATGATAACTGCATAAATGGAATAAATGGTAAACGCCTTTCCTTGTTTATGATATCCAAATATAAATAGGGGAATATTTAAGATTATAAGAAAGAACGACA
Organism: uncultured Lachnospiraceae bacterium; assembly: GCA_945787565.1. Classification (GTDB taxonomy): domain Bacteria; phylum Bacillota; class Clostridia; order Lachnospirales; family Lachnospiraceae; genus Lachnoclostridium. The sequence goes on from CALZIE010000062.1 coordinate 11,119, forward strand.
GCGTAAAACGCTCTGGTGTAATCTGCCATAATAGCATTGAAGTCCCGGATATTCCACTATCATATAAATTCACAGGTGCTAAAAACATCGTTACTCCAATAGAATTAATCACACTGGATAGAAATATAATGGCAAAATTCTTGAACTTGATATCTTTTGTAAGAAGACTGTTGTTTTGGAACAGCTTCAAAAATCACCACACTCCTCTTATTTTAACTATAACATTTTGAAAAAGCAGACTGCTTCCTCTTTTCCCTTATATCTACCAAAATTTTCACAAACATGGTATCCTTTTTTCAAATAAAACTGCACTGCATTCTCGTTTATTCTTCTTGTCTCTAATCGAATTTCTTCATACCCTGACTTCTTGGCTTCTTTCTCAAGAAATGCAAGAAGTGCAGAGCCAATTCCCTTTTTCTTTTCTTTCGCATACATCCGTTTTAATTCTGCCGTGCAATCAGAAAGCTTTCGAATCCCACCGCAGCCTACTGCCTTGTTATCCTCAAATGCAACAGCAAATATATCCTCATTTGCATTCCACTCATCTCTTTTAAAACTGCTTTTTCCATCACTTCCGGTTATCGTTTTCAATTGTTCCGACAGCTCCTCCATCATAAAGACTGCTTCCTGGCTGTCAACCGACATTTGTTTTATTACAATCATATGTTTCCTAACAGACTATATAATATGTTTTATAATCGCCATAAAATAATCCTAACTTGCTTTACACTTTATACAGTCTACAATCTACCTAGTACATATATACCAATAGAATTTTATAAGAGCTTTCTCATCAGAAATAGACCTATTTCTCCGTTAGTCCAAAGTGCTCTGCTAATCTTTTTAACGTTTCTTCCCTTGTATCTTTCGTAACATCTTCTCGAACTAACGTAAAGAAACCGCTGTTCTGATATTCCTCATAATGCTCTCTACTATTAATCCGAGCAATACACTCCTTATAATTCTTTCTTGTCTTTTCCGGATCTTCTGCCTTGTTAATCTGCTCGTTTATAAATGCTTTTTCCGGATCATCACGATCAAAAAAGTGTTCCACAGACATGAACTGAGGAGACAGCATAGCAGCCACCTGATGATAGTCTGCAATCTTATGTAACTGGGGAACTGGTATATTGGTATCTACAATCACTTTCCCTTTACCGGATAAACGGATTAATTCCGCGATT
>CALZIE010000063.1 GCA_945787565.1 uncultured Lachnospiraceae bacterium
CTCTTCGGTCCGCACTCCCTCTTTCCACTCCCTCTTTCCACTCCCTCTTTCCACTCCCCCTAAAGCTCCTCCTGTACATAAAAGCAAAGACGTAATCAGCAATGCGTTGTAAGGACGCTCCTAGCTATGATTTTAGGAGCAGGAATGACGATGAAATAAAAGGCAGTATTCGATTCGTGTGTGTAGAAGAAGCTATGCAATATCAGAAGTATGGTGACAACAACTTAATTCATTTAGACACGATTAATTAGCCCCTAACAAGTATCCTATGATTAAGTATATAGGTTAATCGAGGCATAATCAGAATTAGCAGCACTTAATTAATCACAAGGTACATGTATAGTGAGAAACCAGAGTCAATCATATCCAACCGATAAAAAGAAGAGGGCGCCGGACGCAAGTCATCGGGGCCTGGCATGATTGTTCTGGGATGTCCGGCTCATGACGAACAAAATCCGTCTTGGTCTTTGAATAGCAGACAGTGGTTTCCTGTCTGATAGGCAAAGACCAAGATGGTTTTTGTCCGCTCATGCGTCCGAACATCCGGAACAATCATGTCAGGCTCCGATGGCTTGCGTCCGGTGCCCTCTTCTTTTCGTGTATTGTATCTCCTATCTTGTTTCTTTGATGGCGAGTTCAAACCAGCGGAAGTTTACGAGGATGGAACCGGTGGTGTCGGAGAGGGCGGTGGCGGAGATTGCGAGGCAGCAGCCAGGGCCGATGATAGTGGAACCACCAAGTCGGGTCTCAACAGAGGATAGAGCTGGGATCAGATTTGTAAAAGTAGCAGCGTCTAATGTCAGGGCAGTTGTCGTAGAAAGAGAGATAATCTGTGCATTCGGAGTAATAAAAGAACAGGTGCAGTTCGTGTTCTCAACGTTGTTGGAAGGCTGTGTAGCAAGTGTAGGAAGCGTTGTTAAACGAGTCTGATACTGAACAACACCGCCGGTATAGTTTACAAGCGTAAGATTATTTACTGCGATAAGTGTACGAGAGCATTTTGGGTTATTTAAGAAGATGTAGGCTAAAGTATCGGGATCTGTACTATCACTAGAAGAAAGGGCAACCATTTCACTCTGGCCTTGAAAACTTCTTCCGTTAAGCGCTTGAATATGGCCACTAAAAACATCAGAAGTGTAGGTTGGGATCAGATCTGACACAGTAGGCGGGCGCTCGCTTGATGATGTAGTATTACAGCTACAAGGACGGCCATTAAAACATGACATAAAAAAATCCTCCTTTATAGGATTGAAATATCCAGGATTGGAATATCTCCTGATACATAATATGATGAATGACGTAGAATTGTGTCAAAAAATAGGAAAATCAAAACCGTTAGTCCATTTAAACTGGTAATGAAATGTCCAAGTCCCGAATATAGATTGTAGTAGGAATGCCGGAGGATCAGGAGGGATAGATCAAGAATGGGATATGGCAGGGAGAGAAAAGGATTACAACAGGAATGGCAGAGGCAAAATGCTGCACCGGACTGCGAAGGAACGGTGGTAGCAGCTGTAAGGATGGATGCGGATACTGCTTATGAAGATATTTATAATCTGTTAAAGAAGGTCATAGATGATGATGATAAGGAGTCATGGAATGCTATCCTCGATAAGATTGATTATATTTATGAGAATTTAGACTGTCTTTTGGAAGATTTAGAGCGGGAGACACAGTTTGGATACAAGCTATGGGAAGAGCTTAGGAAAGGGAAAAAGCTGTTGTTTAAGCCGAATATCGTGGCTCCAAACGTAATCGATCCGGTTACGCATTTAGAGGGGGCAGGTGCCATTGCATGCACAGAATGGCCGTTTTTAGCAGCTCTTATGCGATTATTCCATGACCGGTATGATATAGAATATTCTCAGATGGCATTAGGAGAAGCATCCAGTACAACCTTTCTTATGGCGGATTATTTTAAGAAGCTTCTAAGACGTCCTATTTCAACAGAAGCGGTGCTAGAAGGAAAAGACAGGAGTTTTTACGGGGGATATGGTTTTTATTTTGTAAGAAGGTATCTAAAGGACCGTCACCCGGCAGACCATACCGATGATCCGATGAATGGCTATGCAGAAAGCGTGGAAGGAAGTTATGTGGAGCCAGGACGTGGCGGAAACAGGCTGCTTGTCTATGATTTGAATAAAGTTGACAGGGAACGGGGGAGATATGTTGATATCCCCGACGGAGTGAACTTTCAGAAGATTATGCTTCATAAGGTGATTGTAGGAGGGAAACCAAAATCAGAAGAGGGTCAAAAAGAGTATCCAGGATGTATTCTGGTAAATGTGCCAAAATGTAAGATGCATGCACAGGATCTTTTAACAAATGCAGTCAAGAATCTGGGAATCGGATTGTATCCGTCAGTTTCTCAGGAGGACGAAGAATATAAGTATGCGAATGAGGCAGGGGAAAATCCAGGGTTAAAAGGAAAGCTTCCACATAGCACCTGGGTATATGAGATGGATAGGGAAAGCTGGTTTCCAAAGATTGATGCAAATGGCACATATAAGATGAAAAAGACAGGGGGCTTAAGTGCTACTCAGGTCGATATGGTTGAGGCTGTGCAAAGGCAGGGTGTATTTATGATTCACATCTGCGATGCCATTCATATGATTAATCTAAGCCATGATCCGGATGGGAATGGAAAAAGGATGAAAGAAGGGTTTGCATTTGCTTCATTAGACCCTGTGGCTTTGGATCTGTGCTGTGCGAGATATTGTTTTAAGACTGTGCCAATGCAGGAGGCAAAGCAGATATGTGATAGCGAAGATCTGTCTCAGGAATTCTTACAGTACGTGCCAGTGGCAAGAATCGATGGTTATAATATTGTGACAAAGACGGGCGTGGATTCTCCATTATTGCGTTATCCGGGGTATGAATATGAAGAGCAGCGAGGAATCGGAAGTACGATGTATTATGTAACCGGATGTGATACGACTGCGAATATGCCGTTAGCATCCATTGATGGGCATCTGGTGGGCATTTCAAAGGATGGCATTGAAGAAGTGATGACCGATGCGATGTATTATAATTTGACAACATTTTTACATGATATGCAAAATACAGTGTTCAGCTATGCGATGGCAAGTGATATCTTAACCGAGACAAATCTGATGAGAGAGCTATTAGAGCTTTTTGATGAAAATGAAGATGGCGTCATTGATTATGAGGAGAAAGGAAGAGGGATTGAGACTGCCTTGTTTAGTTTTGTAAATCCACTCAATCATATCAGTGTGATGGCTCCATTTGGACAATATCAGGCAGCATTTCAGCTTGCATCGATTATGTTACGTAATTCAGAACGAGAGTGGAATGAGTTAGGGCATACGTTTACAAAGGAGCGGACAATTGTAAAGAATTTATTGCTTGCTTATGAGATGTCTCAGCAAAAGGAAATGATGCCGGATCTTTTCTTTGAAGGAATGTCCTATGGTCAAGGAATGTGGCCGAGTTTTTACACGGTCTGCTATATATCTCTTACGAAAGCATTATACGGAGGGGCTAGTTTTAGTGAAATGAGCCTTTCTTCCATGTATGGGAATCTGTTTCAATATGCAGATAAGGCATATGAAGGAGGCAGGTATACCAAAACCATAAAGGAGGGAGAGTGCGATCCGAATGCTCTCAAACACTATTTAAATGATGTAAGGATGGGGCATGATACGATGAATTTCATTCTTTATGTGCCGGAAGGGTATGGTACATTTGATGGCATTCCAATTCCAAATGTTCAGGAGACAAAAGATAGAGAAAGGCTGTTCCATTCCTATTTTGAACAGATGTGGAAGCAGCCGGAAGAGGAGTATTAAGAAATAAAAGAGGAAGGTAATCGATATGTGGAAGTATGATCCAAGTAAAATCTATCATATGCCGGTATTCTTTGGCGGAGGAGAATTTAAGCCGGAAATGACGTCATATGTATATGATAATGTGACAATTAATATGATGCTGCCCTGTGAGGCAAAGAAGCTAAAGGATTACATACCGGAGGAATTTGAGCTGACCAGCCCGTATCTGCTTGTTACATTCTGTCAGCTTCGTTCCGTTGATTTTATGGCGGGTGGAGGCTATAATCTGATTCAGATGGCGGTACCCGTACGGTATGAAGGGAAGGAAGAAAAATTAGATGGTATGCTTCCTCTTGTTATATGGGAGAACAATACGGTCCCGATATTAGGCGGAAGAGAGGAGAGCGGTCAGCCGAAGGTGTTTGCGGATATTCAGGATTTACATTCGTTTGATAATAAAGTATTTACGAATGCAAGTTCGGATGGAAAACAGTTCTTATATCTGGAAATGAAGGATATGGTACCAAGCAGCCAGTCCAAGTTAGATAAGATGAACGAACAGAATAAGGAGTTAAATATATTCGGATACCGCTGCATTCCAAAAGTAGGGGAACCAGGCTTGGAGCTTAGACAGGCGATTTTATACCCGCAGCAGACATATGCAGAATATGGCTGGAGTGGAAAAGGAACTCTTAACTGGACGACGCTTACAATGGAGGAGTGTCCTTCCTATTATCATGTGATAAATCAGTTGGCATCCCTTCCACTAAAGGAACCAGAAAATGTATTTATGACACAGGGAAGCAGCAAGATGATGCCATTTACAGGAAGAGTATTGTCTTAAGATAGTAACAGCCTTAAATTTCCTGCATGATTTTTGGTTTGTCTGTCTAGGAAAGTGGAAAATTATGTAGGGAGTTTGGGCGACAACAGAATTAGCAAATAGAAGGCATATCGGATACTGAAAAAACGTTATTATCCATGTTTTTACAGTGAAAATATGCCTTTTTTAGGTGCTATTTAACCGATTACTGGAAGAAGGGCATAACTATACCTTACGTGCAAATATTTACAGTAAATCTTTTGTTGAAAAATTAATAAAAATAAGATATAGTAGGATACTAGATACAAGAAAGTAGGGAGACTTAAGAGTCATGATTAGCAGTAATGAACCATATATATTAGTTTACGGGGTATCGGTATACGATATCATTGGATTCACATACAAAGATTATCGAGAAAAGGATTCCAATCCGGGAAGAGTACGCGTATCACACGGCGGTGTTTGTAGAAATATAGCAGAAAATATGTCCAGACTTGGTTTAAATACCAAGTTCATTTCTATTATAGGGGATGATGAAAAAGGACGAAGTATTTTAAAGCATGCAGAGAATATGAATTTGGATATGAAAGATTCGATGATCGTAAAGGGAGAATCCACTCCTACTTATATGGCCATCTTAAATGAGCAGGGTGAGATGCAGTCTGCCATTGTAGACATGAAAATTACAGATTTTATGACAAAGGAATTTATTGATTCCAAGGCAGAAATTATTAGAAATGCAGAATATATGGTACTGGATACGGATAATCCAGCTATTGTTGAGCATCTTTTGACTGCGTATGAAGGGGTAACGAATTTTATCCTTGACCCAGTATCCGCGGTGAAAGTGGAGAAGGTTAAACATTTGGTTAATCGATTCCATACAATTAAGCCAAACAGACATGAAGCAGAGGTACTATGTGGTTTTGCCATCAAGACTTATGAGGATGTGAAGAAAGCCGGCAAGTACTTTATTGATTTAGGAGTGAAGAATGTTTTCATCAGTTTGGATGAGGACGGTATGTATTATAATAATGGTACAGAGGAAGGCACGATTAAGGCGAACAAGGTTCCTGTTGTGAATGTGACGGGAGCGGGGGATTCTTGCGTTGCTGGACTTGGCTATGGATATATGAACGGCCTTAGTATTAAGGATACCGTTAAGTATGCAATCGCAATGTCTGCTATTACGATTGCCCACGAGGAAACAATCCACCCACAGATGGATGCTTCCCTTGTTGCCCAATATCTAGAAAACCTTGCTTGGACTGAAGCTTAAGAAGTGCCTCACTGATAGGGAGTGCCTCACTAATAGGCTGTGTCAGGAAGAGTGAGTGTCACCTGAAACGATCACGTTTCCGAATGTTCGGACGCATGAGCGGACAAAAACCGTTGGAGTGTTTGACTATCAGACAGTAAACCGCTGTCTGCTATTCAAACACTCCAACGGTTTTTGTTCGTCATGAGCCGGACATTCCGGAAACGTGATCGCTTCAGGTGACACTGACTCTTCCTGACGCAGTTTCTTTTTTGTAAGGGGGAATTTTAAAAACGATAACGGAATGACTCGAATGATTAAAGGTAGAGGGGAAGGAAAAAAGGGGGAAATCCTAAATATAGTATAATCTGATTGCATTTTTATGCATTTTGGGACCTCTGTTATCGGGAAGGCAGTGGAAATAGCTTAATAATCTTTTACTTAGTAAGCAATTAGAAATCCGAACAATAGCAGCGGAGCCAATAACGATAAAAAAGTGGTAGCAGTCACAACATAATAAAGTGATAGCAATACAATCGCAAAATAGCACAATGCATAATCACAGAATACGACAAAGTATAATAATATAATCACAATTAGAAAGCATTTGCGAATAATATTGATATAATTCGCAAATGCTTTTTTTAATTTATAGAAATTGCTCTCCAAAATAGGGTACTAGAGTTTTAAGTCGCATCGCTTAGAGTGAAAATGTCGCTTGGTTTTGATGAGTTTGCGAAGTTTAAGTCGATTATATAAATCAATAGCATAGTGAGGTGGAGAAGATGAAGAAGGCAAGCCGTTTTGAGGATATTATGAAAGATATTGCAGTAGAGGTGTTTGGGAGCATCTTAATTGCAGTGGCACTTTATAATTTTGCTTTGTATGCGGAATTCCCAATGACCGGGTTTTCTGGAATTGCCATGATTTTATATCGTTTATTTAAGTTTCCAATCGGTATCAGTACCATTGTGTTAAATGTGCCGGTGGCTGTTTTATGCTACCGTTTGTTAGGACGAGGATTCTTCCTTCGTTCCTTCCGCTGTATGCTGATTTCTTCTTTGTTTATCGATTATATCGCTCCCCTTTTTCCAGCCTATCAAGGTGACCGTCTGCTTGCAGCAATCTGTACTGGTGTGATTGGGGGAATTGGCTATGCGGTAATCTATATGCGTAATTCGTCTACCGGTGGTGCCGATTTTATCATTATGGCGGTCAAATCCATCAAACCCTATCTGTCTCTTGGAAAAATCGCATTTTTATCTGATGTGGGTATTATTCTAGCTGGCGGCATCATTTTTAAGGATATGGACGGAATTATCTATGGCATGATCATCAATTACTTCTTTGCCATTGTAGTGGATAAGATGATGTACGGCATCAATGCAGGAAAACTGACCTTTATAGTGACAACAAAGGGGCAGAAACTGACGGAAGTCATTGATGAAGCGTGCGGGCGTGGTTCCACCATCATCAATGCATCCGGAGGACACAAGCAGGCAGATAAGGATGTGGTAATGTGTGCCTGCAATAACAAGCAGATGTATGTATTAGAGCAGGCGGTAAAGGAAGCTGACCCAGAATGTTTTTTAATTATTCTGGAATCCAATGAGGTCGTAGGAAATGGATTTAAGCGAACAAGGGTAGCAGAGGGCGGAAAGTAAAATTTTATCTGACATAAAAACAGAAATTGCGCAAAGAATAAATAAGGATAGGTGTAGTTTTGTTTGGCGAAGTCAGGAGGAACAATCGTGAGTTCAATTGAGGAATATGTGAATCAGTTTGAAGGAATCAAAAAAGAATGGATCCTGGAATTTACGGATTATATGAAACAGAAGCATCCCGACATAGAAGGCATCATCTGGTTTCGCATGCCAACCTACAGAATCGGCACGGCCTATATAGCCTTTTCAGTAACCAAAGATTATTTTGCCTTCCATACCAACGATCTGGCCTGCTTTACCATGTGTAAGGATGCTTTAGATAAGGCGGCATTTGGAAAGCGCAGTGTGAAGATTAAGTATACGGATGATGGAGCAAAATTGGTGCTTTATAATGTGATTGAGTTTTTTTCATACTCCCATGCAAATATTCAGAAAAGTATATGAAACAGTATCTAGGTTGCAGGTGTATCGTTTTGACGCTACACCTTTTAGTAATTATGGGGATTTGCAATCCAGTAATAGGAGCATGGGTACATAACGCAAGATCGATAGTTATCATTATTAATTCAGCTTGATTGTTAAGATGGAAAATAAAGCAGTGATTTTTAGCGCAGAATCGATTTTATGGTTTACGCAAAGAAACGAGTCATGATATACTAGACTATGTCATGGCTCGTTTCTTATAAGAAAATACGGACAGGAAATAAACTTATGACGCATAGAAAAGGTTTTAGACGTTTTTAAATAAAAGAATTAAAAGTAAGAGGATATAAATATGATAAAAGTATTATTTATCTGCCACGGCAATATACTAACCTTGATTAAAAATACTTGATTTTACAGTGTTTTGGGGATGTTACAGTAGATTTTTACCAACGATTTACCAAAGCTATTTGAGTAGGGGATAAACTACTCAGGATATGTAAAGTGAAGTATTATAATAGAGTCCTAGCAAAGAAAATCCGCAATTTAGCGGATTTTTTTAATACATTCGTTAAATAAGAGCAATCTGTTAATCTTATCATCATAAAATTCTTTTTGCTGTTCAATCACAGCTTTATCATTATCCTCATAGGCAATTAAATCTATCTGTTGTTTACAATTTAGATAAGAACAAATAGCTTCATTTATTTGTGAATCTTCAAATGTCATGTGTATGCTGCTGGGGATGTAGTTGCCATCTTTATCCTTATCAGCAGATATTTTCAATGGAGATTGTTCGTTAAGCTTCATAACTAAAGAAAGAACATCACTAACAGTATTAATATCGTAATCAAGAAATACAGTTACGCTAATGCCAAGAGCTTCTGCTATTTTTTGAAGCTGATCTGGTTTTGGATTTCGTTCACCGCTTTCATATTTCTTTATGGTAGATAAATAAATACCGGACTGTTTTGATAATTCGTCCTGTGTCATATCTTTTAATTTTCTATATTTTTGAATTTTACTTCCAATTGAATGTCTATTATCCATTAATAATCACCTCAAACAAATTGATATGAATATTTTAACACAGAGTTCACAAAAGTGGTACATTATTTTGAAAATATATTGACAACCACAAATGTGGACTATATAATGAAAATACGAACAGACCACAAATGAGGACTAACATAAAAAGAATAGATATGTTGAAAATACTTCTTTTGGCGAAGTTCAAGGATTCAAAATTTTGCTATATCATAATCCTGCGAGTTGCAAAGCAGCTCATACAATTGAATAACAATTACAGATATAGTGATAATTCCGGTTCAGATACCTGATGGAAATCAAATATACTTGCGAAGAGTGCTGAAGGATTGAGAAATGAAAGTGGAGCGAGTAAGGGTAGTCAATACTGTTGCGGAAGGATAATAAACTATGAAGGTGTTCAAAGGGAACTTCCTGGCTCTCAAAAAGGCGGTAGAGAGGATAGCATTATTTAATTTAACTTAATGCGTCGTAAACGCAGATGCGGCTTATCTGTAATTCCTATGTGTGCAGGCAAATGGGAAAAAAGCACACCTACATGGCATGAGCCGTGTAGAAAGCAGGTAAGTAGTGAATGGAATTAACTTTTAAAGGTGTGGATATAAGCACTGAGGAAAAGTTCGTCAGCTACATTAATTCACTGAATACAGCGATAATGAAGCAAAATGCCATGAATGAAATCAAGCAGGATTTATATGATGTTTCTTATTTGAAAAAGCGTTACCGAAAGATTGTAGCCAAAAATGAGAAAGCACTATTTATGGCAGACCACGAATGTTTGAAATGTGTTTATTTCCAAAGACTGGCACGAAAATGTCAGGCAAATTGTAAGTGCCCCTTAGAAGAATCTACAGAAGGAGGCGTATTTACATGAAGCTATGCTGGATTGTTGTGTTGGTCGGAATAAGTATCATCCTGGTTTTTCTATATTCATTAGTTGCAATGTCGTCCAGATCAGAGAGGTTTATTGAGCAGCTTATGGAAGAGGAAGGGAGAAAAGGTACAGATGAGCAGGATATGGAAGCAATTATTACGGAAGGGAAGGAGAGACAGGAACATGAATAACAAGTTAGAAGTAATCGGCATTGATCATGGCTGGTCAATGATGAAAACAATCTCTCAGGTATTTGTCACAGGTGTTAAGGAGATTACAACAACTCCAGCACTTTTCGGTGATGTACTCGAGTATGAAGGAAAGTTCTATAAGGTTGGAACTGTGAGACAGGAGGTAAAGGACACGAAGGTCGAAGATGGCAGCTTTTATCTTCTCACACTTGCGGCAGTAGCTAAGGAACTTAAAAGAAGAGGTCTTGCAGAGGCAAAGGTATTCCTTGCCGTAGGACTACCACTTACAAGGTTTGGAGCAGAGAAGAATGATTTTATCAAGTACCTGACAAAGAATAAGCGTGTAAGCTTCAAATATGAGAATGAGCCGTATTATATTGAAATTGATGATGTGGCAGTATTCCCTCAGTGTTATGCAGCAGTAGTGGACAAGATTCCTACAATGGCAAAGAAAACGCTGATAGTAGATATCGGTAGCTGGACAATCGACATTATGCCGGTAATCAACAAGTCACCGGATGAATCAAAGTGTGTGACGATACCAAAAGGTCTTATTACCTGTATGCGTTCTATCAATGAGCAGTGTGTAAGACAACTTAACGGAGAGGTAGACGAGTCAGAGATACAGAACATCATGCGATATGGCAGGTCAGATATTGATGATGAATACTTTGCCATTATCAAGGCAGAGATAGAGGATTTTGTTGATAAGGTATATAACTCAATCCGTGAGTTTGGGTATAACTTAAAGACTACACCGATTGTATTTGTCGGTGGCGGGGCAGTTGTGATGAAGAATTTTGGTAGTCATGATGCTAAGAACATTTCCTATAACCTTGATGTAAAGGCAAATGCAAGAGGATATGAGCAGCTTGCCACAATGGGACTTAAAAGCACTAAGCGATTATCATAAGGAGGCAGATGATGGGAAGAAGACTTGAATATGAAGTAAAAACTTCTGTCCGCCTCAACATGAGCAATCCTCAGCATGTGAAAATCAATGATGTGATTCAGAACCTTGATCCGAAGATTTTCAAATCTAAGAACCAGTTCATTATAGATGCGATTCAGTTCTACATTGATAATTATGGAAAAGAAACTTTTGTTATCAAGAAGAAGGAAAAAGAGAGGGCTGAATATATCCGGTCAGAAGATATTGATGACATTAAGGAAGAAGTCATTGAAGCAGCAACCAATGAGGCTAGGAAAGAGGTCATAAGGCTGTTAGGCGGAGTGATATCCGGAATGAATGTTGGTCAGCCGGTAATAATGCAGGTAGCCAATAGTGAAGCACAAGAACCTACAGAAGATGTTATGGACGATGCAGATGTTGCAGGACTTGCAATGGGATGGATGTCGAAAGGAGACTGATTATTATGAGAAGAGTTATGGGAGCCGTAGGAACAGTAATTTTAGAGATACTCAAGTGGATATTAAGGATAATTCTTGGAGCGTTGAAGCTGGTCTTAGGACTTGCCAGAATAATTCTTCTTCTATTCGCTATGGTGGCAAGGATATTTCTTTCATTCGTAAGAATGGGCACATTCTGAGAGGAGGTGAGCGTATGCAGGTAAAGGGTTTATTCTTAAATTATAAGAAAAACAGAAGACTTATGCAGTATTTCTTTAAAATAAGAGAGCTGGTATAATGAAAGGAGTTTAAGATGCACAGAATACGGGACAGTCCTATGTGTCCCGTGCATTACAGATAAATAGTTCACCGCAAGGGTGGATGGCACGGAACACAAAGCCCGTCCCTCTTGCGGAGAAGGGATGGGTGATTACTATGAAGAAGATAAGGATTATCTTATTATCCGCACTACTGGTCTTTTCAATGGCTGCCTGTAATGGTGGTAAGGAAAAGGCTGATAATAAGACAGAGAAACAGACGGAAAGTGTAAAGCCAACTGAAGAAGCAGAAATGGCAACGGAAGCTGTCACAGAGGTCGCAACCGAAGTTGAAATTGAAGAGACAGAGAAAGATATTGCCGAGGCTAAAGATTCAGAAGAGAAGACTGATAAGGAAGATAACCGGTCAGCTGATAATGAAACTGCTTCAAAGCAGGAAGAAAAGCCGGAGCAGAATGACGAGCCGGAACAGAAAGCTCCTGCAAGTGGTAATAAGGAAGCTGGAGGAAATCAGAGTAATGCAGGTA
>CALZIE010000064.1 GCA_945787565.1 uncultured Lachnospiraceae bacterium
TCTAGAGCATATCTCATTTTCTGTTAAAGAAGGAGAAAGCCTTGGAATTATTGGTTCTACAGGAAGTGGTAAATCAACCATTGTCAATCTGATGATGCGTTTTTATGATGCTACCAAAGGGCGGATTGAGATTGATGAAAAGGATATCCGTTCCTTTCACTTACAGGAGTTAAGAAGCAAGTTCGGGGCAGCATTCCAAAACGATGTTATCTTCAATGACACCATTTTTGAAAATATCAGTTTTGGCAGAGATTTGCCTATGGAAAGAGTGGAACAGGGCGCAAAGGATGCCTGCGCAGATGCTTATATACAGGAAAAGGAAGAAGGATATGAGCATGTGGCTGCCATTAAGGGAGCAAACTTAAGTGGTGGTCAGAAGCAGCGTCTGTTAATTGCAAGAGCGTTAGCAAATCATCCGGAAATCCTTGTATTAGATGATTCGTCTTCTGCCTTAGATTATAAGACCGATGCGATGTTAAGGCAGGCAATCAGGAAAAATTATAATGATACCACAATTGTAATGATCGCACAGCGTATCAGTTCCGTCATGTATATGGATCATATCCTTGTATTAGAAGACGGTGAGATGATCGGTTATGGAACCCATGAGCAATTAATGGATTCTTGTGAAGTATATAAAGAAATTTATGAATCCCAGATGGGAAATGGCATAACAGCTTAGGAAAGGAGGATATTATGGCAAAAAAAGCAGGAAGTAATTTAAAGATGCAAGAGAAACCAAAGGATGTGAATGGCGTTTTAAAAGGGCTGTGGGGATACTTAAGGCGCTATATGAAGATGCTGATCGCCGCAATCCTTCTTGCGATTACCGGCAACCTCCTTTCCTTAGTGGGACCGATGCTATCCGGAAAGGCAGTCAATGAGATTGCAGCAGGAAAAGGGAATGTGAATTTTGAGGCAGTATTTCGTTATGCAGGTATGATGATTGCTTTTTATATCATTTCCTCGGTCTTTTCCTATGGGCTGTCCATTCTGATGCTGAATATCAGCCAGAGGATTGCGAAGCAGATGCGAAATGATGTGTTTGGAAAGCTGATGGAACTTCCGGTGGGGTATTTTGATCAGAATCTGTCTGGGGATATTATCAGCCGTATTTCTTATGATATTGATGTAATCAATACCTCGATTTCTAATGATATCGTGCAGATTTTTGCAAGTCTTATTACGATTGTGGGATCGTTTGTGATGATGGTGTACATTTCACCGGTATTAGTGTTGGTTATGCTAATCACCATTCCGATGTCTATTTTTTATACAAAGTATATGGCAGGCAAGACAAGACCGCTTTACAGAAAGCGTTCCATAAAATATGGCGAGATGAATGGATTTGTGGAAGAAATGGTAACCGGTCAGAAGACAATCAAGGCATATGCCAGGGAAGCGGTGACGCTTTCGAAGTTTGATAAGATCAATGAAGAGGCAGTGGATGCTTTTTATGAGGCGGATTATTTTGGCAGCATGGTAGGTCCTACCGTAAACTTTATCAATAATATATCCTTAACGCTTGTAACCGTATTCGGGGCGGCACTGTATCTGTTTCAGTACCTGACACTGGGGGATATCTCTTCCTTTGTTTTATACTCGAGAAAGTTTTCTGGCCCAATCAATGAGGCTGCTAATATCGTATCGGAGATTCAATCTGCTTTAGCGGCAGCAGAACGAGTATTTCGTGTGTTGGGCGAAGCAGAAGAGGTGAAGGACATTTATGGCGCGAAAGAGCTTACTGATGTATCCGGTGATGTGGAGTTAAAACATGTAGCATTCGGATATGACAAGGATAAGATGATTTTAAAGGATGTTTCTCTTCATGCAAAGGAGGGAAGCCTTACAGCCATTGTTGGACCGACTGGAGCCGGAAAGACCACCATTATCAATCTATTGATGCGCTTTTATGATGTGGATGAAGGAAATATCTATGTGGATGGACTGGAAACAAGAGAGGTTACGAGAAAGAGCCTTCGAAGAGCGTATGCAATGGTGTTACAGGATACCTGGGTATTTGGCGGGACAATCTTTGATAATATTGCGTACGGAAAAGAGGATGCGACGATGGAGGAGGTCGTGGCAGCAGCAAAGGCAGCAAGAATTCATTCTTATATTAAGAGACTGCCAAATGGCTATGATACGGTTTTGAGTGAGGATGGCGTGAATATCTCCAAGGGACAGAAGCAGCTGTTAACGATCGCGAGAGCAATGCTTTTGGATGCAAAGATGCTGATTCTTGATGAGGCGACTTCAAATGTGGATACGAGAACGGAGATCCAGATTCAGAAGGCGATGCGGAATTTGATGAAGGATAAGACTTGTTTTGTTATTGCTCACCGGCTTTCTACAATCCAGAACGCAGACCACATCCTTGTGGTTCAAAACGGTGATATCGTGGAGCAGGGAACCCATTCTTCCCTTATGCACAACCACGGCACCTACTACCATATGTATGCCTCACAATTTGAGTAGCTTTTTAGGATTAGGGGGAGGCTGCCGGCCCCCCATCGGATGCGGGCGGCGATATGGTTCCAATGTTCGGACGCGAGAGCGGACAGATTGGGGCGGAATTCTTCGACTATCAGACAGGAAAATCACCTGTCTGCTATTCAAAGAATTTCGCCCCAATCTGTTCGTCTCGAGCCGGACATTGAAAACCATATCGCCGCCCGCATCCGATGGGGGTTCGGCAGCCTCACAATGCGTCTCAAAAGGCGAGACGCATTGTGAAAATCACTGTTGTGATGGAGGACACGCGTGCAGTGGCTGGGAGCACTGGCACTTGGGAGGAGTGGAGCACTTTTATATGTTTTTATGTAGAGATGGTGGGAGGGTTAGAGATATGGGAGAATGAGAGGAAGGAGAAAAGTAAGAAGGTCGAGGAGGGAAGGGTGGAAAGAGTTTTGTTCTTTTGTATGGAAATGTTTTTTGGAGTGATTTTTTTGGAAGGCACGGAAATAAGAAGAGATTATCTGGAATGCTGTATCTGTGTTTGGGGATATATTGAAGCAGTGGGGGTCTAGATGGTTGAGGAACGATAAAAAGGGCCAGGGTGCTCGCTTATTGGACAGTGATTTTGCTGTTTGATAAGTGAACGCTCTGGCTTTTTTGTTGTTTGGCTGTTGGAAAGAGGAAGAATGAGGAAAATTTGTGGGTGGCAATTAGAAATGACAAGTATTGCCAATTGGTTGGGGTTGTGGTATAATTTACAGAAAATGTAAAAGCATACACAACGAGGGAAAATGAGGTGGAAAGCTATCTTTTTTTGGCGAGTTTTCGTTGAAGCTTTTTGGACATACAAGGTGTGGATGGTTTTTCCTGGCGTGGTTTTCTAGGCTGTTTTTTGGCAATGAAGATCTGGTAGCCGTCAATTTCCCGAATGGTTACTCCTCCGAACACGGAGATGATTTTATTTTTATACCAGTCACGTCTTTTGGTTACCATGTAGAGTGTGCCGCCTGGTGTTAGTCTGCGGTATCCTTCTTCGATGAAGTGTTTTGGAACGGAGAAATCGGCATGGTAAGGCGGATTGCTTAGGATTATTGTGAAGTTGTCTTCGGTAATATTACGGAGACCATCGCTTTTTTGGATGGTAAGATCCGTATCGACTTCATTTAGAATGGCATTCTCACGGGAAAGAGAGATGGCATTGTCGGAGATATCACACATGATGACATTTTTAGAACCGATGATCTTGGAAGCAAGAATGCCTACGACACCGTATCCGCAGCCAAGATCTAATACTTTATCCTTTTCTTTAAAATCAACAAGGCTTAGCATGGCAAGTGTCCCTGTATCGATGGAATTCGGGGAGAAAGCTTCTTCATTTGTATGAAAATGAAGAGATATATTTTTAATTGTTGTATCTATCATAAATTTGTCCTTTCAAAGTTATCATGACTTTTAATGTAACAGGAATGACATAAAATGGCAATGTGTTTTTGTGGAAAAAATCATTAGTATTTGGAAAATGGATACCCTAAAATGCTGTCACTTATAAAATGATTATGAATTATCGGGGGCAGTATTTAAAAAATGAGAGGGAAATGCTATAATACTGATAAGCTGGAGGCTAATATGGGAGAGTTGTTTTTTTTGAAACCTGTTTTGAAAGAAATGATTTGGGGAGGGAGTCGCTTAAAGACCGATTTTTCTTACAACATACCAAGCGACCATACCGGCGAATGTTGGGCAGTAAGTGCCCACAAGAATGGTGACTGCGAGATTGCAGATGGAACATTTGCAGGTCAGAAGCTAAGCCAGATTTTTAAAAATCATAAAGAGTTTTTTGGTAATATCAAAACGGATGTGTTTCCGTTGTTGATTAAAATAATTGACGCTAAGCAGGATTTAAGCATTCAGGTACATCCAGATGATGAATATGCAAAAACACATGAGAATGGTGCACTGGGAAAGACAGAGTGCTGGGACATTCTTGATTGTGATAAGGATGCAAAGATTGTGATTGGACATAATGCAAAGACAAAAGAAGAGCTAGAACAGATGATTGCGAATAATGAGTGGGGAAAATTAATCCGTGAGATTCCAATCAAAAAGGGAGACTTTTTTCAGATTGAGCCGGGAACGGTTCATGCCATCAAAGGTGGGACACTGATTCTTGAGACGCAGCAGTCAAGTGATGTTACATATCGTCTTTATGATTATAATCGGATGCAGAACGGGAAGCCACGTGAACTGCATATTAAAAAGAGTCTGGATGTGATACGTTGTCCGTATACAGCCAGAAAACAGCCACAGGTGATAAGACCTTATCAGGATGCGTTAGTAGAGGAATTGGTTACATGCCCATACTATGCTGTCAATAAGATTGAATTGTCCGGAACAGCGGATTTTAGGCAGGACAAGCCATTTACCATTATGACTGTAGTGAATGGAGATGGTAAGATTGACGGAAGGAAGATAAAGAAGGGGGATAATTTCATTATACCGAACGGGTATGGAAAGTATGAGCTTACGGGTGACTTAAGCCTGATTTCTTCGTATGTTCCGCAGCTTGTGTGATGGGATTAAGTCTGTGTATACAGTTAAGCTTTCAATAGGAGGATATTATGGGTAATTTATTTAACTTAGACAATGGATTCTTTTCTTTTATGGGGAAAGTCTGGGATATGATCGTACTTAGCCTGATTTGGTTTCTGTGCTGTCTGCCGATTGTTACAATTGGACCGGCAACGAGTGCCCTTTACTACGCAATTGTAAAGGTGATCAGAAGAGAAAGAGGATATGCGATTCGGGAGTTTTTCCATTCCTTTAAGGACAATTTAAAAGTCGGTATAGTATCGACCGTTGTATTCCTTGTACTTGCATGGATTCTTTATGTAGATTATAACTATGCACAGGCACTGATGAAGGAAGGTAGCAAGACAGGAACTATTTTAATTTCTGTATTTAACGGGATTACAATTATCGCAGTCGGTATCTTAGCGATGATTTACCCAGTATTATCAAGATTTACACTTGGTGTTAGAGGTTTATTTAAGACAACGTTCTTAATGGCCTTTAAGCATATATTTACAACAATTGGGGTTATTGTCATTATTGCTGTTAGCGGCCTTGCAATTTATATCGTAATGCCGGCAATTTTTATTGTTCCAGCATTATGTTGTCTCATTTGTTCTTTCTTAATTGAGAAAGTATTTAAGAAGTACATGCCGGAACCGGAAGGAACTCCAGAGGAGACAGGAAAAGATCAGTGGTACTTAGAGTAGGCCACGTTTAATCAACAGAAGACAAATGAATTAGCGCGAACGTTTGGGACAAGGAGGATACGTAAATGAATGATACTGTGTATCAACTAATGGATTGGCGGGATATTGAGACTTTAGTCTATTCCGAACATGACAATCCGCATCAGTTATTAGGTCCGCATAAAACTGATCATGGTATTTTAGTAAATGCATTTATTCCTACGGCTAAGATGATTTCTGTTAAATTTACAAAGAGCGGGGAGGATGTTCCGAGAGAGTATCCGATGGATTTAGAGGATGAAGCCGGCTTTTTCGCAACCCTTTTAGATGTGGATGAGATTATTCCATATACGCTTAAGATAACCTATGACGATGGAAGTGTAAAAGAGATCCATGACCCTTATGCATTTGATCCGGTTATCACAAAGGAAGACTGCGATCTGTTTGCAAAGGGCATTCATTATAAGATCTACGAGCGTCTCGGAGCACATATCATGAGCATTAATGGGGTGAAAGGAACACTGTTTGCAGTGTGGGCACCGAATGTCATGAGAGCGAGCGTGGTAGGGGATTTTAATCACTGGGATGGACGATGCCATCAGATGCGCCGTCTTGGCGACTCTGGTATCTTTGAGCTGTTTATTCCAGGCATCGGCGAAGGCGCTTTATATAAATATGAGATGAAGGCAAAAGGCTGTCTTACCTATCTGAAGGCAGACCCTTATGCGAATTACACGGAGGTTCGTCCGGCCAATGCTTCCATCGTATTTAATCTGAATAAATACAGATGGAGCGACAAGTCGTGGATGGATAATCGTAAGAAGTGGAATCATGAGAAAAAGCCAATGTCTATCTATGAAGTGCACTTAGGTTCCTGGAGAAAACCGAAAGAAGAAAATGGAAGTTTTTACAATTATCGAGATATTGCACATATGCTGTGTGATTATGTAAAATATATGGGGTATACTCATATTGAGATTATGCCAATTATGGAGCATCCGTTAGATGCTTCGTGGGGTTATCAGGTAACTGGATATTATTCCGCAACTTCTAGATATGGTACACCAGATGATTTTATGTATTTTATGGATTATATGCATCAGAATAATATTGGTGTTATCTTAGACTGGGTTCCTGCTCATTTCCCAAAAGACAGCTATGGTCTTTCCAATTTCGATGGCACATGTCTGTATGAACATTTGGATCCAAGACAGGGCTGTCATCCTCACTGGGGCACGCTAATTTATAATTATGGAAGACCACAGGTAGCCAACTTCCTGGTGGCAAATGCTCTGTTCTGGGCCGATAAGTTCCATGCAGATGGTATCCGTATGGATGCGGTTGCTTCCATGCTTTATCTGGATTATGGAAAGAATGATGGAGAGTGGGTAGCAAATAAATATGGCGGACATGAGAATTTAGAGGCGATTGAACTGTTAAGACAGTTAAATGCAGCATTTAAGAAGAGAAAAGATGGCGCTATTATTATCGCAGAGGAATCCACTTCCTGGCCAATGATTACTGGGCCAATAAGTGATGGCGGAATTGGTTTCGATTATAAGTGGAATATGGGATGGATGAATGATTTCACGAATTACATGAAGCAGGATCCACTCTTTAGAAAGGGATGTCATGGGGCGCTTACCTTTAGCATGGATTACGCTTACAGTGAGAAGTTTGTGCTTGTATTATCTCATGATGAAGTTGTTCATGGAAAGGCAAGCATGATCAATAAGATGCCGGGAGATAAGGAACAGAAGTTCGCAAATTTAAGAGCAGCTTATGGCTTTATGGCAACGCATCCTGGAAAGAAATTGCTGTTTATGGGACAGGAGTTCGCACAGCTAAAAGAGTGGAATGAGAATGTAAGCCTTGAATGGGGACTTTTACAGGATGACATGCATAAGAAGATGCAGCAGTATGTAAAAGATCTGAATCATTTATACCGTAACATGCCAGCACTTTATGAACTTGACCATAACCCAGCCGGATTTTCCTGGATCAGCAAATTAGATGCCGATCACAGCATTATCAGCTTTGTTCGTAAGACAAAGAGAAGAGAGGATATGCTGTTTGTTATTTGTAATTTCACACCTGTTGTTTATAATGAGTTAAAAGTAGCAGTTCCACATCGCGGACAATACAAAGAGATATTCAACAGTGATGATACCAAATACGGCGGGACCGGAGTTGTGAATCCGAAAATCTGTCTCTCAAAGAGGGAAGTTTTTGAAGGACAGAACAATACGATAACCATTCAGCTTCCTCCATTAGCAGTTGTAATCTTTTCTTATAAATCCATTGAGGAAAAGAAACAGCAAAAGAAAAACACAAAGAAGGAAGCAAATAGAGAAACAAAGAAGAAGTAATAGAAAGAATAGGTGAAGTTATGATGATACCAGCATTTTTAACCGCTGGGACAACCGCTACAGACGTAGCAGAGAAAGTTACAGAGGCAGCAAAGGAAGTATCCAGGCTTATAGAATGGTGGGAAGGTTTTTATCCTTCGGCACTTAATTTCCTGATAAAGCTAGTCATTGCATATGTGTTTTATGTTATTGGAAAGAAAATCATCCGCTCTTTGCTTGGAATTACGAAGCGCGCCATGGAAAAGGCAAACGGAGAAGCAGGTGTTGTGACATTTGTGCAGTCTTTATTAAAGGCATTGTTATATAGTTTACTTATCATAATGATTGCGCAGTATATCGGAGTACCAGGATCTACTTTTGTTGCTTTAGTCGGCTCTGTCGGTGTTACAATCGGTCTTGCGCTGCAGGGCAGCTTATCAAACTTCGCTGGCGGCGTTCTGATTCTGATTGTAAAGCCTTTCCGCGTGGGTGACTATATTATCACAGGAACCTTTGAAGGAACGGTAACAGAAATCGATATTTTCTATACGAAGATGCTTACTATTGATAACCGTCTGGTTGTACTTCCAAACGGGGCGCTTTCTAACACTAACATCACAAACGTGACAAATGAGGTTGTACGAAGACTTGATTTAGTCATTCCAATCGGTTACAACGATGATATCCGTACCGTGAAAGCTCTTCTTTTAGACATCGCTATGAAGAATGAGATGGTATTAAAGGAAGACCATAAGGTGGATGTATTTGTTGGAAATTTTGGAGATGATGCCGTAGAAATTTCCTTCCGTGTGTGGGTGCATAAGGAGAATTACTTTGTATGTCGTGCTGAATTATTAGAAGAAATCAAATATTGCTTTGATGCAAACGGAATCACGATTCCATTCCATCAGCTTGATGTTATGGTGAAAACGGAGACTCCGGCTGTCTAGTCATTTTTTCTTACAAATGGCATTAGAATGGCTAATATGTTTGTTTTGTATAAGAAAAATGAGCAATTTCTGCTATTAAATAAGCATTATGTATAAATTCAAAAAAATGAAAAAATTACTTTTCATTTGTGGTGAAAAGTGGTATCTTAAGTAATGACAAGAGTCCGTGAAGAGCAAGGGTGTTCTCATATTTAATGAGAGCACCCTTTTTTTATGTTTTGCAAGGGATTTCTTACAATTCCCTGTAAAATAAGAGACTCTTTGAGGAATGTGCATTCCGCCAGAGACTTCGGCGGGATAATGAAATGCTGTTCCTGTGAATTAAAGTGTGTAAAAACACTTTATTTCAAAAAGATTTATTCCAAAATATTTGTCCTAATTATGAAGGGGTTCAACCTAAAAAATCAGCAAAAATCACGAATTAGAAAATGGGCTAAGACGCTCGTTGAAATTTTGGAAAAAGTATGATTTAATTGAACTCATATAATAAGTGTAATTATTTTCGGAAGAACTAATAGGATGACAATAGAGTGTAAATAGAGGTACGAGATAGCATAAGCTGTCGAAAGAGAACATGATTTACCGTTGTCAATTTCATGGAAGGAGATTATTGTTATGGCAGAGAAATTAACAGACATTTTTGGTATGGATGTGTTTGACGAAAGCACAATGAAAGAACGCTTACCGAAAGAAACTTTCAAAGCGTTAAAGAAGACAATTGAAAATGGCGAGGATCTTGATTCTAGCGTAGCAACTGTAGTTGCAAATGCTATGAAAGACTGGGCAATTGAAAGAGGGGCAACACACTATACACATTGGTTCCAGCCTATGACAGGCATTACTGCTGAAAAGCACGACTCCTTTATTGCTCCGGCAGAAGCTGGAAAGATTATGATGGAGTTCTCCGGAAAAGAATTAATCAAAGGCGAACCAGATGCGTCTTCCTTCCCATCCGGCGGGTTAAGAGCAACATTTGAAGCAAGAGGCTATACAGCATGGGACTGCACATCACCTGCATTCTTAAGAGAAGATGCAGCAGGCGTTACTCTTTGCATTCCAACTGCATTTTGTTCTTATACAGGTGAAGCACTGGATAAGAAGACACCATTACTTCGTTCTATGGAAGCAGTAAGCAAACAGGCAGTTCGTATTTTAAAATTATTCGGACATGAAGAAGTAACAAACATATCTTGCTCCGTAGGACCAGAACAGGAATACTTCTTAGTTGACAGAGAGAAATATTTAAAGAGAGAAGATTTAGTATTCACAGGCCGTACCTTATTCGGAAGCATGGCTCCTAAGGGACAGGAATTAGATGATCACTATTTCGGATCCATTAAAGAACGTATCGCAGCTTTCATGAAAGAATTAAACAATGAACTCTGGAAGCTTGGCATCTTAGCAAAGACACAGCATAATGAAGTAGCTCCAGCACAGCATGAAATTGCACCTATTTATACAACAGCAAACATTGCAACTGACCACAACCAGTTAGTAATGGATACCATGAAAAAAGTAGCAACCCGTCACGGTCTTGCATGCCTTCTTCATGAGAAACCATTTGCAGGCGTTAATGGTTCCGGTAAGCATAACAACTGGTCTATGGTAACTAATACAGGCAAGAATTTATTAGAGCCAGGAAAGACTCCTCACGAGAATATCCAGTTCTTATTATTCCTTGCTGCAATCTTAGAAGCAGTTGATGATCATGCAGATCTTTTAAGACTTTCCGCATCCAATCCTGGAAATGACCACAGACTTGGCGCAAATGAGGCACCTCCAGCAATCATCTCCGTATTCGTTGGTGAGCAGTTAGGTGATGTATTATCTCAGTTAATTGAAACTGGTGAAGCAACAAGCTCTAAACAGGGGGGTAAATTAAGCACTGGCGTACATACTCTACCAGAACTTAAGAAAGATGCAACAGATAGAAACCGTACTTCACCATTTGCATTTACAGGCAATAAGTTCGAATTCAGAATGCTTGGATCTTCTGCATCTATCGCGGATGCTAATGTTGTTTTAAATACAATCGTTGCAGATGTATTATGCAATATGGCAGATGAATTAGAGAAAGCAGATGATTTTGATTTAGCTGTACATGATTTAATCAAGAAGACCGTAACAGATCATCAGAGAATCGTATTCAATGGCAATGGCTATTCGGATGAATGGGTTGAAGAAGCAGAAAGAAGAGGCCTTCCAAATATCCGTTCTATGGTAGAAGCTATCCCAGCTTTAGCAACAGAAAAATCCATTAAGTTATTTGAAAAACACAAAGTTTTCTCTGAAACAGAGTTAAGAAGCCGTGTGGAAATCAACTACGAAGCATATTCTAAGGCTATTAATATTGAAGCGAAGACTATGGTTGAGATGGCTTCTAGAAAGTTCATCCCAGCTGTTATCAAATATACAACAGAACTTGCTGGTTCTATTAATGCAGTGAAGGCAGCATGCCCTGATGCAGACCTTTCTGTTCAGACTTCTTTACTGAAGGAGACTTCTTCTTTATTAGCAGAGGCTAAGACAGCTCTTTCTAATTTATCTGCAGCAATAGCAGAAGCAGCAACGAAGGAAGAAGGCAAGGAAGAAGCAGAGTTCTTCCACTTCACAGTATGCCCAGCAATGGCAGCTTTAAGAGCTCCGATCGATACCCTCGAAACAATCGTTGACAAGGAACTCTGGCCAGTACCAACATACGGAGACTTATTATTCGAAGTCTAAGATGAGAAATCTCCCTCGTCCCCCCGTGGGCGGCGTGGCGCGATTGGTTGGCGATGTTCGGACGCAGGACGGACAGTGACGTAAAAATCCCCGATTATCAGACATTTAAAAGGCAAAATGTCTGCTACTCGGGGATTTTTGCGTTACTGTCCGTCCTGAGCCGGACATCCGCCAACCAATCGCACCACGCCGCCCACGGGGGGACGAGGGAGACCGCGAGGCATCTTGCAGATGCTCGCGGTGCGGCTTCGTGAGAGGTTATGGTGGTAGTTGTAGAGAGGCTTGCGAAG
>CALZIE010000065.1 GCA_945787565.1 uncultured Lachnospiraceae bacterium
TGACGGATTCCTAATGTATCCACAATAATCTTGGTATAGAGTTTATCCATGGAAACAGCGGATGCTAGTACACCACATCCTACATATGGGATACCTGCTAATTCAAAAAGTCCCTGTACGGTTCCATCTTCACCGAATAATCCGTGAAGTGCTGGGAATACCACATCGATCTTTTCTGTTCTTACGTGATCCTCTTCCACCAAAAGTACTGCTTTCTGACCACAGTCTGGTGAAATCACAGCGGTTGTCTTTCCATTCACCCATTCCCCGGAAGTGATTTCTTCTGTATTGTTTACTAAAAGCCATCTTCCGTCTTTTGTAATGCCGATCAGTACGATATTGTAGTAATCCGTATTTATATTATTAATTATTGTAACTGCTGAAACACAGGAAACCTCGTGTTCTGAGGACCGTCCTCCAAACAGTACAGCAACTGTCTTTTTATCCATGATATTCTTCCTTTCTGCCATACCTATTAACTTGCCAAAAGGCGACCAAAAATATTTCTTTTCGTCTTTCTTTGCTTGTTCGTTCTTTTTATTTTACACTGTTGACTTTAAATATTCAATGCCAAATTGGGTAGAACGAACATTAGAAAAACAGGAACGTATTTCCTTCACTTTTGATAAGTTGTAATTTGAAATCGCATCCTGATTACTTCATTGTATGATAGTAAGCCTCTTCCCGTTCCGTCCGACAATCTGCCATTTTTACTATCTATTTTTCTTAATTTTAAAGTACGAAAGCATAGAACTGAGAAAATAAGGAAATACTTCTGATAAATAAAACGAAGCGTTCTTACATATATGACTGACATGCTGCCTGCTTCTTCATTTTCAGGAGGTAATTATGAAAGCCCATACTTATTTACATGTAAAATATGAAACTGCAAGACATTATCTATCTTGTTTATCTTCCCTTTCAAAAAAGGAAAAAATCCGTCTCTTAAAAATAATCATCCCTTCCGTCACTGTAGTTACTTATATTATTTATCTGCTTGGAAGCATGTTTTTATCCGGACAGGCATCGAAAGCACAAACTTCCATGCCAATGGAAATGATTCAGCAAGGCATCGCAAACGAAATCATCCGTTTTCATGTGATTGGAAACAGCAATTCCGAAGAAGACCAGACCGTGAAACTAAAAGTAAAAGAAGCCGTTATCGAACAGATGAAACCGTATCTATCCGATGTCACCTCCAAAGAAGAGGCCAAGAAGCAGATTCTCTCCCACCTTACGGAGATCGAACAGACAGCTACAGAAATTCTTGCTGCAAATGGATTTGATTACGGCGCCACTGCCGCAGTTGAATACAGCACCTTTCCAATCAAGCAATATGGAGATATCGTTCTGCCAGCCGGAGAATATGAAGCGCTTTGCATTAAGCTTGGCACTGCTTCCGGCAAGAACTGGTGGTGCATTATGTTCCCACAGCTTTGCTTTGTGGATACCACCTATCATGTGGTTCCTGACGAATCGAAAGAACAATTACAGTATCTTTTAACTGATGAAGAATACGATGCGATCTTAGAAAAAGACACAAAAGTGACCGTTCGTTTCAAAGTTGTGGACTGGATAAAGAATCTATTTGAATAAGGTATTTCTTGCAAAACACCTGCTTCCCTTTTATAATTGTCATAAATAACGATTATATACGAAAGCGATTGCTTCATAAAAACAACAAGGCTTCGGCCTTAAAGCGAAGATAAGGAGTCCCCTATGGATATCATAACTTTAAAAGCATATGCAAAAATCAACTTAGCATTAGATGTAATTGGCAGACGTCCAAACGGCTATCATGATGTAAGGATGATTATGCAGACTATACAGCTTTACGATAAGGTTACCATGAAACGTACCAGCACGCCTGGCATTATGATGAAGACCAACCTGCATTACCTTCCAACGAACGAAAACAATCTGGTATATGCAGCAGCCAAGCTTTTTAAAGATACCCTCCAGATTGAGGATGGTGTCTATATCAACTTAGAAAAGAAAATCCCAGTAGCAGCCGGAATGGCCGGCGGAAGCTCCGATGCAGCAGCCACCCTATTTGGCTTAAATGAACTTTTTGGCACCAATCTCTCACTCGAAGAGTTAATGAAGCTTGGGGTACAGATTGGCGCTGACGTGCCATTCTGTCTATTACGAGGCACTGCCCTCTCCGAAGGCATCGGTGAGATTTTAACACCTCTGTCCCCTGCTCCATCCTGCTACTGTCTAATCGTAAAACCGCCAGTAAGCGTATCCACCAAGTTTGTTTACGAAAACCTGGTGCTTAACGAGAACACCGTACACCCAGACATTGACGGCATGTTAGAAGCCATTGCCTCAAACGACCTAAAAGGCATTTCCTCCCGTCTTGGCAATGTATTAGAAGATGTAACCCTTTCCGAATGTCCGGAAATCGAAAAAATCAAGCAGGAAATGTTAGACCTAGGTGCCATCGGTTCCCTTATGAGTGGATCTGGCCCAACCGTATTCGGCCTCTTCGACAACCAGAAAAAAGCTGAAAAAGCCTTCTACCAATTTAAAATCGGAGAATACGGCAAACAGACTTTTCTGACTCGTTTCTTCAACAACAATCATTCCCATCAGGATACTACCTGTGATTTTGAAGAAGAATTCTAGTCTCTAACACCAAGCAAGCAGCCATTCACTCTACTTCGCAGTTGATTTTTAACATCCTTTCTGGTAACCTCCTCCCCCAAGAACCCAGACCAATGATTCCAAAATCAACTGCAAAGTCCGAGTAATCTATTAACGCTCTTCCCCATCTTTTCATAGTACCCATTCTCTCTAATCCTCCCATCCCATACGTGGGATAATTTTTCCTTCCCCTTCAAATGTCTCTCCCAATTTTTCCAAAAACATATCAAAAAATTTCATTCCCTTCCGCTTAGTATCTCACCTAGCAGAAACAAAATCATAAGTGTAGACAGAGGGCGAAAGGGAATCGTGGGGCATGACGTGGGGCAGTGCATCTGGGATTCTATGTTTTTCAAGATATCCGGCTCATGACGAACAAAAAAGGCGTCAGTCTTTGAATAACAGACAGTGTTTTTCCTGTCTGATAGGCAAAGACTGGCGTCTTTTTTGTCCGCTCATGCGTCCGAACATCTGAAAAACATAGCATCCTAGATGCGCTGCCCCACGTCATGCCCCACGATTCCCTTTTGCCCGCCC
The DNA here is from genome assembly GCA_945787565.1 of uncultured Lachnospiraceae bacterium. Lineage (GTDB taxonomy): Bacteria > Bacillota > Clostridia > Lachnospirales > Lachnospiraceae > Lachnoclostridium. Next base: position 3,187 of record CALZIE010000065.1, read on the forward strand.
CGCTCACGATTTTCTTTCGTTCGTCCATTGGCATAATATATTTTCGCCAGGCATATAATGAGGTAGACAGGATGTGGGATGCCGTACTTTGAAGACGGGCTTTGGGGGCTGCGTCCTTTGTTGTAAAACTTAAGCACAAGGAGGGAATCACTTGGAACTTATTACGAAAAATATTCACATGAATAAATTAAAATGTAAAAGCAGTTTGCAGATGACTCTTGATGATGATTTTAATGTTCCGGATTCAAAACCAGATATCAGCAAACTGATTAAAACACAGGGCGAAGTGAAATTTGATGACCAAAAGATTATGAATGGCAAACTTTATGTAAATGGTGCCTTACATTTTTGCGTTCTATACTTAAGTGATGAATCCGGCCGCCCAATACATAGCATAAAAGGGCAAATTCCATTTAATGAGACCGTTAATCTAAACGATAACTGCAATCAAGATAACGCAAACGTAAAATGGGAAATTGAAGATCTGAATGCCGGAATCATCAATTCCAGAAAACTCAGCCTGAAAGCTCTTGTTCGGCTCTTAGTTTCGGTAGAAGATATTTACGATGAAGAAGGTGTTACCGATATTGAAAATGCAGAAGATGTAAATACCATCTCTAAAACCATTGACATCACAAGCGTAGCTGTCAACAAAAAAGACTCCTATCGTTTCCGGGATGAGATTGTTCTTCCTTCCGGCAAAAGCTGCATTTCCGAGATTCTGTATGACGAAATCGAATTAAAGAACTTAGATATCCGTCTTTTAACCGATAAATTCTCCATCAAAGGGGAGCTTGGTGTATTCATGCTGTATTTAGGCGACGGAGAGGACAATCCGATTGAATACTATGAAACAGAGCTTCCGTTCAGTTCCACGATTGACTGTAATGGCTGCAACGAGGATATGACACCGGACATCAACCTCATGATTACCGGCAAAAACCTGGAAGTAAAGCCAGATTCCGATGGTGAGGAACGAATCATTGATGTAGAAACTGTCTTAGAATTAAATATTAAGATCTATGAAGAGACCCAGCTTGATATCTTAAAAGATATGTATTCACCAAGCCGCGAAATCACCCCGATGTTTAAAGAAGCCAACTATGAAAACCTCTTAATGAAGAACACCAATAAAGTCCGCATAACAGACCGCATCAAAATCGGCATGGATTCTCCAAGACTCCTTCAAATCTGCCACGGAAGCGGCGAAGTGAAATTAGAAGAAGTATACCCAGTGGAAAATGGACTCCAGGCAGATGGCACGATCGACCTTAGCATTCTTTATATCACAGCCGATGATAATTCCCCAATTCAGGCAATCAAAGCATCCATCCCATTCTCTCAGCTAATTGAGATCAAAGACCTAAAGCCGACCAGCGTATTCGATATCCGTGCTTATTTAGAGCAGATCAATATCATGATGCTTGATACCGAAGAAGTGGAAGTAAAAGCGAATATCGTATTTAACGTAATCGTATTCGATCAGCTAAGTGAAGACTTCCTAATTGACTACCGGGAAGAAGCACTTGATCTAAACCGTCTCCAAGCTATGCCAAGCATGACTGGTTATGTCGTAAAACCAGATGATACCCTCTGGAAAATCGCAAAAATGTATCATACAACCGTTGATACCATCAAAGAAATCAACGACCTGGAATCCGATGCAATCTATCCTGGCGATCACTTATTGATTATCAAGGAAATCAACCCTGCTTTCTCCTAATCCGCCAGTCTTAGAATCTAAACCGACACACTAGAGAGAAAGGAGGCTAACGCATTATATCAAAAAAATGTTCGCCTCACGACGAACAAGGCTGATTTCTTCTTTCAAGGCAAACAAATGGGCAAGATTCCATGATTATCAAACACCACATTCCGGTGTCTGATAGTCGTGGAATCTTGCCCATTTGTCCGAGCTTTGGGTGTTCATGAAAGCTTTATCACTCCCCTGCCCTACACGGTCATCCTCTGAAATTTCTGTGCCAGAATAAGCTAAAAACTTACTCTAATCACTCTATTCTCCTGCTTTCCAGGATTCTAATTTGTTGAGCGTTAAATCGAGTGTGTCCTTGCAAAGTGCTGGAAGCTCATCGCCCCAGGATTTAGTTGCCTGTTCAAATCCCTTCTTCACAGCTGCAATCATGACATCCGCTTTTGCTGGATCATTTCCGCTTAATGCCTTAGCAAATGATACCATTCTTTCTGAAGTCTGTTCTGCTCCCCAGTATCCGTCTTCTGAGACATCCTTTTTTGCCTGCTCTACTACCGATTCTTCCACTTCTAAATTGCCGGCACGAAGCTCTGCATACATCTGCTTTTCACTAACCACTGCCTTCCCCTGTTTTGACATCATATTCTCTACAAGGTTACGAAGCGCCGCTGTCTTTTCTTCTGCTTCCTGCTGCATCTTTTGGATTGTCTGGCGATCTGCCTTTTTTGTCACTCCAGAAACAGTAGCGTCACTCTTTTTATAAACTGCTGCTGCCTCTTCCTTTGCCATCTCTGTCACAGTCTGATTCTGCTGCTTTTCTTTTTCCTTCTTTGCGCTCTCTGTCTTATAGGCGCTCTTTGCATACGCATTTTCCTGAATTCTCATGATACCCCTCCCTGGTTTTTCTGGCTCCATCCTTGGTGCCAATCTATGTTTCATAGCATCTTTCTGTATCACATGTCATATCGTTTTTTATCAATAACCACCGTATGCAGTCATTTAGATTTACTTATCCTCTATGCTCTGCCGTGCACTGTCTATGGTATAACTTATGATACAGATTATGATATATATCGACATAAACCTATCTTTACTCAAGTGTATTTTCTTAATAAGAGTTTTCGTCCCCATCTTTTCGTTCTTCCTTATATTCTGGGATTAAAAGTGCTTCTAAAATAGCCTCCCTGCTATTTCCCAGTGCCTCTATCATATGCTCTGCCTCACTGATCATTCCAAGCGCATGAGCATCGGAATCTCTAATAAGCCTGCAGGATTTTAGATAGGGGTTCTCCTTTTCTAATATCTTTCTTCCCTGTATGCCTGTCCACTCTGCGACACAGAATGCACTTTCTTTTGGTATGAAACCCAGGTTGCTTAACAAACTATTGCTTCCCTTTTCAATATGAGCCGGAATCATAAGTCCATGATACCTTTTTTCTAATGCAGCCAGACTTGAAAATGGGATATCCGTGGCTTGGATTAAAAGCATGTTCTCCTCTCCAATCACCTGATCCTCCTCATCCATTAAAAGCTGCCTTCCAAAAAAGTCCGGCACATTCTTCACTTTGATCAAATGCTGATACACATAAGAATCAAATTCCATTGCCTTAGAAAGAGAAGAAAAGAGGAAGAGTACATGCACTTCCTCTTTCGTAGTCAGTTCCATTCCCGGTATCACGATTATCCCTTGTCTCTCCCCCTGCTTCATGGCAGCCTCACAGTTCCTGCATGTGTTATGATCGGTAATCGCAATCACATCAAGCCCTTTTAGTTTTGCCATCAGAATAATATTTCCCGGAGTCATATCCTCATCACCGCATGGAGACAGGCACGTATGAATATGAAAATCATAAAAATAGCTTTGCACCCTATCATTTTCACTCATAATTTTTCATATATGGCCAATGCCGTTTCAAAAATCGGCTTTTCAGATGCTAATACTGTGATGTTTTCCTCTTGCGCCTTCCTTACCGACTCCTCATCCAGGGTTACGCCCTCTGCTAAAATAACGCATCCCGCATCCGCTAGCTGTGCGACTGCAAGGGTATTGCGGTTTGCCATTACCGTCACCCATGCCATCCCGCTTTCCATATGAGACATGGCAATGCTTAAAAGGTCACAGCAGTAGACGCCTGTGATTGTAGCCTCTTTTCCCTTACTGATCACGATATAATCATTTCCTGATAAAAGCTCACCAACTGTCATGTTCTTCTCCTCTCTCCTTGTCTGATTCCATCTGATTTGAAAGCTGATCCACATACGCACGCAGAATATGGATGCAGTCTTTCTCTTCTGCAATTCCCCTTACAATATCCTCTGCCAACGCAAGACAGGTTGGTGCCCCGCAGCATCCGCAGTCTAATCCCGGGAACTTCTTCATTAGCTCCTCAACCTTTGCCATCCGGTCCATGCTCTCTAGCAGATTGCTCCCAAGAGTAAATACCGGTTCATACTCCACGTTCTGCGTCCAATATGGATTCACTTCATACGAAATGCTGTGATTTCTTGCAACCGGAAGATATTTTCTAAGAGAACTAAGCTTTACTTTTGCCACATAGGGATTTTCTACGGTAAGCACACCGCCTACACATCCCCCGTTACAAGCATTTAATTCAATAAAGGACAGATCTTTGAATTTCTGATCTTCCATGTCTTCTAATACCCGTATTACATTCTCAATACCATCTGCTGCCAGATAACTGTCTGTTAATAAGCCTCCTGCTTCGCCTCCGCTGCCTCCCCAACCAATTCCGATCTTCCCTGCGGTTGTCAGATCCTCCAGGTTTGGTGTCTTGGCTGCCTCCTTCATATTCTTTATCAGCTCTGGGTAAATGTCTTTCATCGCTAATACCGCATCCACATCCCCACCTTCATATCCAAGCGGATTCTTCGCCGCTGTTACTTTGGCTGGACATGGAGATAAGAAAAAGATGCCGATTCGATCCGGTGCAAGACCCGTCTTTTTTATTGCTTCCTTTCTTGCGATTTGTGCTGCTAAATCAACTGGCGCCTTAATCGGAAGCAGATGCTCGATCAAATTCGGGAATCTAACCCGGATCAGCCTTGTGATGGAAGGACAGGCCGTGCTGATAAGGGGCCATTTCTCCCTATGTGCCTCTAAATACTCTCTTGTCAGCCGTGATACATATTCCGCCGCACATCCGACCTCGAATACTGCGTCAAATCCCATCCGTATCAGTGCATGCAAAACCAGATTCACATCTTCAATATTATTCACCTGCCCGTACAAACTTGGGGCTGGAAGTGCTACCGTATATTCATACTTCTCTCTTGAGCGTAATGTATCATAAGTAGAATACTTTGCATGATGCTTACAGATTCGGATGCATTCTCCGCAGTCAATGCAGAATTCCTTTGTAATCCTTGCTTTTCCATTCCGTACCCGGATAGCCTCCGTCGGGCAGCGCTTAATGCAGTTAATGCACCCTTTGCACAGGCTTTCATCAAGCCGGACAGAGGTATAGAATTCACTCATGCCAACCCCTCCTGCTTTGAACTGTTTTCCTACTTTCTATCCTATCTTCACCACGATAGTGACTGTAGTGCCATATCCTAATTTGGTATCTATGATAAGATTGTCTGAATACTTCTTCATATTCGGCAGGCCCATTCCTGCCCCAAACCCTAACGCACGCACCTTATCCGGCGCCGTAGAATACCCGGCCTGCATGGCAAGAGCCACATCTTTAATTCCGGGTCCATTATCTTTTAGCACAATCGTAATATCCGTAGTGGAGATATCCACATCAATTGTCCCCCCATTCGCATGTATGACCATATTGATCTCTCCTTCATACATGGATATGGCAACCTTTCTTACGGCTTCCGGGGATACCCCCATCTGCTTTAGCTTCTTCTTTACCTCTCCTGACGCCTCTCCTGCCCTGGTAAAATCATCTCCCGGTATTACATAGTTAAGATGAATCTTTCCAGTCAATACGATGCACCTCCGCGTAATCCACTTTCATACAGCATGCCACATGCTGAGAACATCCGGTGTCCTGTACAAAGAAGAGGAATCTCACATTCATTTGCCAGATCAATCATCGCCTGATCCGGCTTTTTCCCCCGAACAAATACAATACATACTACATCCATCATCTGTGCCGTACGAATCACCTGCGTGTTGCATAAACCAGTTAACAGCACACACTGATCCTTTACGAAAGCCAGTACATCACTCATCATATCCGCACCACAGGCGGTATGAGCCTCTCTTTTCAGATGTTCTTCTCCGCAGATTACTCTTGCGCCTAACACGTCTTTCACATCTTCAACCGTCATCTGACATCCTCCGCTTCTTGGCAAAATGCACATTTTAAAAATGGAAATATCTCATCTTTAGTATAACATTACCAATCCCATAAAACAAGAAACCCTCCCATTTAGAATCTCCAATTTTTGTTAACTTTTTAACTTGTAATTCTATTTTTAGTCTTGCAAATTGTGGAAAACAGTCTACAATAAATGTATGAACCTTGTATTTTTTTAACATTTTTTTAATTTCATGTTGGAATCCACTCATGCCCTTTCAGTATTTTGTTAAATATATATCACTGTGGATTTTTTACGAATTTCATGCTATAATATTATTGTTTTTCGACAACATGATAGTAGATAAAAGTGGCACTTAATGCCTGTTCCTATTGTTTGTTAAAAAATAAGCAAGGAGGTTTTTAGATGAGCTCTCAGAACAAATCAGTTCCTTTTGCAGGTACAAAAGAGCAGGAAACTGCACTTCTTGATGTAATCGCATCCTTAAAAAGTGAAGAAGGATGTTTAATGCCAATTCTGCAGAAGGCACAGGAAATCTACGGCTATCTTCCGGTAGAAGTTCAGACGATTATCTCGAATGAATTAGACATTCCGCTCGAGAAAGTATATGGCGTCGTGACATTCTACTCTCAGTTCTCCCTTTATCCAAAAGGAAAGTATAAGATATCCGTATGTTTAGGAACTGCCTGCTATGTAAAAGGCAGCGGGGATATTTACAATGAACTGATGGACAAGTTAGGCATCACATCCGGTGAATGCACACCAGATGGCAAGTTCTCATTAGAAGCATGCCGCTGTATCGGTGCATGTGGTTTAGCACCTGTTATGACGGTGAATGATGATGTTTATGGCCGACTTACCATCGATGATATCGATGAAATCTTAGCCAAATATAAATAGCTATGATGACGGAACTCTCTCTCCATGTATTAGATGTAGTCGAGAATTCGATTCACGCGGGGGCTACTCTAATTGAAATTACAATTTGTGCAAAAGTAAAAAATGATGTGCTTATGATTACCATAACCGACAACGGATGCGGAATGACAAATGATGTTTTAGAACATGTCACGGATCCGTTTTTTACTACCCGGAAAACGAGGAAAGTCGGTCTTGGGATACCATTTTTTAGATATGCTGCCCTATCTTGTGGAGGGCATTTTTCCATCACATCCCACCCCGGCGCCGGAACAAAAGTAGAGGCTGATTTTTCCCTCTCTCATATTGACCGTCTGCCGCTTGGTGATATAACCGGCACAATGTACACACTGATTACATGTAATACACAGACAGATTTCGTTTACATATATAAGATTGATGACCGGACATTTACCCTTGATACAAGGCAAGTAAAAGAAATTCTTGGTGGGATTCCTTTGAACACACCAGAAGTTTTAGCCTATCTCAAGGAATATCTGACAGAGAACAAGAAGATTGTGGATAATGGATATATTCTATAGTGAATAGGAGGATTATGCATGAAGTCTCTGGAAGAATTAAAGCAAATCAGGGAGCGTATGCTTAGCCAGCTTGGGCCGCGTAATGAAAGTGATGCCAAAATCCGTGTGGTTGTAGGCATGGCCACCTGCGGAATCGCAAGCGGAGCCAGACCTGTATTATTAGCACTTTCGGATGCCGTACAGAAAAAAGGCTTAAACGATGTCATGGTGACTCAGACAGGCTGTATTGGCCTTTGTCAATATGAACCGATTGTAGAAGTATTAGAAGCCGGAAAGGAAAAAGTCACCTACGTGAAGATGACTCCGGAAAAAGCATTAGAAGTCGTAGACCGGCATCTGATGCGGGGCCAGATTGTTTCCGAGTACACCATCAACCAGTACATCAAATAAGGAGGTTGCTGCCGTATGTATCGTTCCCATGTCTTAGTATGCGGAGGAACCGGCTGTACTTCCTCGGGAAGCACGCAGATTCTTGCCGCGCTGAATGAAGAAATAAAGAAACAGGGCTTAGAAACAGAAGTAGCTGTGGTTCAGACTGGATGCCACGGTTTATGTGCCTTAGGCCCGATTATGCTGATTTACCCGGAAGGCACATTTTATTCGACGGTACATGTCGAAGATATTCCGGAAATCGTATCTGAACATCTCTTAAAAGGCCGTGTCGTAAAACGGCTTCTCTATACCGAAACTGTGACAGATGAGGGAATTAAATCCTTAAATGAAACAGAATTCTATAAAAAGCAGCATCGAATCGCTCTTCGAAACTGCGGTATCATTAATCCCGAGAATATTGAAGAATACATAGGAACCGGCGGGTATGAGGCACTTGGAAAAGCCCTCACCACAATGAAGCCGGAAGAAATCATACAGACCTTGATTGACAGCGGCCTTAGAGGACGCGGTGGCGGTGGATTCCCAACCGGCCTTAAGTGGAAATTCGCAGCAGCCAATCAAGCGGATCAAAAATATGTTTGTTGCAATGCCGATGAAGGCGACCCCGGTGCCTTTATGGACCGTTCTGTCTTAGAAGGCGACCCTCATGTTGTATTAGAGGCAATGGCCATCGCAGGCTATGCCATCGGTGCAAGCCAGGGCTATATCTATGTAAGGGCAGAATATCCGATTGCAGTCAAACGTCTTACAATTGCGATCAATCAGGCAAGGGAGTACGGGCTTCTTGGCAAGAATATCTTTAGCACAGACTTCTCCTTTGATATTGAGCTTCGTTTAGGTGCAGGTGCCTTTGTATGCGGCGAAGAGACAGCTCTTATGACCTCCATTGAAGGCAATCGTGGCGAGCCTCGCCCTCGTCCTCCATTTCCAGCAAAAGAAGGCCTCTTTAAAAAGCCAACGATCCTAAATAACGTAGAAA
>CALZIE010000066.1 GCA_945787565.1 uncultured Lachnospiraceae bacterium
TTCCAAATAAAATTCTCATCTCCTTAAGACATTACAGGGCGTCTTTCCCCCGTTCACCGGTTCGGATACGGATTGCGTCCTCAACATTATATACGAAGATCTTGCCATCACCAAAATTGCCGGTATTGATTTCCTTTTGTACCTTATCAATAATTACTTCCGCAACCTCCGGAGAAACCACTGTTTCCACTTTAATCTTCGGTAACAGATTCACCTGTTTTTCCACCCCACGATAAATCTGCACATACCCTTTCTGATTTCCATATCCTAAGATATTACTCACCATCAGACCATTAACCTTTGCTTCCTCCAAAATAGCCTTTAAATCCTCTAAGCGCTCCGGTTTAATTATAATTTCCAGCTTCTTCATCCTTCTCCTCCTTCATTCTTATTCGTCATGCTTGTCCCCAAATACAATGATTGTTGAATCTCCGTTTCCTCTCCTTATATATACACTTATTATAAGCAGAACCGCTTTATCCGAATTATCTTATCCTTTATAATTTAGTAATTATTCTTTACTTTTACCATCCCGTATCTTCTATCCTTCCATCGCTAACTCCGTATCCACATCAATAAGAAAAGAGTAATTACAAATTGGATGAGATATATCATTTTACTGTATCGATAAACCCGTCCACCGCCATACTCATTAAACGGATAAGTGGGTATGATACGGTAGACAAGCAGAGTCCCTGCTACCCTGCTCAGTGATGATAAAAAGGCAGAATCCTTTAAACCTATATTCGCGATCACATAAAGCAATAACAGCATGTACCATTCACTCAAAGCACTGACTGCCAGGAGACGCTTTTGTCCCTTAGATTTATTAAACTGTTCCGGATACCATTTTCCCACAACTGGAAAGAAAGTCTGAAAGATGCCTAATATCGCACTAAGAAGACCACCACCTGTTGACAGCCGAAACGTCCATCTTTCTTTTGTAAACAGCCCTGCAATCCCGCCTGCAGCGATGGTGAGGGACATCGTGCAAATACCTGCCAGCATATAACTAAAAATACTGCTCTTTCCTGTAATTATACCAAGCATCATAAACGCTACATTAATCCATATGTACCATAAAATCTGAGAAATGCTTCCCCTCTTAGAATCTGAGTGTGTAAGATAAAAATCTCCACATGCCGCTGCCCAATAAGGAGTAAATAACAACAGTTTCACCATTCCCCCAAATCCTAATATCCGATACCCCTGCAACAAACTGCACCGGTTCATCCCATTCTTCTCAAATAAATGAAAAGACTGTACATTATCACTTCTTACAACTGCTGCTACCTCATTACATCCCCGGCTTTTCAACTCCTGAATCGCTTCTGCATACATCTTTTTCCCAATGCCTGCATTCTGAACATTAGGGTCTATAAACGCGTAATCCACATACCCTAAAGTTCCTTTCTTGTACGAATATATATTCAAAGTAGCTGCCCCGACGATCTTTTCACCATCGCATGCCACGATTGCATCCTTCGGATTTCCGATAAATACCCCTTCTAAGCTGTGAAACGTACGCAAAGCAAGCATAATAACTTTGCCTTTATCCTTAGCCTCCATTTTTCGAAATGCAATCTCCACGTTATCTCTTTTCCTTTCCTTGTTAAAAACCCTATGAAATCGAATTCATTCTTTTCTAACAATAAAAGCCTCTATAATTGATATTCTATCATCGCGAGTATTTTTTGCAACTATTTATTTACATGATTTTACACATAGTATTGCAACCTTATCAAACTATCTACATACTTAAAAAGCATTAAAACTATGAACTTTCCATCAAAGCAAAACCCTTTTTTCTTACTTGCTATTCCCTCTGAGAGTTTTTAATTCCTAGGAAATTGCTTTGCAATTTCCTAGGAATTAAAAAAAAGCCAGCCAGATGTTTTCACATCTGACTAGCCTCATTATTCTATTACTCTATTACTTCGCATAATCGGTCACGCGTGATTCACGAATTACATTAATCTTAATCTGGCCTGGATATTCTAATTCAGACTCGATCTTCTTTGATAAGTCATGCGCAAGTAAAACCATACCGTCATCGTTGATATGTTCTGGAACAACCATAACTCTGACTTCTCTACCTGCTTGTATAGCAAAGGACTTATCGACCCCTTTAAAGCTGTTCGTAATATCTTCTAACTGTTTTAACCTGTTTGTATAGGTCTCTAATGTTTCTCGTCTAGCACCAGGTCTTGCGGCAGAAATCGTATCAGCTGCCTGAACGATACATGCAATTAACGACTGGAATTCTACATCGCCGTGATGTGCTTCCACTGCATTAATAACGATTGGGGATTCCTTATATTTTCTACATAAATCAACACCAATCTGTACATGAGTTCCTTCCATCTCGTGGTCAACGGATTTACCGATATCATGTAATAAACCAGCACGTTTTGCTGTTCTTACATCCACGCCAATCTCTCCAGCTAATAAACCAGATAAAATTGCTACTTCGATGGAATGCTTCAATGCATTCTGACCGTAACTTGTTCTAAATTTCATTTTTCCTAATAATCTGACAAGCTCCGGATGAATTCCGTGAACACCAACTTCTAATGTTGCTGCTTCGCCTTCTTCACGAATCATTGTTTCTACTTCTTTCTGGGCTTTTTCCACCATCTCTTCAATACGAGCTGGGTGAATACGTCCATCAACAATGAGCTTCTCAAGTGCGATTCTGGCAACTTCTCTTCTGATTGGATCAAATCCGGAAAGAATTACTGCTTCTGGTGTATCATCAATAATTAAATCTACACCGGTAAGAGTTTCAAGAGTACGGATATTACGTCCTTCTCTACCGATAATTCTTCCTTTCATCTCATCATTCGGAAGCTGTACTACAGAAATCGTTGTCTCAGCAACATGATCTGCTGCAAATTTCTGAATGGCAGTAACGACAAGATCTTTGGCTTTCTTATCAGCCTCTTCTTTCGCTCTGCTTTCCATCTCCTTAATCATGACTGCAGTTTCATGTTTCACTTCATCTTCAACAGTTTTTAAAAGATATTCCTTTGCTTGTTCGGAGGTCAAACCAGAAATCTTTTCTAATTCAGCAACCTGTTTTTGGTGGGATTCTTCCACTTCAACACGAAGCTTATCTAACTCCTGCTCTTTAAAGCTAAGTTTTGATTCCTTCTTTTCCAGTGCTTCAGTTTTTCTGTCTAATGTTTCTTCTTTGGATAATACACGTTTTTCATAACGTTGAATTTCCGCTCTGCGTTCTTTGGTTTCTCTATCAAGCTCATTCTTCGTCCGTAAAGACTCTTCTTTTGCTTCGAGTAGAGCTTCTCGTTTCTTAGTTTCAGCTGTTTTTAAAGCTTCATCTATGATTTCCCTTGCCTTTTCTTCTGCACTGCCGATTTTCGCTTCCACTACTTTGATTCGGTAGCTGATTGCAGACTTCCAAGCAACAAGGCCAACTATGATCGCAGTTATAACGACAGCAATAACTATTTTCACAACTTCTGTCACAGGAGCACCTCCTTTTATTCAATTTTCATTGTACATGTATACAACACTTAAATTTTATACTGTTTTTACTAGTATGTCAAGTACGCAAAGGAAAATTTTATGCATTTTGTTGAAAATAATCCAAAAATATAGTATATTATCATATTTTTGCACATAAGTGAAAATTTTTTCATAAATATAATTTTTTTTACATTTTTCTTATTACTATGCAACAAACTCGACCTCTTTATTTTGACATTCCCCGTCATAATACACATAAACACTTATTTGCTATGATATGTATGAGATAAAATCCGCTTTGCGTTCTCGAATATTTTTTAAATTTTCTCTTTCTTTGAAACAAAAACCATAGAAAGACTAGCTGCTTGCATGTCTTCCTATGGTTTTTATGTTAAACTAACTCACCGATATAGTAGAATCCTTTGCATTCAGAAAGTTTTACAGTTACAATCTGTCCAATTAATTCTTCTCCGCCTTTAAAATGAACAAGAAGGTTATTGCTTAAACGGCCTGTTACTAAAGTATCATCCTGGGAGTTCTTTTCTTCTACTAAGACTTCCATTACTTTACCTTCGTCTTTCATCGCACGCTTAGAACCACTTTCCTGTACTTCTTTTAATAAACGGTTGAATCTTTCTTTCGCCACATCTTCTGGAACCTGATTTTCCATTGTTGCCGCAGGAGTTCCGCTTCTCTTAGAATAAAGGAAAGTATAAGCTGCTTCATAGCCAACTTTTCTTACTACGTCAAGAGTATCTTCGAAGTCTTCTTCTGTCTCTCCTGGGAAACCAACAATAATATCAGTTGTTAAAGATGCATCCGGCATAGCCGCTTTAATACGGTCTACAAGATTTAAATAATCTTCTTTTGTGTATTTACGGTTCATGATCTTTAATAGATTTGTGCTTCCGGACTGTACTGGAAGATGGATATGAGAACAAATCTTCTTAGAATTCTTCATCACTTCAATTACATCATCAGAGAAATCCTTTGGATGAGGAGTCATGAAACGAATTCTCTTTAATCCTTCTACCTTTTCTACCATCTGTAATAATTCTGCAAATGTTACTGGATTCTTTAAAGTCTTTCCGTAGGAATTTACGTTCTGACCTAAAAGCATAACTTCAACTACGCCATTTGCAACCATTCCTTCGATTTCTTTAATGATATCTTCTGGATTACGGCTTCTTTCACGTCCTCTAACGTAAGGGACGATACAATAGCTGCAGAAGTTGTTACAGCCGTACATAATATTAACGCCGGCTTTGAATTCGAACTTTCTTTCACTTGGAAGCTCTTCTACGATTTTATCTGTTTCTTTCCAGATATCCACGATCATCTTCTTGGATGTTAAACGATCATAGATTAATTCTGCCATTTTGAAGATATTGTGAGTACCGAAGATTACGTCAACGAAACGATAGCTTTCTTTAATCTTTGCTACAACGTGTTCTTCCTGCATCATACATCCGCATAATGCGATCTTCATGTCTGGATTCTTCTTCTTTAAGTTTCCAAGATAACCGATACGGCCATATACTCTTGTATTCGCATTTTCACGAACTGTACATGTATTGTAAACAACAAAATCAGCTGCTTCGCTATCTGTCGCTACATATCCGATTGTTTCTAAGATTCCGGCTAATTTTTCAGAATCCTTTGCATTCATCTGACATCCAAATGTCTGCACATTGAATGTAAGGTCACGGCCAAGGCGTTCCTTCTCTCCTGCCATCCAGTTCTTTAATAAGTCCATGAAATAATACTGTCTTTCTGGCTCTCTATCTGGCGCATCCTGTTTTACATCTATTCTGTTAATAAGATCCATCATATTTTCTTTCATTATTATCTCCTTAAAACGTAATGAAACCCATTCCCTCTGGCGGGCATGTAGCACTATTATATCGCGAACCCTAGTAAAAATCAATTAGAAAAACTCGCCTTTTGTCATAATAAAGGGGTTCAAGTCGGGTTTCAGGCTTTTGAAAACTTAACCCGAATCCGTTCTAAGGTTCTCTTTTGCTTTGTTTCACTTTTTTCGTTTTATTTGGCTATGTGCAGTAATCTTTTTTGCACTTTCTTATGCTTTTCCTACTATCAGATCTGCTTATTTTCGGATCTGACCATCGCCGAATACCACGAATTTAGTTGTGGTCAGAGCCTTTAATCCCATTGGTCCTCTTGCATGAAGCTTCTGTGTGCTGATTCCGATTTCAGCACCTAACCCGAACTCATTTCCGTCGGTAAATCTTGTGGATGCATTTACATACACAGCTGCTGCATCGATTTCGTCTAAAAACTTCATGGCATTATGGTAATCCTTTGTAATAATAGACTCTGAATGTCCGGTATTGTAGTGATTGATATGGGAAATGGCTTCGTCTATATTCTTAACGGTCTTTACAGAAATCAGACGATCTAAATACTCGGTTTTAAAATCTTCTTCTGTTGCCACTTCCATCATCGGACATACTTCTCTTGCCGCTTCATCTGCACGCATTACAACCTGTTTTTCAGTCAGGCGGCTATAAAGCAATGGCAGAAACTCTTTTTTCACCGCTTCGTGGATCACCAAAGACTCACAGGCATTGCACACACCAAGACGCTGTGTCTTGGCATTCTCTATAATATCTAGTGCCATAACAAAGTCTGCACTTTCATCCACATAGATATGGCAGTTACCGGTGCCAGTCTCGATTACTGGCACTGTGCTGTTCTCTACTACTGTTTTGATTAATCCGGCTCCCCCTCTTGGAATCAGCACATCTAAGTATTCATTCATCTTCATCATTGCAACAACCGTCTCACGATTTGTATCTTCCACAAGCTGAACGGCTTCCTTTGGAATACCACATAAAGAAAGTGCATTCTGAATTGCCGCTACAATGGCGATATTACTCTTAATGGAATCGGAACCACCACGTAAGATTACTGCATTCCCAGTTTTAAAACAAAGGCCAAAAGCATCCGCTGTCACGTTCGGACGGGATTCATAAATCATGCCAACAACGCCAAGTGGAACTCTTTTCTCAATGATCTGAAGTCCATTTGGACGCTTCACCATGGATACCATCTCACCGATTGGATCACTTAAAGCGGCTACCTGTCTAAGACCATCTGCCATTCCCTCGATTCTCTCTTTTGTCAGAGTTAAACGATCCACTAAGGATTCCTTCATCTGATTTTCTCTTGCTTTTCTTACATCCTCGGCATTTGCTATAAGAATACTTTCCGCATTTTCAATTAACGCTTTCGCTGCCATCTCTAGCGCTTCATTTTTCTGTTCGATTCCGAGTCTTGCGATCTTGCGAGATGCTTCTTTTGCCTGCATACCAAGCTGTTTTACATATTCCATTCTTTCCTTGCCTCCCAAATGCTTAAACCTGCATCCAGGCTGCCTCTCCTCTCTTTTTTTATATTTATGTTAAGATTAATTTTTCTATATCAATCACTTGATTTTGGGTTACGATCCGATCCATCTTCCAGTCAAACGGTTCTGATGGAATTTCTTTTAGTACCTGAAAATCATAAGCCATGGCTACTATTAAAATATTGGGATTTCCCTTAGATATTCTAGTAAAATATCGGTCATAAAAGCCGGCTCCATATCCAATACGGTTTCCTTCTTCATCAAACGCAACGCCTGGAACTATCATAACTGAATTCTTATGCTCACTCCAGTTTACAAGCTCATCTGAAACAGGTTCTAGAATCCCGTATTTTCCTGGTGCAACCTCCTCTTCTGAAAAGATCCGATAAAATTCCATCTCATGCTTTCCTGTCACCTTAGGCAGATACACTTCTTTTCCTAAATGCAATGCCCGCGTAATGATCTCTGATGTATCCATCTCACCATTCACGCTTTTATAAGCAAATACCCGGTCAGCTTTTTGAAATTCCTCCATTGCACAAAACATTCGCTCTGCCTGAAGGCTCTTACTTTGTATGTCCTCTTTCCTTAACTTTTGTCTTTTGCTTAACATCTGCTCTCGAATTTTATGCTTTTCCATATAACCCGTCCTTCCCAAGCCCAAGCCTATTCCTATTATAGAAAAACTTCCATGAAAATCAAGTCTTTTCGGTTTATTTCATACCAGAATTAGCTTTTTTCTGTCTTCTATTGAAACAAAATCAGCTTTTCCACTTTGGATTTAAAAAAGAAAAAGACCTGATGTGGCAGAGAATGCGTTTCTCCACACCACCAGGTCTTTTGCATGCCTTTAAGCTAGTTTAGCTTCTTGGATTTTTCTTTAAGATCGGTTACGGTACCATCTGGATTTAAGATAGATACATTTTCTAATGTACCTCTCATATTCTTGCGGATTGCGGCAATGTATTCTTTACGTAATGTTGCCTGCTCTTCTTTTTCGGCTTCTGTTAAACCTTCATTCTGAGACTTATGATATAATTCATTAATTCTAGCAATTTTTTCTTCGTTCATACTTTTACTCCTTGTCGCATCTTTTTTATTCGTGTCATATTCTCCAGAACTGCCGCAGCCTTATAATACTGTGCTTTTCTGATCGTGCTTTGTATACTGCTTTGTCACAAGATAATCCATCATCTGAAAGTCTTTGTTCTTATGCGCTTTAAATATCGTTCCAACCTGACTGCCTTCCACCACTTCACGAATCACATTCACGTCTTCGCCATTGGCAATGATCATATCTGCACCGGAATCTGTAGCAATACGGGCAGCTGAAATTTTGGTTGCCATGCCGCCAGTACCTACACTGCTGCCAGCTCCCTTACCCATATTTAAGATGCCTTCATCAATTATTTCTACCGTATCGATGAACTTCGCTTCCGGATTCTTTCTTGGATCATCCGTATAAAGCCCATCAATATCTGATAAAAGAATTAAAAGGTCTGCACCGATTAATGCCGCTACAATTGCTGATAATGTATCATTATCGCCAAATTCAATTTCATCTGTGGAAACCGTGTCATTTTCATTGACGATTGGAATCACGCCAAGCTTTAACAGCTCATGAAATGTATTCTGTGCATTCTCCCTGCTGATCTCATTGATCATCGTGTGCTTTGTCATTAAGATCTGAGCGGTCAGCTGATTATATTCTGCAAAAAGCTTCTGGTATACCATCATTAGTTTTGCCTGTCCAACTGCAGCGCATGCCTGTTTCATTGCTTTTTCCTTCGGCTTTTCTAATAAACCTACCGTTTTTCTGCCTACGGCAATGGCACCGGAAGATACTAAGACAACTTCCTTGCCTGCATTATTCAAGTCTGTCAGCACACGGATAAGTCGCTCCATCTTTGCAAGATTCAGATTTCCTGTTGCTTCATGAGTTAGGGAGGAAGATCCAATCTTAATAACAATTCGTTTCTTATCCTTTAACTGTTCTCTGATCTTATTCATGTTAACCCCTTTTTGTACTACTTCTTATTCTGTCACTCCGTTATATAATGCAATCATGCTTTCAAACACCTTGATTCCGTCTACCGCAGCGGATGTAATGCCCCCTGCATATCCTGCGCCTTCTCCGCAAGGATAGATTCCCTTCACATTCGCCTGACCAGACTCATCACGGCTAATTCTAACTGGTGAGGACGTACGCATCTCAACCCCTGATAATATAGAATCACCATCTGCGAATCCTGGAATCATACGGTCGAATGCTGTAACGCCTTCAATAATGGAATCACATACAACATCCGGGATACATTCCCTTAAATTCGCCAGTGTGTATTCCCCTTTTAAGTTCGGTATAACACGGCCTATTTTAGCACTTTTTTCATTGTTTAACAAGTCCTTGTAAAGCTGTACCGGGATTTTTCCCTTACCACATTCATAAGCAAGCTTCTCATAATAGCGCTGGAATTCCATTCCGGCAAGTGGTGTATCTTTAGCACCTGGAATCTTCATGAAATCTTCTTCATCAACGGTTACAACAATGGCACTATTGGCGTTTCTCTCTGCACGGTCGTGATTACTCATACCATTTACAACAAGTCTTCCTTCCTCAGAAGATGCATTTACTACAAATCCACCCGGACACATGCAGAAGGAATATACCCCTTTTCCATTCTCACATTTATGTGTCACTTTGTAGTCTGCTGCCGGAAGTTTTTTGTAAGCATCCCCATATTGATTTTTGCTGATTAATTCCTGTGGATGCTCCATTCGAAGACCAACGGCAAATGGCTTGCGTTCCATATAAACACCCTGCTTATAAAGTACTTCAAACGTATCTCTTGCACTGTGACCAATTGCAAGCACAAGTGCCTCGCATGAAATCTCTTCTTTCTTTCCTGTTGTCACATCTTCCACTTCAATCGCAGTTAAGGTATCCCCTTCACACATTAAGGAAGTTAGCTTTGTACCAAAACGTACTTCACCACCAAACGCGATAATATCTTCTCTGATATTCTTCACGATTCCTCGTAATTCATCGGTACCGATATGTGGTTTATTCACATACAGGATATCCTCATTCGCACCATGTTCCACAAATGTACTTAATACTTCACGGATTCTTCCGTAAGTATCTTTTACAAGCGTATTTAACTTTCCATCCGAAAATGTTCCCGCTCCGCCTTCACCAAACTGTACGTTAGAATTCGGATTTAGGGGAGCGCCTTTCCAGAATGCTTCTACGCTTTCAATTCTCTCTTCTACCCTCTGTCCACGTTCAATTAAAAGCGGCTTATATCCTGCCTTTGCTAAGAAATAAGCTGCAAATAGTCCCGCTGGCCCACTTCCTACAACAACCGGACGATGTGCTAATTTCTTCTCACCGGTAATGGTGTAATGATAATGGTTTGTTACTGCATGGGTAGCATTTGGATTCTTACATTTTTGAAGCACTTTGTTTTCGTCTTTTACATCTGCGTCAATCGCATATATGTATTTGACTTCGTGTTTCTTTCTTGCATCGATGGAACGTTTAAAGATTTTATACCCCTTTAACTGTCCCTCATCTATTCTTAGTGCCTTTAACACTGCTTTCTTTAAATCTGACTCGCTGTGATTGATTGCGAGCTTCAGTTGATTGATTCTGATCATACTGTTCTGTCTCCTGTTCTTTTGCCTGGTTCCCTTGAAACGACTATATTCTAAAACTTTCGGTACAAATTCACCGAATACGCTTTTCTACTACTGTAGCTACAATCTAACGGATATGCTTTCCTGCCACTGCATCTGTAATCTAGCGAATGCTCTTCCCTGCTACTGCACCGGTTGACCATGCCCACTGCAAATTATAACCGCCGCATGTTCCATCGATATCTAGCAGTTCTCCGATAATATATAAACCTTTTTCTTTCTTTGATTCTAAGGTTTCCTTACTGATTTCATCGGTTGCAACGCCCCCTGCACTTACCTGTGCATTATCAAAGGAATTACAGCCAGTTATACGCATTTTAAGATGCTTCATAAGGTGTGTAAGATCCTTAATCTCTTCCATACGAATCTTTGATGCCATCATTTCCGGCTTAATCCCTGCATCCTTAATCAGTGCATATGCGAGCTTCTTATTCATAAATCCAATAAACACCTCTTCTACCGTCTTATGTTTTCCGAATTCAAATCGCTCCTTCATCATATCTAGTAATTTGCGTTCCTCTAAATCCGGATATAAATCAAGAATCAGTTCCGTCTTCTTCTTTTTCATAACGGCTTCTCCCGCATAACGACTCATCTGGAATACCGGAATACCCGAAATCCCATAGTTTGCAAATAGGAATTCGCCCTTCTCTTCCACTACCTTTTTGCCTTCCACATAGATGCCAGCTCTTCCATCCACGCGAACACCTGCTAATGTCTTAAAATCGCATCCTTCCGCTTTTAGCTGAACAAGTGCCGGAACCTGTGGAATAATCGTATGGCCGAACGATTTTGCAAGTGCATAGCCACTTCCGTCTGACCCCTGCACTTTGGCAGCACATCCGCCAGTCGCTAAAATCACATTACGGCCTTCAAATTTATTTTCACCGGTAAGGATTACAAAGTTACCTGCCTTGTTCTTCTTTACCGCTTCAATATGCTCTAAATAAAAAATGGCAACCTTCAGACGTCTTAATTCCATTACAAGAACGTCCACCACACTGGCTGCCTGCTCAGAAAACGGATATACATATCCATTTTTAATTTTAGGATACACACCAAGCTCCTTAAAGAAACGAAGTGTCTCTTCCGTATCAAATTGCTTTAGTACCTCCATCGCAAAGGCTGGATTCGTCCCACGGTAACAGGATGGCTCCTGCACTAAATTCGTATAATTGCATTTTCCATTTCCAGTGGCTAAAATCTTCTTTCCTATCTTATCTTTATGTTCGATAATGGCAACACGTTTGCCTTTACGCGCAGCAAAGATGGCTGCAACCATTCCGGAAGCGCCACCTCCTGCTACTAACACATCATATAACATACTATCTCCTCCTGCCCTTTAACTCGAGTAACTTTCTAAC
>CALZIE010000067.1 GCA_945787565.1 uncultured Lachnospiraceae bacterium
TTTTTGTTTTGATTTGTTTTTTTTTTAATTCGTTTGGCTTTTTTCTTGCAGTGTGGGTAGGAGTGACAACTTACTACCTATTTACATGTCAGTGGAAGCTGAATGGCCTGCGGACTATTTCATCAGCATCCACTGTAACGCAAATGATAATACAACCTATAACGGTACGGAAGTTTATGTGTATGCTCTTAATACGGAAGCGAGTGTTTTGGGAAAGTCCATACTTCAGTACGTAACACAGACTGTTGGGACAAAAGCAAATGGTGTTGTCGCTAACCCATCCCTTTATATCCTGCGCAAAACAGAGATGACTTCCTGCTTAGTAGAACTTGCATATATTACGAATTATGAAGATAACTATCTGCTGATTAACGATCAGTATTCTTTTGCATACGGCATTTATCTTGGAATTCTAAATTTCTTTGGATATGCCACAAAATAAAAGAACCGGCAGAAAGTCCGAATCTACGGACCTTCTGCCGGCTGTTATTTTAGAAACTATTAATAAGTTACTGTATAAGAAATATAGTGGGTTGGGAGAACTAAGCTTACTTTTGATGTAGCTGCTGTTCCCTTTAACCTTACATAAATCTTGCTTCCGGAAGCAACATTCTTTTCTGTTAATATCACTTCTTTTGCTGTTGTCGCTGTCTTCCATACTGCGGTCAGCGGATCAAATGTATTGCCTGCCTTCACTACTGTATACTGAACAGCATTTGTCTTAGATGCATCAGGGAAAGAGAACTTATACTTTCCACCTGTCACGCTGATCATAGCGATTTCTCCGGTTGCCTTCTGAACTGGTATAGTCAGATACTGAATCTGAGAATGTGGTGCCTTTGCAGTCGCTGCGGTACGGAATGCAACGGTAACGCTTTCCTTTGCCTTAGAAGTTGCCGTATAAAGTACCTTTGGTGCTACTTCTGATAAGGACATCTTTACGGATGCCATCGTCCAGTTATCCCCACTCTGCTTTACACCATCAATAGCATAAATACGGTACTCCATTGTAGCCTTTGTGGAAAGAAGAAGCTTATTGACATCAACTGCCACTTTAGGAGCAACGGCACGCTTTGCGATTGTTACCGTAACATCTTTGCTCTGACGGCTTCCTACGTCAAATGTGCCATCTGTTTTCAGTGCACCGTCTTCGCCTTCGATTCTTACTACGATTTTACCACCTTTGATACGAAGTGCTTCTAATTCGGCCAAGAAGTCTTCATCCTCCTGTGCGATAGATACCGGATCACTCCATTCATAGGAAGTGCTCTTTCTCCAGACAAAAGTCTCTGCAGCACCTTCGTTTGTAAATTCTAACTTACCACTTAATTTATCAAAAGTAACTTTTAAATCATTGTTCTTTTCTGGAAGAGTGACAGTTACGATTTCAATATCCTCTTCGTCTTCGTCCTCATCCGTTGTGTGAATCAAACCTTTTAAGTTTAATTCATAATCGGCTGTAGTTGGAATCCAGGAGATATCTAACTTTAGATATCCGTCTGCTGTTTTTTCACCTTCTACCTCATTCCATACAGTCTGCTTGGAATCGGAGTAATACACTTTTGTATTATTTGCCGGATCAATCAACATGTATGCTTCTTCGTAATTTACATAGCGTACTACGACAGGTTGCGGTGTTTCTGCTGCCTTTGCTGCTTTCGGAAAACTAAGCAGAGAAGCCGCACAAATCATCGCTGTCACGAGTGATTTTAACACGATATGTCTTTTCTTCATCGTTTTCCTCCTTACTGTACTACTGTAATCTTGTAGTTTGTATTAATTGTAACAAATTCTGCATTATCATCTGTCTTTAACTGAATGGATAATGTATCGCTAACGGATGCTGCTGTCGCATCTGCAATATCAGAAGAAGAGATTCCAGATGCCGTAACAATCTTAGATACATCTAATATAATTGTTACTACATTGTTAGAAGAGCTAAAGGAGCGAAGAATATTCTTTCCGTTCCATGTAACATTTGATACCATGATCGTATCATCAATTTCATACAGATTCTTATCGATTGTAAGAGTAATCTCTGGATCTTCGATCTGAGTGATGCTAAGTGCAGTATCACTATCCGCTGCGGCATCAATCTTATCCTGTGTTGTCTTATAAGTTGTTACGGATACACCAAAACCGTTTGTATCACTTGTAACAGTTGCAACTTTCTTAACTTCATAGGTTGCGCCCGTCTTAATGATTTCCCCATTTGTAAATGTAATAACAAATGGAACTGCTGTATCTGTCTTTGTTCCAATCATAGCTTCTAATGTTTCTGTCTTGATTCGGATTCGTTTAATTAAACTAGAATCTTCTGTTGCTTCCATCTTATACTGATTAGAAGCAATTGTCTTTCCATTTAAAGTAATGGTGGAAATGGCCATATCTGTCTTAGAAGAATGTCCTGTATTGATGTTAAACTCAATTGGGTACTCTTCTAAACGTTTCTGTTCTTCTTCTGTTAATGTATCATCAATTTCATTGCTGTAGGAGTATGTTAATCCCTGATACTGTGAAAATGCCTTTGTAGCAGTTAATTTAACACCGGTATAAACAGTCAGTGTCAGACCATTTTCAATGGTATCACCGTTGCTAAATACGATCTTACCATTTAATTCTTTGTTTAACAGGGTGCTTGTTCCATCAATGTTGCTTGTACCTGTAATCTTAACAGTCGCTGTATAGTTGCTTCCACTTGCAATTGGTTCTGTCATTGTAAATGTTACTTCTTTTCCACCAAATGTAAGAGAGGAAATTGTAGTATCATCACGTGGAACGGTTACTGCAAATGTTAATGTCTTATCCTGACCTGTATATTTTACAAGAGAAGTTTCTGTGATGCTTGAAACGCCTTTATATCCACTGATTTCATAACTTACTGGGTAAGTTGCAAGCGCAGAGGATGTCGCTTTTCTACGAATATAGATTTTGCTACCTGTTGGTGCAGAAGTTGAGCTAATCTTTACCGGTGAATTAGAAGTGATTGCAGTCCATGTTGCTTTTGCAGCATTGAATGTCTTGCCTTCTGATACGATGGTATATTCATATGGATTCGTTGTCGATGCAGCTGGGATTTCTTCCGTTGTAACGGTTCCATCTTCGCCTGTTACCTTTACATCTTTTGAATCAATTGTAATCTGGAACATGGTAGAACCGATATATTCAATTTCGATATTATCTGGTGTTTCTTCCTGTCCTTCAATTGTAATCGTATTGACCTTACTTGCCACTTTTGTTGTTGTCGCTTTTGTTCTAAAGTCAATATCAATGCTTTCGCCTTCTTTTACTGTACCATTTGACATAGTCGCAAATGCTTTTTCTGCAATATCATCAAGGCTTAATGTAGTTGAGCTGATCTTTTTCCATTCAGACTCTGTGCTTAACTTATATTCTAGTGTGGATTTCACACCGATTGTTTCCTTCGCATAGTTTACGGTTATGGCTGGAGCTGTTGCTCTTTTTGTGATCTTTACCGCAACTTCCTTGCTTGGACGAGTACCAGTCTTTGTAATGCTAGTACCTTTTGTCTGTCCAGTTCTAAAATATAAAGTGATTCCCTGAAGGGCAAATCGTTCTACTTCCTTCTTGAAGTTCTCGATATCCGTCTGGCTTGTTGTATCAAGTTCATTCCATGTTGATGATACAGACTTTCTCCAGTAAACGGTTGTCTCTCCATTCAGGTTATAATATGTCATTGTGTTTGTGCTGGTATTTAATACCGCCTTAAAATTGCTATTCTGCTTTGGCAGCTTCACTTTTACTGGAGTTGTGGAATAGTCCCCTTTGATTGAAAGTACATAATCTGATGTCTTACTGATCCAGGAGATATCAAATACAACTTCATAAGTTGTGCTGTCAATTGGATTCTCAATTGCTTCCCATGTAGTCTGGGATGAATTTGAGATAAAAATCTTAGTATCGCTTTTATTTGCTTTCACCGTAATTGTCTCTGCATCATAATCGATTGCAGTAATGCTTACGGATGGAGCATTTGATGCTGCGCCTGCCAAAAGACCTGGTATAGACACAAGCATAAGAATGGCAAATACGCTAAGAGTTACAATCCATGGCATTAGCTTTTTGTTAAGAAGCTTCGCTTTTCTCATGTATTCCATTTCCTTCCTTTTATTCTCTGACTGGGGCTCATCCTTGATTCCTGTCATGTGAAATATGAAAAATTTCTTCATATGTATATCGGCATAATCTCAAAAAAAATAACAGATAAAATAAAAAAAGCACATTTTTTATACTTTTTTCTTTCATCTGCTATTTTAGCAACTATATTTTATTTTTTTCATCCATTCTTCTGCGTTTAATCGCACTTAAAATGATGTTTCTGGCCTCTAACGCATCTGATTTTTCTAGTGCTTCTACACCCTTTAGCGGATATTCCAGATTCATCTGCTGATATTTCATTTCTCCCATTGTATGATATGGAAGCACATCAAGTGCCTTCAATTTTGTAAGGCTTCCAAGAAAATATCCCAGTCTGTCTAAATATTCTTCCTTATAAGTAATACCCGGAACTACTACATGTCGCACCCAGAGGGTTGCTTCTTTTTCGTTTAAATACTCCGCAAACTTTAAGATATTCGTATTCTCTTTTCCAGTTAACTTAACATGTTCTTCATTATCAATATGCTTAATATCTAACATCACAAGATCGGTTACCGCTAAAAGACGGTCAAACTTCTCCTGCATCCCTTCTGAAAAGGTTACACCGGATGTATCTAAGCATGTATGGATTCCTTTTTGCTTTGCCTTTTCAAACAGTTCAATTACAAAGTCAATCTGTAACAGCGGCTCTCCCCCCGTCACGGTTAGACCACCACCACGTAAAAACTCTTTATAAGAATCATATTCTCTCAAAATATCATCTGCATCTCTTAATTGTCCTCCGCTCACTTCCCATGTATCTGGGTTATGACAATACTGGCATCTGAGAGGACATCCCTGAAAGAACACAACAAACCGTATTCCTGGTCCATCAACGGTTCCAAATGATTCTGTTGAATGTATTCTGCCTTGCATCTTTTTACCACCTGTATCTCTTTTTTCTATTCCAGTCATGGGCCGCTGCCTATACCTTTCTACCTTCCATTCTTCAAAGCCAAGTGCATTCATACTCTTTGCTTTCCGAATAGAAGAATTCCGGGTGATAACATTTTATCGCCCGTATCGATAGGCGGAGTGCGCATCCCTCGAAACGTTTTGATTCGTAGAAAATCACAAAACAATTTCTTATGAATTAAAAATAAAGGAGATTGTTACTCCCACATATATTATCAGCAGTATACCCAATAATACATGCAAGTGCAACAATCCCCTCTCATTTTTTCAATTACATTGCCTGATGGAATGTACGTGAAATAACATCGTCCTGCTGTTCTTTTGTTAACTTAACAAAGTTTACCGCATAACCAGATACACGAACAGTAAGCTGTGGGTAGTTTTCCGGATGTGCCTGTGCATCTAATAAAGTTTCTTTTGTAAATACGTTTACGTTAAGATGGTGTCCACCTTTTTCGCAGTATCCATCAAGTAAGGATACTAAGTTTTCAATCTGCTGAGTTGCCATAATTGTCATCTCTCCTTTTTGTTTCATTATTTTGTGATGATCATCACGTGGATCTATCTAATCGTTTCCCTCATCATCAAATCCTTTATGAATTGTTGGTACGGCACATGCCATATTCCCCTTTCCACAATCCAGGCTCTGATATGTTTCAACGTTAACTTCTTCAGTCGTGAGGTTCAATTCTTCATTGACTTCTATATTCATATGGCCGCCTCCATTTAAGACAAAACGGTCAAGCATTGCTACAATATCATCAATTTTTTTCTGATTATCCATGTTTCTTCCTTTTTAAGAAATCCTGTGGGAAAATGACATCATTTTCCCACAGTCTGATTTCTAATTATAAACGATCTAAGTCTAAATCGCCAGCAAATAATACGTCATCTTTTCCAAGTGCGCCTGGAACGATGGAGAATGTATTACTGATACCATCCTGAGCATCTTTGAATGGAAGTTTCGCTACGGATGCTAAGGAAGCTGCTGCACCGTGAGTATCTCTTCTGTGCATTGGGTTAGCACCTGGTGCTAATGGTTCACCTTTCTTACGTCCGTCTGGTGTGTTACCAGTCTTCTTACCGTATACTACGTTAGAAGTGATTGTAAGAATAGACATTGTTGGAACACCGTTACGGTATGTCTGATGCTTTCTGATCTTGTTCATGAAGTTATGAACTAAATCAACTGCGATCTGGTCAACTCTGTCATCGTTGTTACCGTATTTAGGGAAATCGCCTTCTACTTCGTAATCTGTTACGATGCCGTTTTCGTCACGTACTGCTTTAACCTTTGCATATTTGATTGCACTTAAGGAGTCAGCTACTACAGATAAACCAGCGATACCTGTTGCAAAGTAACGTTTTACTTCACGGTCATGAAGAGCCATCTGGATTTTTTCATAGCTGTATTTGTCATGCATGTAGTGGATTACATTTAATGTATTTACATATAATTCTGCAAGCCATTCCATCATGTCGTCGTATTTTGCCATTACATCATCATAGTCAAGGTAATCGCCTTCAACTGGTCTGAACTTAGGACCTACCTGTACCTTTAATACTTCATCCACACCGCCGTTGATCGCGTATAATAAACATTTTGCAAGGTTTGCACGTGCTCCGAAGAACTGCATTTCCTTACCAACTCTCATGGAAGATACACAACAAGCGATTGCGTAGTCGTCACCATGAGTAATTCTCATCATATCATCGTTTTCGTACTGGATGGAAGAAGACTTAATGGACATCTTCGCACAGTATTCTTTGAAGTTCTTTGGTAACTGTGTAGACCATAATACTGTCATGTTAGGTTCTGGAGCAGTACCTAAGTTATCTAATGTGTGAAGATATCTGAAGGAGTTCTTTGTTACTAATGGACGTCCGTCAAGACCAACACCACCGATACTTTCTGTTACCCAAGTAGGGTCACCAGAGAATAACTGATTGTATTCTGGTGTACGAGCAAACTTAACTAAACGAAGTTTCATGATGAAGTGATCGATATATTCCTGAGCCTGTTCTTCTGTGATCACACCGTTTCTTAAGTCACGTTCAATGTAGATATCAAGGAATGTAGAAGTACGACCAAGACTCATTGCTGCACCGTTCTGTTCCTTAACTGCCGCTAAGTAACCGAAGTATAACCACTGAATTGCTTCCTGCGCATTTTTAGCTGGCTTGGAGATATCATAACCATAGATTTCACCAAGTTTCTTTAATTCACCAAGTGCACGGATCTGTTCCGATAATTCTTCACGTAAACGAATTGTGTCTTCTGTCATTGTTGTTAAGCAGGATTTTAACTGATCCTTTTTATCTGCTACTAAGCGGTCAATACCGTAAAGAGCAACTCTTCTGTAGTCACCGATGATACGGCCACGACCATAAGCATCTGGAAGACCTGTGATGATAGCAGATTTTCTAGCTAATCTCATTTCATCTGTGTATGCATCGAATACACCCTGGTTATGAGTCTTTCTATATTCAGTGAAGATCTTTGACACTTCAGGATCAACTGTATAACCGTTTTCAGAACAAGCGTTTTCTGCCATACGGATACCACCATAAGGCTGAAGGGATCTCTTGAAAGGTTTGTCTGTCTGGAAACCAACGATAGTTTCAAGATCTTTATTTAAATAACCAGCTCCGTGGGAAGTGATAGTAGAAACAACTTTTGTGTCCATATCAAGAACACCGCCTGCTTCTCTTTCCTGCTTTGTTAAATCCATAACTTGTTCCCAAAGCTTCTTTGTATTTTCAGTAGCTCCCGCAAGGAAGGAATCATCTCCTTCATAAACTGTGTAGTTATTCTGGATAAAGTCCCTTACATCTACGGTTTCAGCCCATTTTCCTAATTTAAATTCATACCATTCGTTTGTCATATTTCCTCCTTGTAACGCTAAAAGTGCGTGTGGATTATTTGAAATCTATCATTGTTCTCTTGCTTTCGACATTATTATATACGAACACCTAAAATAAAAGCAATACCCTAATTAGCATAAAATTATCATTTTGTTAAAAAATTATCACTTTCATTACATTTAATTCCATTTTAAATCCAATTCCAAGATATTTTATACATTTATCCCCTTTTCAATCCTTTTATTTTCCAATCGCTTATTTTTTGCTCTGTATTATTTTGTATTTTTATGTTTGTTTCTGTATTTTTAATACATAAAATCCTTGTTTGTTAAACGCTCTACTATCTTACTCCCTTTCCTATCATTTTTCATTCTTGAAATGCTGGTCCCCCATCCCCCTTTTTCCTTTATTCCCATTAAGTATTTTTTCATTCTGATACTACGATTTTATCTTCTTTCTCTCCCCTATCAATATTTCTTCTATGCTTTACTACATTTTAAATAAAAAAATCAAAACTTTACAATCTGTACTTTGCTCCCTATTCATCATCTGTATCGCAGAATAAAGTTTTTTCATATTTCAGATACTAGGAATAGCGTTTAAAAATGGACTAAAATTGTAGATTGAGTATTTTACCTATTTATGCTATAATGCAAGGATTATAAACCAAAGGTAAGAGCTAGAAAGGAACCAACGTTTCATGAAAATTGGATTTGACAATCAAAAGTATTTAAAAATGCAGTCAGAACACATTAAAGAACGCATCAATTTGTTTGGTGGAAAGTTATACTTAGAGTTCGGAGGAAAACTATTCGATGATTTCCACGCCTCCCGTGTACTGCCTGGATTTGCACCAGACAGCAAGCTAAACATGCTGTTAGAATTAAAAGATACCGCTGAAATCGTTATCGTAATCAGCGCATCTGATATTGAAAAAAACAAAATCCGTGGTGATCTTGGAATCACTTATGATCTTGATGTTCTTCGTCTTGTGGATTCTTTTAGAAGTGTAGGCCTCTATGTCGGAAGCGTTACAATCACCCAATATAATGGACAGGCTAGTGCCGATCAGTTCAAAGCAAAATTAGAATCTCTTGGAATCACAGTATATGTACATTATGTCATTCAGGGATATCCAAATAACATCTCTCTTATATTAAGTGAAGAAGGCTACGGCAAAAATGACTATATCCAAACAACCAGACCTCTTGTAGTCATCACAGCTCCTGGCCCTGGCAGCGGTAAGATGGCCACCTGCCTTTCCCAGCTCTATCAAGAACATAAGCGCGGAATTAATGCCGGTTATGCAAAATTCGAAACATTCCCAATCTGGAATCTTCCATTAAAGCATCCGGTTAATTTAGCATATGAAGCAGCAACAACTGACTTAAACGACGTTAATATGATTGACCCATTCCACTTAGAAAGCTATGGAGTGACAACAGTCAACTACAACCGTGACGTAGAGACCTTCCCAGTATTGAATGAGATTTTTACTCGTATCTACGGAGAAAGCCCTTATAAATCTCCTACTGATATGGGGGTTAATATGGCCGGAAACTGCATCAGTGATAATGAAGCATGTGAGGAAGCATCCCGTCAGGAAATCATTCGCCGTTACTATGATGCCTTAATCAATGTAATGGAAGGTAATGCTTGCAATGATGAAATCTATAAATTAGAACTTCTTCTTAACCAAGCTGGCACTTCCTTAAAGGACCGTAAGGTAGTATCTGCAGCAAATGACTTATCAAAAAAACTTGGTGTTCCTACCGCTGCAATGGAACTTCCAGATAAAACAATCATTACTGGTAAAACAGGCGATTTATTAGGCGCAAGTGCTGCCCTTTTATTAAATGCGTTAAAAGCATTAGCAGGAATTGATCATGATACTCATGTTATCTCTCCACTTGCGATTGAGCCTATCCAAAAATTAAAGACAAACTATCTTGGAAGTAAAAACCCAAGACTTCATACGGATGAAGTTTTAATCGCTCTTTCTAGCAGTGCAGTGAATTCTGAAAATGCTAGAAAGGCTTTAGATCAGATTCCAAAGCTAAACGGAACGGAAGTACATACAAGCGTACTCCTTTCCAGCGTAGATAAGAAGATCTTCAAAAAACTCGGTGTTCATTTAACAAGCGAACCTAAGCACGAAGAAGATAGTAAATTATTCCACTAGAGACGGACGGGATGTGGCCCTAAGAGAGGGTGGCGGCGTTCGCGTCGTGTTTCCCGAATGTTCGGACGCGTGAGCGGACAAAAGAGGATGTATTCTTTACCTATCAGACAGAAAAACACTGTCTGCTATTTAAAGAATACATCCTCTTTTGTTCGTCACGAGCCGGACATTCGGGAAACACGACACGAACGCCGTCACCCTCTCTTAGGACCACATCCCTGTTTTTTATATTTCTATGTTTGTTTATTTCTATTTTTTACGCTTCTATGTCTCTTTGCTTGTTGGTTGGTTTATTTGTTGATCTATTGATCTATTGATTTATTAGTTATTTTTATTTTTATATATCGTATATTGATACATGTGTTTTATAAATTCTCTTTTATTCTTGATTATTACATATTTTTACATTTATAATAG
The DNA here is from genome assembly GCA_945787565.1 of uncultured Lachnospiraceae bacterium. Lineage (GTDB taxonomy): Bacteria > Bacillota > Clostridia > Lachnospirales > Lachnospiraceae > Lachnoclostridium. The sequence goes on from CALZIE010000067.1 coordinate 10,538, forward strand.
GAAGTAATAAATATTTTAGGAGGTAATATGTCATGAACTATCGTAATGTAGGAAAATGGGGGTTAAAGGTGAGTGAAATTGCACTGGGAAGCTGGATGACTAATCTGGCTGGGACAGAGGCTACGGAATTAGCAAAGGATACCATTCGTCTTGCTTATGAAAACGGAGTAAACTTTTTTGACTGTGCCGATGCTTATAGTGGCGGTGCTGCAGAGGTTTTTTTAGGGAATGTGTTAAAGGATTTTAAAAGAAGTTCTTATGTGGTATCTAGTAAAGTATTCTTTCCAATGGGTCCAGGGCCAAATGAAAGAGGGTTATCTAGAAAACATATTATCGAACAGTTAGATTCTTCCCTTAAGAATCTACAGGTTGATTATCTGGATTTGTATTTTTGTCATCGTTTTGATCCTTCTACACCGATTGAGGAAACGATGCAGGTATTAAGCGATATGGTTGCTGCGGGAAAGATCCTTTATTATGGTGTCAGCGAATGGAGTCCTGTACAACTTACAAAAGCAATTCATATCATAAAGGAAAATCATCTTCGCCCAATGTCCGTAATTCAGCCACAGTACAATATGATGGATCGCTATATTGAAGATGAGATTATGGCTATCTGTGAGGAAAATGGCATCGGAATCGTTCCGTTCTCACCGCTATCCCAAGGATTATTAACTGGAAAATACCGAAAAGGACAGCCAATCCCTGACGGGTCCCGTGCAACTCACCAGGCAGATAAACAGATTAATAAGATGCTAACCGATGAAAACCTTGATAAAGTAGAACGTTTGCTTTCTATCGCTGATCGTCTTGGTGTCTCCTTATCTGTTTTATCCCTTGCCTGGACTTTAAGAAAGCCTTGCATCTCCAGTCTGATTACCGGCGCTTCCAAACCGGAGCAGCTTATGAATAACCTGCCAGCAAGTGGTCTTAAACTTTCTGACGATGTTTTAGATGAAATTGATGAGATTCTTAATTATCATCCATTCTCCCGCAGAATCGGATAATTGAATTTTCTTATTGTCTTTCCTGTTTTTCTCAGCAATTTGTTCCATTTCTCATTGGTTATTTTTTTAATTCAGACTGATGTTCGATATTTTACACAGATTTTACATAAACTAAACTTTGGTTTTACATGTATAAATTATTCTGATTTTGCAATTAATGAGTATATGGAAATGTAAAGGAGAGACCATATGGACATATTTTCGGTATTTACCATGCTGGGCGGTTTGGCATTCTTCCTGTTCGGGATGAACATATTAGGAGCCGGCCTTGATAAACTGGCTGGTGGCAGATTAGAAAGAATTCTTGAAAAATTAACTTCAAATCCAATAAAATCAGT
>CALZIE010000068.1 GCA_945787565.1 uncultured Lachnospiraceae bacterium
AATGACGACACATTCCCTTGCCCAGTCAGTAGAAGTTGGATTGTAGCTCATCAGTACCTTGACTGGGAAAGTACAACCTTCGGCTGCTAACTCTTCCATCGCTTTTTCCTTATATTCCAGTGCCTTATTTTCATCAAAACTGTCTCTTGCCATAATAGATGAAAGCTCGCCAAACTGAGTAAAATCCTTGCCATCTAAGGAAACGAAGGTGTTTGGTGTAATTGTGTTCTGTAACAGCATATCTGGTGTCTCTGGTTCAGAAACGCTGATTGCTTTCTTACGGTCAAGGGCTGCCATCATAGCCTGACGGAAGTTCTCATTGTTTACTGCTAATTTCCAGTTTTCCGGCTCATATTCTGCATCGAACTGCGGATCAAAGTTAAAGCAGAAATAATAGGAATAGTCAACCTGCATTCTTCCCTTGCTGACCATCTGAGATTTTGTCGGATCACTCAGCCATTCATCTAAGATATCGGAAGAAATACTTGCGTAATCCACTTCATCTCTTTCTACCATAGTTGGGGAAAGGGTGGAAGCTTCTGCATTGTAAGTCTGTTCAATGGTTGTGATATATACATTGTCCGCATCCCAGTTATTTGTGTTCTTTGTATAAACTCGTTTTTCCTGTGGCCAGAACTCGCTTAAGATATATGCGCCGCAATAAAGCATGGTAGATGCATCGGTAGCAGCTCCGAAGTTGGATCCTAACTCTTCAAGTTTTGGACCATATGCCGGCATATAGCAGACATAAGTAAGGGAAGATAAGAAATATGGAACCGGATTCTCTAACGTATATTCTACGGTATAAGTATCCAATGCCTTAATGCCTACTTCACTAAAATCAATCGGTACGCCTTCTACTGCTTCTGTTTCCGGATCATCCGCAGACATCGTTCCGTTATAATACTCTTCTGCATTTTTAATAATTCCAAATAAATTCTGTGCGGTAGAGCTTTCATATTCACTTGTCAGTATGTATTTCATAGAACTTACGAAGTCTTCTGCTGTCACATCGGCTACTTCCGTTCCATTGCAGTCATACCATTTCTGACCTTCTCTTAATTTGAATGTATAAACCGTTCCGTCATCGCTAATGGTCCAGGATTCTGCTAAGGATGGCTGGATATTACCATAACTGTCGTATTCTACTAACGTATCGATCACATTGGCACCTACTGCGAAATCATTAGTAGTCGATGTTACAAGATAATTTAATGTCTGTACTTCGGAAGAATACAACGTACGGTAAGTCACTGCTTCTTCTTTCTTCTCTTCGGCTGCTTCCCCACTTGCTGTCGGAGTGCTTGTCGTTCCTTCCGTGGATGACTGATTTGTCTCCTCTGCCTTCTTGCTGCATCCAGGCATGCTAGTAATTACCAGGACAAGACATACGATTAATGATAAAAGTCTTTTTTTCATAGTGTTTCCTCCTCTTTTTGATTGCTGACTAGTCCGTTTCATAGTGTCTGTGGGTTTGTTTCTATTGCTTTTCTTCTTACACTGGAAGGGAGGTGATTCCCATACCAGGTGTGTCTAAAAGGTAGATCTTTGCCTCATCAAATATCGGGCCATCTTTATACGGGTCTGTCGCACATAAGGACGGTCCATCTAAATCAGCCCTTGTAATAATATGTCTTGCTGCTGCTAGATGGGCTGCCGCACTAACTGCCACCTTTCCTTCTAGCATGCATCCCATCATACATTCCACACCATAAGTCTGTGCGATATCACATATCCGAATGGCCTCATGGATTCCTCCGGTCTTCATAAGCTTGATATTAATTAAATCGGCGGCTCCTTGTTCAATGATGTAGATGGCATCCTTGGCCGAGAATACACTTTCATCGGCCAGGATTCTCGTATTCACACGGCTTGTCACAAACTGCATGCCAGAAAGATCATCTGCCCTTACTGGCTGTTCCACTAAGTCCACGTTTAGGTCGGCATCTTCCATCGCCTGTATAATATGTACTGCCTCTTTTGGGTCCCATCCCTGGTTGGCATCCACCCGTAGTATAATATCTGGTCCTACTGCCTTACGAATTTCTTTTATTCGCTCTACATCTGCAAGGCCCTCTTTTCCTACCTTTACCTTTAAGATGCCATATCCTCGTTTTATGGCCTCTAAGCTGTCCGTTACCATCTGCATCGTATCATTGACACTGATTGTAAGATCCGTCTCTATCTGATTTGCTGCGCCTCCTAACAGCTGATAAAGCGGCATCTTAAGCATCTTTGCATAAGCATCGTAAATAGCCATGTCAACGGCCGCTTTGGCGGATGTATTATGCATGATACAGGAATCCATTTTCTGAAAGAGTATATCTAGTTCGGAAAGACTGCATCCTGTGATGGTTGGTGCGATAAAATAGTGAATAGCGGCCTCAATGGATTCTAATGTCTCTCCTGTAATCACTGCAGTAGCCGGGGCCTCCCCGTACCCTTCAATTCCTTCCTCCGTCCGAACCGTTACCAATACGTCTTCTACCTGATAAACCGTTCTCAGTGCTGTCTTAAAGGGTTTCCTTAATGGAATTGTAATACGTTTTGTCTGTATGCTTGTTATCTTCATCCATTTCCCTCTCTTTTTTATAAACTTATTTTATCTTTCAAAAACATGCCATCTACTTAGCTGCTTCAAGTAACTTCTTTGTCGTATCCTGTATAAATCGGTTAAACATTGGTTCATCTATCTCATTGGAACAAAAACATGCAATAAATGGTTCCTTTGCATACACAATGCCTACATCGTGGGTGATGCCATCATCTTCCCCTGTCTTATGAGCAATCTCTGTATCATCTGTCACAAAAAATGGCATCTTCCCATTCAAACGTTGATTCTTTAAGATCTCTATCATCTGACTAGATGCCTGTTTACTAATTAATGTTCCATTCTCCATCTGCTCAAGTAAAAATCCAATTTCCTTCGGTACAATATAATTTTGAATTCCCAACGCTGACTTCTCGGAATCAAACAAAAGCCGGTTTAATGTAGTCTTCATAACTCCAGCTTCCCGCATGGTCTGATTGATTCTCTTTATTCCAAGTCGTTTTATTAACAGATTCGTTGCGGTATTATCACTTAAAATAATCATCAGCACACAAAGATCCATAAGAGTTACTTGAATTCCATCATGCAGATAGGTTAATGCCCCACACGACGGAAGCTTATCCTCATTTTTTATTGTAACGACCTCATCCGCTTTTGCCTCTCCTTCTTCCATCTGGCGGAAAGCTTCGATTAAAACCGGTATCTTGATTACACTAGCCGCCTCAAATAAAACCTCTTCCTGATATCCAAAGGTCTCCTTGGTCACTAGATTCTTATAAAAAAATCCTGGCTTTCCTTTCATCTTCTTCAGTTCCTCCAGAATTTCCCCCTTACTCTTAGCTTCCACTGATCGTCATCTCCTCTTTTCTTCGTTCCTATTCTTTTTAAAATGTTTTTTTGTGCACCACTATTGAATAAATATTCTAATATGCGCAAAATATACTATTCTCATATTTAAAAATAATAGAACTTTATTCTTTTTTATGGCTCTGCAAAAGCAGGCAAAAATCCTGAATAAAAAAGGGCATTAGTACTCCGACCATGCCCCATTGTATTCGCTTCTTATTTCCAATTTTTGTTTTACCTGATTATACTCTTCCTATTGTTTAATTGTCAATACTAAATATACCAAAAATTAACAATCGTACTATGTACAAATAAATCGGATAAATACACATTTTATTCTTTTTTATCCTCTCATGGTCTTTTCCCATTTTACTCAAAATCCGCTTCCTTTAAATGGAAAATAATGCTTGAAATATAGCAAAAAGTGCTATACAGTTAAACCAAAATCATAAAAGGTGTGAAATCCCTCTTTGAAGAGACGTGCTTTCCATCTATTCTAGGATCGATTTTGCCCTTCTGAAAGGAGCATATTACAATGACAGTTTCAGAAGCAAAAGCCCTTCTAGCCAAGCTCCCCAAAGCAGATCTTGGCTTTTTTCCTACCCCTTTACATAAACTTCAGGCTCTATCGGATGAGTTTGGCATCAACCTGTATATGAAGCGGGATGACTTCTCCGGCCGTAACTTATTTGGCGGCAATAAAATCCGCAAGCTCGAATATCTTCTAGGCGATGCCCTTGAAAAACACTGCGACTATGTATTTACCTATGGAGCCACCCAGTCCAATCATGCAATGCAGACTGCTGCCGCCGCCAGAAGCCTTGGCATGACACCGGTTTTATATTTAGTAGCCATTGTTCCTCCCGATAAAGAAGATATCCGTTCCAATCTTCTCTTAGACCAGATCTTTGGAGCGGAAATTCATATCATTGAGATGAAAGATGGTGAGAGTGAAGAAGATGCAGAAAACCGCTCCTTTGAAATGGCAAAAGAACGGATGAAAGAGCTAACCGCACTTGGTCATCGCTGCTACGATATTCCAATGGGCGGGGCCAATGAGATTGGGTCTGCTGCCTTTATCGGAGGCTATGCAGAACTTTGCGAGCAACTTGAGGCTCTTAACTTAAATCCAGACTATATCTTTCATGCAACTGGAACCGGCGGAACGATGGCAGGCCTTGCAGCCGGCAATGTATTATTAGGCTCTCGCTCCCAGATTATTTCCGTAAATGTGAGCAATAAAGATGAATCGTATCTAATCAAGACCGCAGACCTTGCCACCAAATCTTTGCGTTTAATTAATTCAGACCAGTCAGTCCATTATAAGTCAGACCTTCATATGGACCTAAACTACTATGCTCCCGGCTATGAACAGCCAAATGAAGCTGCAACAGAGGCAATCCGCCACTTAGCAAGAACGGAAGGCATTTTAACCGATCCTGTCTACACTGGAAAGGCCCTTGCCGGCCTCTTCGATTACGCCAGATCTGGGCAACTCACCCCTCACAGCACCGTTATCTTCTGGCACACCGGCGGCACCACCGCCCTTTTCGCCGAATCCTCTATCCTCGGTTCTCTTAATACCTCTTTGATTTAGAAAATTTTTACAAAAAAGGTAGAACGTCTTCGAATATCAAACAGTGTTTTCCTGCCTGATATTTGAAGACGTTCTACCTTTTTGTCTCCCACAGCCCGAAGCAAGTCACACCTGCCATGCCCTGGGAGTCCCTCTTTGTACTTTTCTCAATAATTCCCTACTCTACACTTGTGTAGTCTTTAAACGAAATGTTTAGATCGACTTCAGTATCGATGCCTGGGATTAAACCGGTGTCAGAGTACTGGAGCATCTCAAACTGGTATGGGAATGCGGCAACATCATCACCGTAATATGCATACCATAAATCGTATTCACTAAGCTGTTCTAAATCAATGCCCATAACCATCCACTTCGTATTTGCGTAGATCATAGGTGTATAACCAGCGTCTTTAATCATTTTACAGAAAGTAGATGCAAAATCGGTACGCTCCTGTCTCTTCAGATTATTCGCACGAGCGGCATATGTGGTAACCATCTCGGTGTCGTATACAACCGGATAAGAAACCTCATAATCCTTTAATGTTTCAATTACAAGCTCTGCTTCCTCGATTACTTCCTCAGTCGTAATCGCCTGTGAGAAGAAATAAACACCTACCGGTACACCGACTTCATTGGCTGCCTCTATATTCTGAATGAAACATGGATCTAATTCTAAGGTACCTTCGTTCATGCCACGGTAACCAATTCGGATCATTGCATAATCAATACCTGATTCCTTCACCTGCTGCCAGTCAATCTCACCCTGGTACTTCGATACATCAATACCGATCTGGCATGCTTTCTTGCCATTCTCGTCATAATATACCTTAAATCCATCTTCCTCTTTTATGCTATCATTCGTAATCGTATTCTTTTCTACCTTCTCAGAGATCGGTACTAAGTAACGCTCTCCCTTACGTCCGTATAAACTGATAGCTTCCGTTAAGATATCTTTTCTTGGAGTAATAACACCTTCGTTATCTCCGCCTTCCTGATCCGCATTCACATACGCTGCGAACTGGAATCCCTTCATCACAAATGCCTGGTTCTCAAGCATAATGCTTCCGGACAACTCTCCTAAATATTCTTGATCGGATACATACAGCACCCCTTTAAAGGAAATACTGTCTTCATCAATGTCAAGGCTAAAATGATCTACAAAATCTAAAATATTTTCTTCATAATACACTGCATTTACATAAGCATCTTTTGAAATAGAAAATAAGTATTCGGCGTTATTTACTTTTAACGTCATTCTGGTATCAGTAACGGTACCCACATCCGAAATCACTTCCGAATATGTAGTTGTCATTGCATTTAAAATCGTATCTGCAATATCAATGGAAGTATACTCCCAAAGCTTTTCCGCATCCACGACACGCAGTTCCTTTGGAATTTTTAAAACCGTCTCTGTTTCAGTCGTTGCGACTGCAGACTGTGTTTCGCCCTCAGCTTCTGCCTCATCAGCCTCATACACAGGAAATACAAGCTGGCTTGTTCCATCCGCACTGTATGTTCCATAGTATGGGCAAAGATTTGCAAATTCCGTGAACTCATAATCCCAGTTATATTCCACCAAACGTGTGCCATTATCAATTAATACATTCATACGCTTGTCTGTATTGTCTGAAGGATATTCATTACGATAATAAACCTTCATATGGTCGTCAGTGAAGCATAAATACTGATATCCAAAGAGCGTTTCAACCGAAGCTATGAAATCCCCTGTAATATTGTCTTTCTGCTCTTCAATCAGCTGTTCCAGATTCTCTGTCTTAAAATAAGTTGACGTCTGTGTCACTTCCGATGAGTTGGTATCCACATAGTTCTGTTCTTCCTGCTCAATCGTCTCCTGCGCTGCGTTGCTTCCCCTTACATACCATGTGCCTAACACACCAATGGCTGCTACAAATAATAGCATTTCAAATATCGCAAGGCCCTTCCACTTATTTCTCTTTGGACGACTTAACAGATTCTCATAATAAGAAACCTGCTGCTTTGACTCATCTAACTCCCGCATTACAATCGCTAAGTACGCTTTCGCATCCGCTAACTCTTTTCCTTCAACACTGACATCGTTATCCTTATACATTTCAATATCTTCTAATATTGAACGGGTATCTCTGTCCATTTCCTTCCTCCCTCTACGGTTCCTTCCCTGATGTTTCTCTATCTTAATCTAACTTCATTCTGCATGAAATCTTGCGCTTTGCTTCTCTCTCATTTCTTCATGTTCTTTCCAAAAAGCAAGTAAATATCCCAAGATTCTTTCTTTTGCGCATATACCCCTATCATATCAATAAATCTCATTACAATCAATGAAGATTTTCTTAAGTTTCTTTTTCCCTTTGTTTCACCAAAATGTGGATGTACTGTTTCCATGTTTTCTGCCAAAGCCGAGCTCTTTGTTACTGTCTTTGATATTCTGTAGATATTCCGTACCGTGCAGCACGGATCATCGGTGGGCTGATCATCGTCTCCTATACCTTCTTAGGGGACTTCTTAGCCGTATGCTAGACTGATACAGTCCAAGCTAATGTTCACTGCCCTAATCATCACCCCAATCGCCGCCTTCTTCAAGTTAGATGGTGGAAATGGAGTTGCATTTGCATGGACAGGATTTGACTCTATTTTAGACCACTTATTCTATTTTTTCTTTATTCTAGCGAGAATCATTTTCCAACTATCCGGCTCATAACGAACAAAAACCACACCGTTCTTCGACGATTAGACAGTGGTTTCCTATCTGATCGTCGAAGAACAGTGCAGTTTTTGTTCGCTTATGTGTCCGAATATTAGGAATTTTTATTCCAGAGGGGCTACGCTTACTCTTAGCCTGCTGCCCTCGGTTCTTTTTTCCTAAACTATTTTCTAATTACTTTCCTACCCAGATAACACTGCTTAATGTCTTGGTGGTGCCATCACAGAATTCGATGGTGGCTGTAATTACGGCACGGCCTGGGGCATTAGCTGTAATTACACCAGTACCGCTTACGTATGCAACATAGCGGTTGCTGGACTTGTAGGTCACTTTTACTTCCTGCATAGCAGGGTCGGAAACATTCTTTGTGAATGCTCTTACAACCTGCATATTATCTGCAAGATTAAGAGTAAAGGTTCTCTTTGCCTTCTTCCAGCCCTCTGCTTTTCCGCTGACATAAATCGTCTTAAGTTTTGCAGAATTAGTCACCTGGTCTAAAATAGCCACTGTGTTTTCTTCTTTCATTTCATTTGGAAGAAGAACATAAGTACCACCGCATGCTGCATCAATAGCAACATAGCCATCTTCATCCACTGTATACTCTTTCGTTACAAGTTCTTCGAATGCCTTTGCTTTTGCATTATAGTGATATAAATAAACCTTGCTTCCTGCCTTGATTCCAGTTACGGATTCATTGCCACCAACATATACTTTTACGCTTGCGGTTGCTGGAAGTGCGCCTTCCTCTGCAAAGTCAATTACAACACCTTCTGCTTTTGCACGCTTAACATTGGTCTTATCTGCCTTAACAGCGGATAAAATACCAGCTAACTCATCTGTTAAGCCATTTACTTCACTAACGCTTACGATTGCATTCACTGCTGTCATAGCACGTTTAGAAGCCTTTAATAAATCTTTATCAAACGTCCAGGAGTAAGCCTTTTCTCCTGCTTCCTTTACTGCAATCGTTACATCTTTTGCAACTGCTTTTGCAGTATCACATACATCAGCTGGGATTACGATTTCACTAAGAGATGCCTGTTTGCTTGTTGCAAGAGAAGCTGGGATTTCTACAACTACAGAAACGCTTGCTACTGTCTTATCCTTTAACTGTTTCTTTAATGCATCTGCTGGAATCTCAAGAACAATCGAAGCTCCATCATTAGCATTGGAAATTAATTTTGCTGCCATAGCATCGCTTACTGCTACGGTCATTTCTGCAACACCATCTGTGACTACTGTTTCTTTCACTGCTGGTACTGCAGATACGATCTTGCTACCATCTTCATTTTCAGTAACATCCACGGTAACTGTTTCCGTTACTACGGTTTCTGATGTATTTCCAGAGTTTCCGGTATTGCCGGAATCATTTCCACCTGTGCTGCCGGATTCTACTTCTGGATATACAGAAATTTGTTTGGATGGGGTAGAAACAAGTCTTGCACCTGCATCCTGTGGTGCTGCATCCGTTAAAGTCAAGAAATGATTCATATTGATAGAACCATCTTCTGTTCTTGTGATTGCAATGCTTGTATCAAGGCTTTCAAACCAGTCAGCAGTAACGGTTGTTCCTTCTGTATTGGCAGAAGAACCATTTGTCCAGAAGTAGTTTGTTGTCTTGTATACTTTGCTTGTATCCTGTGTTCCTTTGAACTTGAACTGCTCATTTACATCTAAGTTAGCAGTACGGAAGGAGATTACACCGTCTGCCTCGAAATCTGTATTAGCAGCATCATTTGTATAAAGTGCGATATTGTAAGACTCATTGTTGAAGGTGATGCAGTTTTCAACCTTGATATCCGGACAGCTGTTGGAATCAATACCCTTTGCCTTATTATTAAATGCAATGCTGTTGATTAATTCATGATATCCGGAAATGCTGGAACCACCCATCTTAAAGCCGTTACCATTACCTGCATTTGTACCGTCTTCTAAGTAGCCATTGCCGTATGCGATGCAGTTCTCAATCACTACCTTTCCGATTGGGCCGCTTTCTACTTTGGCGAATAAATCCCAGCCGTCATCGGCATTGTTATAAGCGATACAGCCTAAGAACTTATTGCCATCACCGATTGTTAATTTTGCTGCGAAACCATCTGCATCTTCATATCCCTTATCTGCATTTCCATAGGATGTACAGTTAAGGATTAAGTTGTTTGCTGGCCAGTCTTTATATTCATCGGTAGATAAATAACGGCTGATCTGGACACCGGTATTTCCATTATGATAAGTCATTAACTGATCTAATGTACAGTGATCACCGGAAACCTGAATACCCTTCTGGCCATCCTGTGAATTTGTTACATCAAAGCCTTTGAAGTACCAGTAGTTTCCTGCAATCACCATGCCAGCACAGTTTCCACCGAAATCAAATACTGGACGTTCACTTGCTTCTGGGTCTGCGATCATGTAAATCATCTGATCTACGGTACCATCAATTCCTCTTTCGATCTTAATGGTTTTTGTTAAATTGTAAGTTCCACCTGCTAATACAATCATCTGTCCAGGCTGAACATATTTTACTGCTGTGTAAATATCCAGCGGGCTGTTCTTAGCACCAGTTCCGTCTGCCGTTCCTTCTGGAGATACATATAAGGACTGTCCTGCTTCTCCGTAGGTGCGGTATGTTACCGTATGAGTAAACTCTGCGGTATCATAGGAAGATAATACTTCATACTCGCTTGGTTTGTAATTCTCATCTGGTGTGAACGTTACCTTAAAGGTATTGGTTCCCTTTGTTAAGGTTACATTTTTTATAATGCTTGTGTTCGCTGAAATTGTTTCACCGTCTATCACTGCATTTCCCTGTGCATCTGTAATAGTAAGTACACCATCTGCATTTCCTCTGAATACTAAGTCATAAGATTCGATGCCTGTTGCCGTTCCAGAAATAATGGAGTAGCTTGGGGTAACGGTTGTAATCGGTCTTTCCTCTGCGCCTTCATCATCTACAGGATTGATTGTTGTAAGAACGATATCGCTTACGGTGATATCTGCATTTCTGGATGCATAGAAACCAACGTAGATATGATCTTTATCAATCTGTGTTAACATATCGCGGTCTAAATCATAGAATGTTTCTGTATTGACATTTCCACTTGCATCTTCGTAGCTTACACGATAACCGGTGTTATCTCTTCTGATCGTAAGCTTAAACTCAGTTGCAAGTGTTTCCTGTGTTCCGGTAGGTGCAGATGCGTTTGCATAATTTCCTACGATATTATAGGTACCAGCACCAAATGCTGCACAGGATGTCTCTAATGTTCTCATGGTGGATGCGAATCCATCATTGATTGTTGTTCCGGCTTCAATATTTTCTTTGGTTGCACCACTCTTTAACTGTGTACCGACACCGATCTTCATGGAAATCTTATCGCCTGCATCGGATACACTGTTTGTAGAAGCATCCCAGAAGTATTCTACTTTTGTTACAGAAGCCATAACGGAGTTGTTCCAGAATACGGAGCTGTCACCGTTTGTTCCAACTGCATCGGCTGCCATAAGACCAAAGCCTTCCTGACCATTGGAGTATGTCCAGCTATTCACTTTTACGGTTGCGCTTAATGTAAAGTTCTCTTCTTCCGGATCGATCTCGGTATAGTAAAAAGCTAAACCATCGGTAGAAGCTGGCACTAACTTACCTTTGCCGTTTACACTCTTAACAGTTACACTTCCTTCATTTGCACTGCCTTCAAAATAGTTGTTCTTTGTATCAACGCCCTGTCCGAATGCGGAGAAGGACCATAATCTCTGTGCTTGCGCTGTTGCTATAATGGAGATATCAGAAGATGCTCTTTCTTCTCCACGGATTGCTGTTACGCGGATTGTATAAGCAGTACCAACTGTAAGACCTTCAATTACTGCATTTACGCCTGTTACCGTCTTTGCTACCGTATAATTAGCATCCCCTGCTGCTTTATAAGCAACTTCATATGCTTCTGCTTCCTCTACTGCCTGCCATACAACGGATACCGAACCATTTCCAG
>CALZIE010000069.1 GCA_945787565.1 uncultured Lachnospiraceae bacterium
CGGAGCCTAGAGTGGCGAAGCCACTTTGTTCTGGAGAAGGGATTGTGCTCTCATTTATAAGCAGTCTGAAAATAAAGAAATATGCATTTTTTTGTTGTTTTATTGGCGCAAAATGGTATACTGACTAAGGAAGATGGTAGTAAAAGTGTCCGTTGCTATAAAATATTAAGATTACTTAAGAAAGCTGCCTTAAAAATGCCCCATTCCTACCTTACCATATGGTGGTAAAAGTGTATTGATAGATAGGAAAAGGAGAAAATACTTTTTTAAAAAAGAAAAAGAAAGAGTGAAAGAAAGTATGAGAAAGTTTCAGAAAAAAAGATCCTTTGCGAAAGCTGTTCTTTTTGCAGGCATGATCAGCCTTATCAGCTGCTTTGGATCTCAGGATGCTTATGCTGGCAGTGAAACCAGCGTAGAAGATACCGCATCTTTGCGTTTTATTTTCACGACCGATCTTCATGGTATGATCAGTTCCGTTGATTACGAAGCGGGAACTGATTTTCAGAGTGCTGGTCTTGCTAGGGCGTATGACCTGATTTTAAAGACAAAAAGCGAGATGCCGGAAGAAAACGTATATCTTTTTGACGTAGGAGATGTGCTTTATGATGCAACGACAGAGTACATCATGGAGCAGGATTCCGAAGTAACCCAGCCATTATATCTGGCAATGGCATACATCGGATATGATGCCATTACACTTGGAAATCATGAGTTTGATTATGGTAAGGATTATCTGTTAGCACAGTTAAATGGTGCTAATCTGATGGATAAAGTTGTTGTATCGAACTTATTCAATTCGAAAGATGATACCTATCCATTTAATCGTAATATGATTATTACAAGAAATGTAACGACTGCCAATGGCGAAAGCGTTGCAGTGAATGTAGGTGTGATCGGAGAAACGATTCCGACATTATCAAGCAGAACCGATAACTACAAGGGAACATGGAAGACAGAAGATATTGTAGCGAATGTGACAAAGGAAGCGGCTCTTTTAAAAGAACAGGGAGCAGATATTATTGTCGTATTAGCACATTCCGGGTTCGGTGAAGAGGAACCGGCAGAGAATGCAAGCAATGTCTCCTATGCATTAACTAAAATTCCAGACGTAGATGTGGTGTTATGTGGTCACGAACATAATACATTCCCAGGGGATCGTACACTGGAATACTATCAATTATCCGGTGTTGATGCAAAGACTGGTCTGGTAAATGGCAAGACTCTTGTTATGGCTCCAAATCAGGGAAAAGGAATCGGCGTAGCGGATATCACACTAAGTGTGGAAGCAGATGGTACCTATGAAATCACCAAGCAGTCTGGTTCGGTAAGAAAGGTATCTGCTTACAAGACAACAGAGAACGCGAATATCTTAGCATTCTTTGATGACTGGAAGGAAGAGTTTGAGGCATACCGAAGCAATGTGATTGCAGAATTCGCAGAGGATACTGTAATTGACAGCTATTTTGGTCTTATGGGAGATACGGTAGCTATGCAGTTGCAGAACGAGGCAAGAATTGCCTATGCACTTAAATATCTCCAGAAGAATAAGAAAGCGTATCTGCAATATCCAATTATCGCAGCATCCTCGTATGTGAACTTCGGTGCGAATTCTTATGATGATTATGTGAATATTTCTGGTGAAGTAACACAGAGTGACTTAGTAGCCCTTCAGAAATATAGGCAGTATACTGGGTTATATACCATTAAAGGGTCTCAGTTAAGAGAATGGATTGAATGGTCTGCAAGTGCTTATGCACAGACCAACGTAAAGACTTCTTATACAAACAGTACACTAGAATCGGTAAAAGATAAGACCGGGCTAACCTTTTTAATCAGTGAGGAATGGCAGGATGACTGGACGAATTTTATGGTATTCGACGGGGTATCTTATACGATCGATGCGAGCACACTGCCACGTTATGATATTGATGGAAATAAGATTAATAATACAAAACGTGTCAAGAGCCTTACGTACAATGGTAAAGAAGTGACCGATGATCAGGTGTTTGTCATTGCCTGCAATACATTAGCATCTGCTACATCGCCGGTATTATCCTGGGCAAAATCTCAGTTAATCTATAGCAAATACCGTACACAGAATATCATTGCAGAATATTTAGAGGTGTTAGGAAATGAACAGTTAGTAAGTTTATCCGTGGATAACAACTGGAGACTTGTTTATCCGAACAATTATGAATTCCTTCTTAAGGCAAGCAGTTTAAGTACAGACGCTGCAAAGAAGACGAACTGGTATCAGAAGACAGTCTTAACCGAAGGAAATTATAATTATTATACTTGTAAATATAACAGCAACGTATCGCAGCGTCCAACAATCGTCGTGATGCCTGCAACAACAGATCCAATCCGTTTATCAACTGAAATTTATGCGACTGCATTTTCAGGATATGAGCTGACAGCATTCAAATATGCAGCTGGAGATGTACCGGTTGATGCCATGGAATGGCAGACTGCAAGAGATGTGACTAATAATAAGTTAACCGCATATTTCAATGGCACATATACCTTTTATGCAGAAGATGCAAAAGGAAATAAAGCGACTCAGACCATTATCATTGATAATATCAATGTGGACGGAATGGCAGTGCCAAAGTGCAAGACATTCCATAACCGAAGCAAGGTATTATATGGTACTGCAGAGCCAGGAACAACGGTAGTGATTGAAACACCGACAAAGACATATGAGACAAAAGTTTTATCAAGCGGAAGCTTTAGCTGTAACTTAGAAGCACAGCCATCGGGAACAGAAATCTATGTTTACGCGAAGGATGAAACTACAAATCGTCAGAGTGAAAAAGTAAAAGTGCGTGTAAAGAAGGCTGGTCCAAATCAGCCGACTGTAAATGCCTATTATAATAATAACCTGTATGTAACAGGCAATACGGGGGATGATGATGCGTATGTAGCAGTTCTTTCTGAAACAAACCGTGTGATTTATGTACCAGAAGGAACCGCAGACATTTTAGCGATGACTACGGATATTGATGTAACAAGATACAAGGTGGTAGAGACTACATTCGAAATAGATGGAGAGCATAATTTCTCAATTGCCACACCAGAATTTGAAGTAGGGACTTCCCTTGTTGTATACAACTTAGACCATGTTGGCCGTTTAAGCAGATCAGTAAGCATAAAGGTACAGGATGGTGGTCCAGTAACACCAGAATTATATAATATATCTGCCATTGAAAAATCAATCAGTGGTAATTCCTCATCTTCTAAGAAAAATGCTATCTTCGGTGTATATGCAGTTGTAAATGGAACAACATATAAGGCAAATAGCAATAAAAAAGGTGAGTTCACGGTTCCATTTGCAAACGAACAGCTATCTGCAGGTCAGGTTATTGAAGTATATGTACAGGATACGGTAAATGGTGTGATAAGACGAAGCAGAAGTGCTTATATCACAGTTTTAGACACGGATACAATGGTAAATGGCAATGCGATTAAAATTCAGCCATTTAAGTATGGTGCAAAAGAAATCACAGCTGTTTATACTCCAAATGAGGAGATTTATATTTCAATCCCAACTGCATCAGGCAATACGCTGATATCTGGAACAACAGATGATTATGGATATCTTACCGTGCCAGTTTCAGAAACACTCACACCGAATGCAAATGTATATGCATTGGTTCGTTTTAATGGCGGAAATATTGTAGATATCGCAAAGCGAAGCGTGCCATATCCAGCGCCAATGGTACCATATATTCTGGATACGGTAGACAATACGACGACAACGATTCGTGTCGCTTCCGATCAATACTCTAGTGTTACCCTGTATGCAAACTGGAAGACCTATACTTCTGAACAGGGAGTATATGATGCCACACTTGGCGTTTATGTACACACGTTTACGGTAAAGAAGCTAACAGAAGGAAAGACAGTATCTATTTATGCGAAGAATCCTTCTTCGAAGAGCAGTACTGTAAAATATACGGTTAAAAAGAATGTTCCAGCGGCGACTACGGTAACATCGCAATTAAAGGCAGGAATGACAGAAATTACAGGTATAGCGGATGTATTCTTAACAGGTGTTGATAATCCGACGGTAGAAAACACCGGAACAAAGGTATACGTAAAGATCTGGAAGAAAACATACGAAGCGACTGTAAATGATGATGGAACATTTAGTGTGAATGTATGGGCTTTAAAAGAAGGCAGTAAGGTTGTGGTTTGGACGAAAAATAAGTCCGGAGATGGCGTTAAATCTTACTATAGAGTAGGAAAAGCAGACAACTAAAATCAGATTCATACGAAAAAAGAAAAGGATGCCGGTGGGCTAAAAGCCACCGGCATCCTTTTCTTTTTTGTGTAAATCTGATTACTTATAGTTATAGAATTTAAACAATGAGTAGTAGGTAGATGTTTTAAAGGCACTTGGATTATAGAGAATAATAATATAATCATATTTTTCATTTGCCTTAAGATAGTCTAAAACAGTCATTTCAGCATAGTCACGTAAGTCCATAACATCAGTCTGATGGAAGTTCAGGGATAAGAAGGCACTTACTGGCTTTCCGAAGGAATCCTGGATGACTAAGACACGTCCATCTTCTACGTTATTATTTGTAATCTTTGCAATAGCCGGATTACCATTAAAGTAGATATTGTCTCGGTAAGCAAGGGCTAAGTCAGCGTTCTCGGTTCGTTCTTTAAACATGACTGTATCGGTGAAATCACCCGTTCTCGTAAGAGTGGCAACTCCCTGTTCGTTATATCTAGTCCATTCAAAGTCTGTGTCGAAGTTCGGATAGATGTAAGTAAAGTCATCAACACCCGCATATAAGGTTCCAACACGATTGGCAAGAGAACCGATAAAGCTGTCTTTCATTGTTACAAAAGTGAAGTTATCTTCATCCACATTGGCCTCATCATACTCTAATCCGTAATTCTCACCTAAGTAGTTCATTAAATACTGATAAGCCCAGAATCCGGTTTCTGTTGTCCAGTGGTGATCGGTATTAAAGAACAGGTCCTTATATACGAAACCAGCATCATGAATGACTTCACGGAAGTCAAGGTAATCAATTCCAAGTGTATCAAGGCCAGCTAAGAACTTGTCCGCATTTCCGTTTGGATAATCAGGCAGACCATGTGGAAGCTGATTATCATATTTATCAATCTTAATCGGAGCCTGAACATAAAGAAGCTTTGTTCCAACCGACTCGCAGTACTGATTTAATACTTTAATATTCTTATGGGCAATACGCACCCCAAAATCCGGATAGTAATACGTAAGCTGGCCGTTATTTAATTTATAAACGGTATTAACTGGGTTTACGTCGTCGATCTTTTGTTTTAAAATCAGACGGTTGAATAAACCATTAACAGCAATCAAATCAAGTCTGTTATAAACCGCGGAATCTAAAGCAGAGTCCGTTCCGGAGATGAATGCTTTTACTACATCAAGGTTTGTGGAATCTTCTGCTTTTTTAACAGAAGTAATGGTTTGGGTAACGGATTTATTAATTGTCTTGTAATCTACAATCATTCCAATCAGATAAGAGAAGATAATGATAAGAAAACAAAAAGCAGTGACCGTATAGCGGTTAAGTGCTGATTTAAGACGTCCTAGCATACTGTTCTCCTTTCTCTAAAAGTTAAAGTAAATGAATGGGTTATAAGCACCCTTTACAATATAGGATAATGATACAATAAATAGTGCCAGATAGAAGAATGGATATAAGAATCCAATCACTTTATTCTGCTCTAGCTTACATTTTTCAGAAAGCCATTTGAAAATCGGTGTGGAGCATAACACAGCACAAATCAGGAAGAAAGCATTTTCACATAAATAAAAGTATGCATTGTTATCCCACAGGATTCCTGAGCTATTTGTGAACATAACTTTTAAATAGTCTCCTGCCTGGGCAATATCATTGGAACGGAATAATACCCATCCGATAATGACAAAGAGCAAGGTGTAAATAATGCGAAGCGGCTTTATGCGTGCTTTCTTTTCAAATCCAGTGAGCTTTTCAATTGTAAGCAGTACAAAATAGAGAAGTCCCCATGCGATGAATGTCCAGTTGGCACCATGCCATAATCCGGTTAAGAACCATACGACAAAGAGGTTAAATACTAGACGGCTCTTAGTTTTTACACGACTTCCGCCAAGTGGGAAGTATACATAATCCTTAAACCAGGTTCCAAGAGAAATATGCCATCTTCTCCAGAATTCTGAAACTGAAGCGGAGATGTAAGGATAGTTGAAGTTCTCTAAAAAGTCGAAACCAAACATTTTACCAAGGCCAATTGCCATTTCGGAATAACCAGAGAAGTCGAAAAAGATCTGGAAAGTATAGCAAATCGCACCAAGCCAAGCCATTCCAACACTAAGATTAGCCGTGTCGGTGGAAAAAGCAAGATCAGCTACGAGAGCTAATGTATTGGATAATAATACTTTTTTAGAAAGGCCTCGGATAAAACGGATGACACCATCGGAAAAGCTTTTGAATGTTTCCTTACGATGAAGAATCTGTTCTGCGATTGTTTCATAACGTACAATCGGACCCGCGATCAGCTGTGGGAAGAATGCAATGTATAGACCAACATTAAGTGGATTCTTCTGAACTTTTCCATGTTTGCGGTATACATCGATTACATAAGAAATTGCTTGGAATGTAAAGAAGGAGATACCGATTGGAAGTGTAATTTCAGGAATTGCAAAATCTTTGTCAAAAAGTAAATTCACATTTGTAATAGTGAAAATTAAGTACTTGAAAATAAAAATTACAACCAAGTTGTAGACAATCGTTAGCGTTAATACAAGTTTGCTCTTGAATTTATGATCCCGGTATTTGTCGACAAGGAGACCAAAAATCCAGTTCATCACGATTGACAGTAGCATGATTAAGACAAACCATGGTTCGCCCCATGCATAGAAAACAAGGCTTACGAAAAATAAGAAGATATTCTGCGCAAGGCGATGTTTAGAAAACACAGTGTAGTATAGTAATAATACTACAGGTAAAAAAACAAGAAGAAATGTTGTAGATGAAAATAACATAACTGCCCCTCTCATATACTTTATTTTGTTGTATGGTACACTCTTTTTTATATCATTAAGAGCGCTAGTTAAAGTGTGTCCTGTGCTATTTAATACATAATGCTACTATAGTCTGCGTATAAAAAGACAGAACTATTTACAGTAATATATTGTGCCAAAAGAACAGAAAACGTGCAATGGATAATTATACCACTTAAAAAAGCCGTAAAAAAAGCTATTGCTAAGCTTGGCAATAGCTTTCTGCGTAATTCTATAATAATACGACTCAAAATTCAAGAACATTATACAGTTACTGAGAAGTTGAGCTTCCTTTCGAAACAGTATTCTCACTAGAAGCACTCTGTTCTTCTAACATCTTCTGGTACGTTTCTTCGTCTACGACGGTTACTTTACAAGTATCAAACTTGCCATTATCAAGAAGCGCGTAGATATAAGTAGTACCTACTGATTTTGCTGTTACGCGGCCCCCAGTGCTGACCGTTGCAATGGAAGTGTCATAACTAGTGAATTTGATTTCCTCGGCCGTATTATACGGCTGCAAGATTGTCTTTAGTGTCGTTCTTTTGCCGACTACAAGTAAAATATCAGATTTCGTCCATTTCACGCTGATGGCAGGAGGACCGACGGTAATCTCACACTGTAACGTACCAACTACTTTCTGACCTTCTTTTACGGTCACAGTGATAGTAGCTGTACCAATTGCGACGCCTGTAATCGTACCATTCGCATCGACACTTGCAATATCATCCGCGCTGGATTTAAAAGTGACTTTCTGCGTATCTGTTACGTTATACACTTTTAAAGTGTAAGTTTTCCCCTTTACCAATGTTTTACTCTTAACATTAAGCTTTATCTCAAGCGGTGTTTCCGTAGGCGTGCTTGTTACAGAAGGTTCTAATTTTGCAAAAGCAGTTTCACGGGAAAGACTTAGAAATAGAACGAAGAAAAGCATAAAACAAAGGATAAAATGATATTTTTTTAATTTAATCCTCATTGCTTAAGTCCTCCACACTATGGAATTTCCTTGTGTCACATCCATCTTTATTATAAGAATTATTTTTGTCAAAATAATGGCAAATCTTACATGATCGTAAGAAAATTTAAAAATTCGTAAGGATAACATTAGAGTTCCATAAAAAAGAATAACTGGAATATTAGGGAAAGTGAAAAAAGTTCTTGTTTTAGAACATTGAATTCCTTATAATTGAGTAGGTATAAAATTTAGGTATAAAAAACTTAGGTATGACGAAAGACAGTGAATCATATATGCATAGGAGGGCTTATTACCCTGCAATGCTTGATACAATAAAAGAACGAAATAGGGAGTAAGGAGGTAATAATATGCAGTACATGTTAATTGCAGATGATAATCCAGATATTACCGATGTGCTTGCGGCATACGCAAAAAAAGAAGAATTCGAACCAGTGATTGCATCGGATGGAGAGGAAGCAATCCGTTTGTTTCAGCAATATAATCCGTCGGTTGTATTATTAGACGTTATGATGCCAAAGGAAGATGGCTATGAGGTGTGTAGAAAGATCAGAGCAAAATCGGATGTGCCGGTTATTCTTATAACGGCAAGAGGAGAAGACTTTGAGCGCATTATGGGATTGGATATTGGAGCAGATGATTATATAGTAAAGCCGTTTAGTCCAAGTGAGGTTATGGCAAGAGTAAGAGCTGTGCTTCGGAGAATGACGAAAAAGGGCAAAGATAAAGAAGAGGAAGGCAATATACTTACTATATCAAATTTATCTATTAATTTAGAGGAATACACATTACATATTGGAGGCACAAAAATCGCATTGACCAAAAAAGAGATTGAGACAATGTGGACGCTTGCAAGCAATCCAAACAAAGTGTTTACCCGGGATAATCTATTAGACAGTCTGTGGGGATTTGATTATTTTGGAGACAGCCGAACGGTTGACTCACATATCAAACGTCTGAGAGCGAAGTTAGACACAGTGGAACACAGTGAATGGTCGATTAAGACAATTTGGGGTGTTGGTTATAAATTCGAAATCGAGGAAACATAAAAGCAATGCAGAATAAAGCAGGAGGCGTTATCGTGCAGGGCAAAAAAAAAGATAAACTGCATAATCGTCTGTTTACAAAGGTATATATCAATTATGCTTTCATGGTAACGTTGTTTGCGATGATTTTAGGAATCATCTTTATGCAGCTTTATCAGAATGCAACCATTGATAATTGCAGACAGCAGCTGTTTGAGCAGGGAAGAACCATTGCAAAACGTTTTACAGAGTTTATCGTAAACGATGATTATGATTCAGGACTGGAATATTTGCAGATATTAATAGAGGTACAACAGGGTGATGTATGGTCCTTAAGCAATCCGAATGCATCTGCACCGATGAGTGATAAGCTTGAGAGCATAGAACTTGATGAAGCGGATCCTTCCCAAGAAGTCATTCAAATTATAAATGGGGCATTTGAAGGAAAAGAAATGGAGACAACCGGTTTTAGTGATATTCATGAATATATGACGATGACGGTTGGTGTACCAGTAGCAGGTGCCAATGGCGAAATAGTAGGTGCCATTCTTTTGAATGCAAAAGTGGCTGATCAGAACAGCTTAATCATGAACAGCATGAATCTGATTGTAATTAGTGCGATTGCGGCACTGATCATCTCATTCTTTATTGCAATTTTATTTGCCAGACAGCTAACACGTCCCATTTCAAAAATGAGAGAGACGGCATTAGAGTTAGCAGAAGGCAAGTATGAGACAAAGACCGGAATTAACCGGAAAGATGAGATTGGTGATCTAGCAAGAACAATTGACTTTTTGACAGACAAGTTAATGGAGAATGAGAAGATACGCAAGAACTTAGAGCAGATGCGTATGGATTTCTTTGCAAATGTATCCCATGAGCTAAGAACTCCGATTACGGTTGTGCGAGCTTATACAGAAAGCCTTGTGGATGGCGTTGTGACGGATGAAGCAAAGAGAGCACAGTATTATGATAAGATGCTAAATGAATGCAAAAGCATGGAACGTTTAGTGGGGGATCTTCTCCTTCTATCAAAAATGCAGAATCCGGATTTTGCAGTAGAAAAAGAGCCAGTTAATGTGATTCAGATTTTCGATGATATCTCTCGTTCGGTTAAGACAATCGGGGAAGAGAAAAATATTAATGTGGAATTCAATAGTAATCAGGAAATGGCGATGATGCTTGGCGATTACGACAGGCTTCGTCAGATGTTCCTTGTGATTTTAGATAATGCGGTGAAGTTTTCTGGGGAGGATTCCACGATTCATATTACCGTTATGAATAAATCCACTGGAAAAATCGTGATCTCAATTCGAGATGAAGGAATTGGGATTCCGAAGGAAGAGTTGGGAAGCATATTTGAAAAGTTCTATAAGTCGAAGCTAAGACAGAATGCAAAAGGTTCTGGTCTAGGACTTGCGATTGCAAAGCAGATTGCTTTAAAACATGACGGCAATATTGAGGTTTATAGCGAAGTCGGAGTTGGAACGGAGTTTGTATTTACCTTTGATGGGCTTTCGGAAGAACAGCTGCAACAAGTGTAAAGAAAAGCATATAATAGTAATAGATATAGCATGTGAAAGTCCAAGAATAATTGCTTTTGGCTGATTTTTTTGGACAAATTCATAATCTGTGAAAAATGTAAGTAAATTCCTGAAGGATACCTCTTGAAAATCTTTTTTTAGTGGTTTATAATGAGGTCATAAGTTAAGAACGAATTAAATTCCTGGGGTGTTCGATACTCTTGTCATTTTGAACCTACATTACTTTAAACGGGATTCCTATATTCTTAAGTCGATGCCAAGCCTCCGATCTATGCAGTGGAAGGCAGAAACTTATATGCGGTTACCCACCTAGCTTCGCTAGGAGTCAAAATACAAGAACCGGCATTTTGGGTACCATCTTAAAAGAGCAGCTTCGCTGCTCTTTTTTTTGTGTATGTGAGTAAAAACTTGGAATACTCGGGGGCTGGGTTGCAGGGAGGGGAGAGGGCGGCGGGTGGCATCTTTCATTCGTCTGCTGACTGATTCGGACAAGCAGGCGGGAAAATCCGTGAATATCAGACACGTAACCCTTGTGTCTGCTCTTCACGGATTTTCCCACCTGCTTGTCCGCTCAGATGCAGACTCATTGAAAGATACCACCCGCCACCCTCTCCCCTCCCTGCAACCCAGCCCCCGAGCATTCCGTTCCGTGCCTTTGGCACGGAACTGTGCCGTGCGGGTGCACGAGCACAGGAGACGGATGGATGGGGAAAAAAGAGGGCTGACGCGGGATGAGAGGGGCTTTGTGAGAGAAAATAGGAGCTGACGTCGGGCGGAATTGTGATGTGGTGAGAACTAAAAATGTGAGGAAACAGAGGGGTGTGAGAATAAAGAAGAGCTAGCGTATCGTATGGTGAAATA
>CALZIE010000070.1 GCA_945787565.1 uncultured Lachnospiraceae bacterium
TTGCGGCGTCAGATATTCGAATCGAGGCGCCAATTCCGGGAAAAGCAGCCGTCGGCATTGAAGTTCCGAATAAGGAAAATAGTGCGGTTATGTTACGAGAACTTTTAGATACCAAGGACTTTAAGGAGCATAGTTCCAGTATCGCATTTGCGGTAGGTAAGGATATCGGCGGACAGGCAGTGGTGACAGATATCGCTAAGATGCCTCACCTTCTGATTGCAGGTGCTACTGGTTCTGGTAAATCGGTGTGTATCAATACACTGATTATGAGTATCTTATATAAAGCGAATCCGGCGGACGTACGTTTAATCATGGTCGATCCGAAAGTAGTAGAACTTAGTATTTATAACGGAATTCCACATCTGTTAATTCCTGTTGTAACGGATCCGAAGAAAGCAAGTGCTGCGTTAAACTGGGCGGTTATGGAGATGAATGACCGTTATAACAAGTTTGCGGAACTTGGTGTACGTGATTTAAAAGGCTATAATGAAAAAGTGGCAGAAGTGAAGGATTCAAATGATCCAAACTATCAGAAACTTCCGCAGATCGTTATTATTGTAGACGAGCTTGCCGACTTGATGATGGTTGCATCCGGAGAAGTAGAAGATGCGATCTGTCGTCTAGCACAGATGGCACGAGCAGCAGGGTTGCATCTGATTATTGCGACACAGCGTCCGAGTGTTAACGTCATCACTGGTCTGATTAAAGCAAACGTACCATCCCGTATTGCTTTCTCCGTATCCTCAGCAATCGATTCCCGTACCATTATTGATGGTGCCGGTGCAGAAAAGCTGTTAGGAAAGGGCGATATGTTGTTCTTCCCATCTGGTTATCCAAAGCCAGTCCGTGTTCAGGGGGCATTTGTATCCGATAAGGAAGTAAATGCAGTCGTGGATTTCTTAAAGGAACAGAACAGCGGGGCAAATTATTCAGAAGAAATCAATAGTAAGATAGCAAGCGTGCAGGCAACTGGTGATTCTGGAAATGCCGGTAAATCAGGTTCTGGAAAAGATGATTATTTCATTGAAGCAGGAAAGTTCATTATCGAGCGTGATAAGGCATCGATCGGTATGTTGCAGCGCGTTTATAAGATTGGCTTTAACCGTGCCGCAAGAATTATGGATCAGCTGTGCGATGCAGGCGTTGTAGGGCCAGAAGAAGGTACAAAGCCAAGAAAAGTGCTAATGTCTATGGAAGAGTTCGAACAGTACGTAGATGAATATGTATAGTGATTGGTAAATAGATCCGTAAAATCTCAATCAATACTTACTAAAAATTAGTAAGAAGAATAAAAGATTATGCTTAGTGGCATGATTTCATAAAAAAGGGAGCAGGTCTTTTCGTGTGGTAGAAATATTACGAAAGAAAAGACCTGTTCCTTTTTTATGCAAGTGCTTCTTGATGCAATAACAGGAATGGATTATAATGACGGTAATCAGAAAACAGAAGATGAGGTGAGAATATGAAGGCATTGCTTGTAGTAAATGAGTTCCTGTTTACAAATAAATTCAGTGAACTGGCTACCTGGATTTTAGAGGCAGCAAAAAAGCGGGATATTGATATGAAACTTGTGACAAATGCAGAAATCCTGGCAGTGATGGGGGCAAACGAGAACAGATTCGTGGATGATGAGAAGCCGGATTTTGTTCTGTTCTGGGATAAGGATATTAGGTTATGCCGCTATCTGGAGGCATTAGGCATACCGGTATTTAATTCGGCAAAAGCAATTGAAATCTGTGATGATAAGTCAAAGACTCATTTAGCTTTATTTGAGGCAAAGATTCCAATGCCTGAGACGATTCTGGCGCCAATGACATATCCCAATATCGGATATAGTAATTATAACTTCTTAGAGCAGGTAGAACATAGCCTTGGTTTCCCAATGGTAGTAAAAGAATGCTTTGGCTCTTTCGGTGCACAGGTATACCTAGTGCACAACAAAGAGGAACTTCTGTCAAAGGTAAAAGAAATCGGAACAAAACCAATGCTGTTTCAGAAGTTTATAAAAAGCAGTGCAGGAAAAGATGTACGTATTCAGGTCGTAGGCGAGAAAGTAGTCACTGCTATGTACCGTTATTCGGTTAATGGGGACTTTAGGGCCAACATCACCAATGGAGGTCATATGAAAGCCTATAAGCCGAATGAATGGGAAACGGAGTTAGCAATACGATGCGTAAAGGCAATCGGATTAGATTTCGCAGGGGTGGATCTGTTATTTGATGAAAAGGGAAGAGCAATTGTTTGTGAAGTGAACTCCAATGCACATTTTAAAAATATTTATGACTGCACTGGTGTAAATGCTGCAGATTGTATGATTGACTATATTTTAGGCAAGGTGATGACATGATGAAAAGAGCATGGCTGATTTATGGACGGGAAGATGCAAGAAAGAATGAGTGGTATATCAAAGAGTTTATGAATGAGGGACGGAAAAGGGATATTGAGGTTACGCTTTTGCTTGTTGAAGATTTGACGTTTGGGGTAAAGAAGGGAAGTCTAGTTATAAGTCATAAAGGAAGCCAGCTAACAGCCCCAGACTTTGCAATCGTGCGGACAATTTATCCGATGCTTACAAAACATTTGGAAGATGAAGGGATTTTGGCATTTAATAATGCAAAGATGGCAGAAATCTGCAATGATAAGGCAAGAACATATCAGTATGTGGTACGGGCAGGTGTCCCTGTCATTGATACGACTTTCCATAGAAAAGAGGAGTTAGAAACCATTTTGTCTCAGATTATAGAAGAGACGGTAGTAAAAGCGGTAGCAGGTCATGGAGGCAGTCAGGTATTCTTAGTTTCAAAAGATACATCGAAAGAAAGAAAACAAGAAATTAAGATGGCGTTAGCATCTGATTTTGTAAAACAGCCCCTTACAGGCAGGAAGCATCAGGATTTACGTGTCTATGTGCTGGGAAATGAAATCCTTGCCTGTGTGCTTCGTACAGCAAAAGAAGGGTTTAAATCAAATTTTTCTTTAGGTGGTGAAGTACAGCTTTATGAACTGTCTGAGAAGGAAAAGGAGACAGTTTTAAAAGTCATGGCATTATTTGATATCGGGCTTGCAGGAATTGATTTCTTGATTGGAGATAATGGAGAGCTGATCTTTAATGAAGTAGAGGATGTAGTAGGAGCAAGAATGCTGTATCAGTGCGTCCCAGATATCAATTTAGTCGGAAAATACTTAGATTATATTTTGAGTAGAATAAAATAAAATATAATATTGACATATTATAGGTGTAGTGATAGAATGCGTTAAAATAATAAAAGAAAGAGGAGAAAAAAGATGAGAGAGTTTGCATATGTAGCGCTGAATAGGGACGACGATCGGTAGCGCTTGCACTTGGGATAGGTGCAAGCGCTTATGTGCCGTGCCTATGCTAAGAAAACTCATCTTTAAGGAAAGAAGCGTCACCCCTTCTTATATCCTGTTTTTCAAACTGTTATGACAGGAGAATAAAAGGATGGATGCATCGTTTCGTTATCCTTTTATTGATACAATTGAGGCTGCATTGGCACGGAAATGATATTTTCGTTTGCCAATGCAGCTTTTTTGATTTGCAAAGCTACTTTGTTCTACATAGAGAAATGCATAGGTGAAAGCGGAAGGGATAATGAAAAATAGGAAAAGCCACAAAGAAAGGAAGAGATGAAGATGAAAAAGATAGAATTAAAAATCAATCAGATTGCAAGTAAAGCGAAGGAAGTGTCCGAGATTACGAACTTAAGGACACAGATTGGAAAGAAAGCAGAGTTTTCGGGTTCCGTATATAAAATTAGAAAGATGAGCGGGTTTGCTTTTATCATCCTAGAACTGCCAGATGGTCTTATGCAGTGCGTATGGAGTGAGGAAACATCCAAGTTTTCCATTGAAGAGATTAAGGAGAATATGTGTGTCACAATCAAAGGTTTTGTAAAAGAAGAGCCCCGCTCCAAAATAGGATTTGAGGTGACAGCAGAAGAGCTTACGATTCTTTCAGCACCAGCAGAAGAGATGCCGGTAGTCATCAATGGGAAAAGCATCCATGCTTCTTTAGAGACCATTCTAGACTATCGTCCAATCACCCTTAGAAATGAGAAAGAAAGAGCGGTATTTAAGATTCAGGAAGGGTTAGTAAGAGGAATGCGGGAATTCTTCTATCAGAACCATTTTACGGAAATCCGAACACCAAAGATTGTTTCTGAAGGGGCAGAAGGAGGATCGAATATCTTTAGTCTTGACTACTTTGGAAAGCAGGCTTATTTAGCTCAGAGTCCGCAGTTTTACAAACAGATGATGGTAGGTGTCTATACAAAGGTATTTGAGATTGGAGCAGTATATCGGGCAGAGAAGCATGATACGAATCGTCATCTGAATGAATATACAGGTGTGGACTTTGAGATGGGATATATTAAGGATTTCTCAGAGATTATGGAGACGGAGACAGCGTTATTAAAAGAAGCATTTGCTTTTTTAAAAGAGCATTATCAAAAAGAGTTAGAGTTGTTGGCAGTAGAAGTGCCCGTCATTGATAGCATTCCTGCAATTCGTTTTGCAGATGCTAAGGAATTGGTAAGCAGAGTGTATAAAAGAGCAATCAAGGATACCGATGATTTTGAACCGGAAGAAGAAAGACTGCTTGGAGAACTGATTAAGAAGGAATGTGGCAGTGACTTCGTGTTTGTAACGCACTATCCAGAGAAGAAACGTCCATTTTATGCGATGGAGGATCCGGAAAATAGGGCTTATACATTAAGTTTCGATTTATTCTTCCGGGGAATTGAAGTGACGACCGGAGGACAGAGAATACATGGATATGAAGAACAGTTAGAGAAGATGAAGAAACGGAACATGGATCCGGAATTATTTACAAGCTATCTGATGATGCATAAGTATGGAATGCCACCACATGGGGGACTTGGAATCGGTTTGGAACGTCTGACGATGAAACTTTTAAATAAAGACAATATTCGTTATGCTTCTTTGTTCCCAAGAGATATTAACCGCCTTGTTCCATAGACTGTAAACCTGCAAATGTATTTCCAGTAATTACAGAATGCATATTCTAGGCTATGTGTTATAATAAGTCCTGTCCAATGTGACAACAAGTCACGTTCCAAATAACATAGTTACAGGATAGAGGATTGAATAACAATCTAATAAATATAAACGAATAACCATAGTCAGGAAATACGATTATATAGAGTCCTTAAAACAGTAAGAAGACGGTACCTTTACACAAATGTAGTATAGTAAAGATGCCGCCTTTTTTCGTTATATAGCTTGAATCAGTGAGATCAGTTCAGATGGGTGGTCGATGATAAAATCGGCACCATGTTCGTCTAGAAAATCGCGGCCACGGAAACCCCAAGATACACCAATGCAACGAAGAGATGCATTATGTGCGGTTTCAATATCTACATCGGAATCCCCTACATAGATACATTCATCAGCGGGGCAGGAAAATGCCTTCATCACCTCTAATACCGTATAAGGATCCGGTTTCTTATGCTCTTTTGGTGCACCCATCGCAAGCTCTATCATGCCATTAAAAAACTTTAAATCCAGCTCTTTTACCGCAGAGTCCATCTTATTCGATACAATCGCAAGACGATAACCGGCATTAGAAAGAGTAGAAAGCATGGTATCAATACCTTTGTATAAACAGGTATTATCATACATATGAGTAGAGTAATGGTTCCTGAAAATCACAAGAGCTTCCTCAATCATAGCCTCACTTGTACCTTCAGGAAAAGCACGGGTTAAAAGGATACGTACCCCATTGCCAATAAAACGGCGTACTTCATCTAAAGAACGAAGTGGGTAATGGTAATGAGCTAATGTATGGTTTACACTTTCTTGAAGGTCCTTCAGCGTGTCAAGAAGGGTTCCATCCAGGTCAAAGATTATAGTTTTTATCTTCATAATCAAATGCTAGCCTTTCTATCTTAGTTTGTTTTTTGTCTGAATTCATTATAGACGAGCAGGGTTTGAAAAGCAAGATATTAGGCGAGAATGGATATGAAGTGAGTAATACAAGTACAAAGAAAGTCAACCTTATTAGGCATCATAATGAATGACGGGAGAATAAATAATAATTAAAAGTCTTTTTTTTTGTATATAATTTGTTATAATGGAATCTGTGTTAGGACAGAAAAATATGGCGAATTTGGTCATTATTTAATAGAAATAGAGAACGATAGGGAAATAAAGCAAGCAATAAAAAAGAAATAAAGAGAAACAAAAAACGGAGTAATCCAATCCGTTGATTTGTAAGTAATAAAAGAGCAGGAGGAAGGAATCATGAAAACAGATATTCAGATCGCACAGGAAGCGAATATGCAGCACATCAGGGAAGTGGCAGCTAAGCTTAACATAGCAGAAGATGAACTTGATTTCTATGGAAAATATAAAGCGAAGGTGACCGATGAACTGTTAGAGCGAGTGAAAGATGAAAAAGACGGAAAATTAATCCTTGTGACAGCAATTAATCCAACTCCGGCAGGAGAAGGTAAGACAACAACAACCGTTGGTTTAGGAGAAGCATTCGGAAAACTGAATAAGAAAGCAATCATTGCCCTTCGTGAGCCATCCCTTGGTCCATGCTTCGGTATCAAAGGCGGTGCAGCAGGCGGCGGATATGCACAGGTTGTTCCAATGGAAGACTTGAATCTTCATTTTACCGGTGATTTTCATGCCATCACTTCCGCGAATAACTTATTGGCAGCCATGCTAGATAATCATATTCATCAGGGAAATGCATTGAATATCGATACCAACCAGATTGTATGGAAACGTTGTCTTGATATGAACGACAGAGTGCTTCGTAACATCGTAGTAGGTCTTGGAAGAAAAGCAGACGGCGTTGTAAGAGAAGATCATTTCATCATTACCGTAGCATCTGAAATTATGGCGATTCTATGCCTTGCCAATGATATGAAAGACTTAAAAGAACGTCTTGGAAGAATTATTGTGGCATATACCTATGATGGAGAACCAGTAACCGCAAAACAGCTGAATGCGGTAGGTTCTATGGCAGCGCTGTTAAAAGATGCCCTTAAGCCAAATTTAATTCAGACATTAGAACACACACCAGCATTCGTGCATGGTGGACCATTTGCAAATATCGCGCATGGATGTAACTCCGTTCGTGCTACAAAGACAGCTCTTAAGTTAGCAGACTATGTAGTGACAGAAGCCGGATTCGGTGCAGATTTAGGGGCTGAGAAATTCTTTGATATTAAATGCCGTATGGCAGAATTACATCCAGATGCAGTTGTAATTGTAGCAACCGTTCGTGCCTTAAAATACAATGGCGGTGTTCCAAAGACAGAGTTAGGTGCAGAAAATCTTGATGCATTAAAAGCAGGTATCGTGAACTTAGAAAAGCATATCGAGAACGTACAGAAGTTTGGTGTTCCAGCCGTTGTGACATTAAACCGTTTCGCAACCGATACCGATGCAGAATTACAGTTTGTAAAAGACTTCTGTGAAGCACGCGGATGCGAATTCTCCTTATCAGAAGTTTGGGAAAAAGGCGGAGAAGGCGGAATCGATCTTGCTAATAAAGTAATCAGAACAATAGAAACAAAAGAAAGCCACTTTAAGCCATTATATGAGAATGAGCTTTCCTTAAAAGAAAAGATTCATTGTATCGCAACTGAAATCTATGGAGCAGATGGAGTAACTTATGATGTCGCTGCCTCAAAAGCACTTGCAAGGATTGAAGAACTTGGATTTGGAAGCCTGCCAGTATGTATGGCAAAGAATCAGTACTCCTTATCCGATGATGCAACAAAGCTAGGACGTCCTTATGGATTTACAGTAAATATCCGTGAAGTGTATGTGAATGCAGGAGCTGGATTTGTGGTAGCAATTACAGGAAATGTAATGACAATGCCAGGTCTTCCAAAAACTCCGGCAGCAGACCGTATCGATGTGTCCGATGATGGTGTGATTACAGGATTATTCTAAAAATAGCAGTGTGCTTAAATAAAAACAGACAGGAAGAGAAACGCTTTCCTGTCTGTTTTTTGATTTGGCAAGTTGAAAGTGGCAAACAATGTAGAAATTAAAAAAATTAAAAAATAATCTAATTTTGACACAATAAAAACATTTTTATGGATTATTTTACATGTAGAGCCAAATATTGAAAAGGATAAGAGAAAAAAGAAAAGCATAGGTGATAAAACAATGAAGAAATTTTATAGGAAAATCGCACTCGCTCTGACTGTGGCGATGCTAGTTGGAACTGCACCTGCAGGAGCAGTCAATGCGGCAAGCAGTCTTAAGCTGTATAATTACACGACCAGTAAGAGTGTGACATATACGGATAAGCAGATTACATATCAGTATAATGGAACGGCTATTAGCCTTACAGGTACACCGGGTATTTTAAGTGATAATGGTGTGGCCTTAGGTTCTGCGGCAGATATTTTTTCTTCTGCCTTAGGTTTAAGCGTTAAGATCAATAAGACAAAAAAGACGATAACAATGACCGATGGAAGCAAGACTTTAGTAATGACAATCGGCAGTAATAAAGCAACGATTGATGGAAAAAGTGTAACGATGAATGCAACACCGATTTCTGTGAAATATAAGGCATCAGGGAAAACGGCTGTTCTTGTGCCAACCCGTTTCGTAGCGGATACATTCGGATACGGATATGTATGGAATAGGAGTACAGCCACAGTCAGCATCACAAAAGCGATGAAGCTTTCCTATGACGGTACAGAGGTATCTTATACCGGAACTGTTGGAAATGTAACCGTAGATGGAGCAAAAGTAGATATCAGTAATATGCCATCCATTCTTATTTCGAATACAGCCATGGTACAGGCATGGAGAGTATTTGCAAAGAAAATGGGGGTTACGTATAAAGAGGATAAAACGACAGGTGTGCTTACCTTTACAAAAGGCAGTATCACTGTGAAAATGACACCAGGAAGCACGGTCGCTACCATTAATGGAGAAGAGACAGATTGTGGTGTATCTCCAAAGAAGGTAAAGAACTTAGATACCGGAGCGGAAGTCGTGCTTGTGCCGGGGTCTTTTCTTGCAAAAGCACTTGGATATGATTATACCTGGGATACTGCTACAAAGACATCAGTAATCACAACATCGAAGAATACAGGTGTGACATCCCAGATTACCATTAAGAAGGCAACAGCTACTCCAGTGCCGACTAAGAAGCCAACAGCTACACCGACTCCAATGCCAACACAGACACCATCAAGTGGAACTGTTTCAGAAGCAACATATTACAGCTATTCTGTCTTAGATTCCTTAAGTGAGGAAGTTAGAATGGCTCAGGCAGCTTTCAATGTAAGAAATACGCCGTTAAGTTTTAGTGCATCTGTTCAGGAAAATGGTTATTTTACCGGTGTGACAAAGAGTGGTTCTACTGGAAGTTTTGAGACATATGTATTCCAATTTGATAAACCTGCATCTCAGACGATGGTTGCTCTTTCTGGTAACCTTATATCTATTACAATGAATGATACCATTGCTTCGGATAATCTATATTCATTAGGGGGCAATTTAGCAGATAGCGTGACTGTTTCTTATGATACAGCAGGGAATAAAGCATTAGCTGTGATGCAGCTCACAAATGAGAATATGGGATATAATGCTTCCCTTTCAGAAGACGGGTTAACCCTTACGGTAACGGTATATCCAAATTATATAACAGAAGTGACTGCTGGAATGATGCCGGATGGAACCAAGTATTATGCCATGACAACAATCGCAGAAGTAACGCCAGAGATTGTGGATGATGGTGCCTATGTATATGTGACCTTGAAAAACACCGTAAATACAGTAGGAGAGCAGAAATATTCATCAGCGGATTATTCCGATGCCACTCTTATTAAAGAAACGGATGTGAATACGGTAAAATATACGATTAAGCAACCATCTGAATACAAAGCATACCAGATATCTCAGGATGAAAATATTCTTCGTGTATACTTTGAACCGGAAGTAGAAATCGTGACAACACCGGAAGAGACAACAGATGCAATTGTAATCAAGCTTCCATCCAATGTAACGGAAGATCAGATTACAGATGATGACCTTTATCTTTTAAAGAAAATTGTCTTTAAGATACCAGGCGATCAGACTGCATTTTATAAGGCAAACCCAATTACTTCACCGTACAGCACAGTGAAGCAGATTACCACAGCATATGATTCCTCTAGCAATACAACAAGCGTTACGCTTGTAACAACAAAGATTCAAGGATACAAGACAGAGTATGTCAATCAGACACTTCGCGTAACCGTTGGTGATCCAGATGAGATTTATTCCAAAATCGTTGTTTTAGATGCAGGACATGGCGGAAATGATCCAGGTACATCAAGAGGAACCACATATGAGAAGAATATTGTATCTAAAATCCTGATTACGTACGGAAGACCATATTTTGAAAGTTCCGACATCAAAGCGTATTATACAAGATTAGATGATACGTATGTAGGTTTATACGACAGAGCGGCATTTGCAGATGATGTGAAGGCAGATTTCTTTGTAAGTCTTCATATTGACTCGGCAGCAGGAACCTCTGCAACCGCCAAGGGAACAAGCGTATATTACAGCACAAAGAATACATCTAAGACTGCAAGTGGTCTTACAAGCAAGATCATGGCGTCTTTATTTGTAAATAATTTAGTAAGCGCTCTTGGAACGAATAATCGAGGCGTAAAGACTCAGAACTTTGTAGTAGTAAGAGAAACCAATGTGCCAGCAGTTTTAATCGAGCTAGCCTTTATCAGCAATGATAGTGACTACAATAACCTGATAAACGCAACATTCCAGAAGAAAGCAGCGCAGACAATCTATAACACCGTTTCTGAACTCTTTAAAAAGTATCCTACGGGAAGATAGAGAAGCGTTTGTTTAAATAAAGGTCGAACTAAAAGAGAACATTCTAAGAATCGTTCCCTTTTAGTTCGACCAATTTTTTTACTTAAAAATGTCTTCATTTGTAAATTTATTTTATAAAAATAAATTTGCTATCATTTAAGTAATTAAAAAGGTAAAAATTAACAAATTATATTGACAAAGAAAAAATCATGTGCTATATTCGCCATAAGATATGGCAAAGAGGTCGTTAGACAAGTGAAAACTTGTTTAATGACTTTTTTTAATTCATAGGAAATTGCTCTGCAATCCCCTATGAATTAAAAACTCTCCGAGGGATGCGCACTCCGCCTGCGGCTACGGCGCGACAAAGTGGC
>CALZIE010000071.1 GCA_945787565.1 uncultured Lachnospiraceae bacterium
TTCCGGTGGAATCTCTAATACGCCTACTTCGGAAGATAAGATAACCTGATCATCGGTTGTAATATAATAGCGGGATGGACGAAGGCCGTTTCGGTCTAAGACAGCGCCCATTATATCACCGTCACTGAATAAAATAGATGCCGGTCCGTCCCACGGTTCCATCATAGTAGCATAATACTGATAGAAATCCCGTTTTGCCTCTGAGATATTCGCATCCTTCTCCCATGGTTCCGGAATCGTGATCATTACCGCAAGCGGAAGCTCCATACCGGACATTACAAGGAATTCTAAGGTATTATCTAACATGGCAGAGTCACTTCCTTCGGTATTGATGACAGGAAGTACTTTCTGGAATTCCCCTTTTAAATACTTGGATTCCATCGTCTCTTCTCTGGCAAGCATCTTATCCGCATTTCCACGGATGGTATTAATTTCTCCATTATGTACAATAAAACGATTTGGATGTGCTCTTCGCCAGCTTGGATTCGTGTTCGTACTGAATCTGGAATGCACGATGGCAATCGCGGATTCATACAGATCTGACTGCAGATCCTCAAAAAACATACGTAACTGTCCGACTAAGAACATTCCTTTATATACGATCGTACGGCTGCTTAAGGACACCACGTACGTATTATCATTACTCTGCTCAAATGTCCTTCTTGCAATATAGAGAATACGATCGAAATCAAGCCCTTTGGCTACATTCTTCGGTTTCTTTACAAAGCACTGCAAAATATATGGCATGCATTCTAATGCTTTATGTCCAAGTGTCTCTGGATGTATTGGTACTTCACGCCATCCTAAGAACTTTAAGCCTTCTTTTTCTACAATAATTTCAAACATCTTCTTTGCCTGGTTGCGTTTTAATTCATCGGTCGGAAAGAAGAACATTCCAATTCCGTATTCCCGTTCCTCACCAAGCGTAATGCCTAAAGGTTTCACGGCATTTACGAAAAATTTATGACAGATCTGAAGCAGAATACCAACACCGTCTCCGGTCTTTCCTTCTGCATCTTTTCCGGCACGGTGCTCCAGATTCTCTACTATCTTTAGTGCGCCTGCAACTGTCTCATGGGTCTTATTTCCCTTGATATTCACAATGGCACCTATGCCACAGTTGTCATGCTCAAATCTCGGATCATACAATCCCTGCTTTACACGTCTGCTCTCTTCTAATGTAACGTTCATCCTATAACCTCTTTCCTTTATATTTTTAAAGCGTTAAAGCAAAAAAGGGTAAAAAAAATCGTTCTTGGATAGACGAATAGCCTCCAAGAACGCCTTTGTTCAAAAGTGATGATACCATACCGGATATGATTATGCAAGAGTTTTTCCTTAAACTGGCCCCCAGAATGGCCGATATATAGGTTAGAATCTTCCTTTTCACAAAAAGGAGAAAATAAATTGCTATGAGGTAACCTGTATGAGTTCAAATTTCATCCCCTTCTTTTCCAATATGCCTTCTCTTTCTCAGACGATCTTAAAAGATACACCTTCAGTTTCCTTTGAGACCTGCCTTACCGAGGCTATGTCCGATTCAAAACCTGGACAGATTGTAGAAGGTACGATTGTAGATCTTAATAAAAACAGCCTTACCATTTCCCTTCCGGATGAAAGCATCATCCATGCAATCCTAGATGGGTCTATCCCTCTTAATATCGGTGATACTGCATCCTTTCAGGTATCTGGCTTTCATGATTCGGCTCTTGTGCTAAAGCTGCTTTCTTCCTCCATTCCATCCTCTCTAGACACCACGGTAGAAAAAGCATTATTAGAAGCTGGCATTCCGAAAAATGAAGAAACAAAAGAGCTTGTTCTCTCTCTTCTTCATGAGAACCTGCCGATTGATAAGAATACCTTAAAGCTTCTGCACCACTATGTTCGCATGTATCCCGATACATCGCCAAAAGACCTTGCTCTTCTTATGAAGCTAAACCTTCCGATTACACCTGCCTCAGTCTCACAGATGACCCTTTATCAGAATCAGGAGCATGAACTTACGAAAGAACTAGGGAATTTAAAAGATTCTCTTCTTACTATTATGACCACTGCTCCACAGTCAGAAGAGGCAAAGGCACTTTTTGAAGCCTTTACTAAAATCATGGAAAGCAGTCTCAAAAGCGCTGACAATATGGAGGACATTCTAAACCCTACTCAGCCAGAATCCTTCCTTTCTGGCCTCGGCTTAAAAGAAGATGATGCCCCCGTTTCTTCCATGGATGTGCTAAATAACATACAACAAGGCGAATTACCAAAAGAAGGGTCTACTTCTTCTCTTTCTTCTGCCCTCCCCCGCTTTTCATCAGCTGAAACTCCCATGTTAGCTGCAGACACTTCTGCTTTACTCACCGATCCGTCCTTTGTTGATATTTTCTCAAAGCTATGGAAAAACCATTTTTCACTTTCTGTCGATGACTTAAAGAAAAACGGCATCTCCTCTTTTTATGATCGCTTAGAAGAGGATTTACACATTCTAAGAAAAGCCTTACAGGAAAAAGGCGGAGAACATGTTAAAAACGCAGACAACCAACTTACCCAGTTAAAAGATAATATTGACTTTATGAAGAACTTAAATTCCGTTATGGTATTTGCCCAGCTGCCATTTCAGCTAAAAGAAAAAAATATCCACAGTGAACTCTTTATCTATACAAAGAAAAAGGAACTAAAGCAAAATCCG
Source organism: uncultured Lachnospiraceae bacterium (assembly GCA_945787565.1). Classification (GTDB taxonomy): domain Bacteria; phylum Bacillota; class Clostridia; order Lachnospirales; family Lachnospiraceae; genus Lachnoclostridium. Next base: position 2,681 of record CALZIE010000071.1, read on the forward strand.
GATGATATCAGTGTGTTATTACATCTGGATATGGACTTTTTAGGACCAGTCGACGTCCATATCACCATGCACCGAAAGAATGTCCAGGCTAAGTTTTATCTTACAAATGATTCCTGTGCTCTTGTGGAGAAACATCTGCCTGCCTTCTCAAAGCACCTGCAGTCTAAGGGATATTATTTAAACTACAGTATAAAAGAACAGGAAACGCTTCATTCTGTTATGGATGAGATTCAAAAATCCTGTGATCAGCCGATGGTCATAAAAGGGAATCGCTATACATTCGATCAGCGGGCATAATAAGCATTTCAACTTCTCTATTGAATAAACCCATCCCACTGCCTTATAATGAATGTTAAATTCAAACCTTTGGAGGTGGCCTATGCAAAAACACGTTGCCCGTCTGCGTGGTGTTCTTACCGGTATTTTATTCACACTATTTTTTATTTCCGTCGGACTTATGATTGCAATTAATTTCCGTCCACTTTTTTATGCAGATATCAAGCTTTTAAATTTGGAAGCCCAGTCCGGTCTACCGGCCTCTATCATAAAAGAGAATTATGATGCTTTAATTGACTACTGTTCTCCGTTCTATCAAGGAAAACTTTCCTTTCCATCCCTTCCTGCTTCCGAAAGCGGTCTCTCTCATTTTGCAGAAGTAAAAGTTCTCTTTCAGTTCTTTTATATAAGCGCCCTTGTCACCTTTGTACTCCTTGTTGGCATCATCTTATATAAAAAAAGGAAGAAGAATCACGAGTATCTGCTTATTTCAAGCATTACTATGATTCTTCTCCCTCTAATCTGTCTGATTGGAAGTGCGATTAATTTCAGCAAAACCTTTGAGCTCTTTCACCGTCTTGTATTTTCCAACGATGACTGGCTATTTGATCCGATCACCGATCCCATCATTAATATCCTCCCTGAAAGCTTCTTTTTACAGTGTGCGCTTATTATCATCTTTTGCGTGCTTGCAGGAAGCCTAATTCTATACCTTCGTTATCGACATTATCGCAAACTTGAGAAACACTAATCCGTTCTTTACTTAAAACCAATAGCGGTCCATTGTGGCTTTATAGACTTTATAGGAGAATTCGGTATCTGGTACTGTAAACTTAGATACCAGTTCTCCTTTATTGCTATATTCCATAAATGTCTTATCTTTTCCGATACTGATAATAAAATGCTTTCCATATGGAAGAGCCGTACTTTCACTTGCTGTATACGGAAGAGCGATTCGTGCTACTAAGCGGTACTGGTTCTTGCATTCATCCACAGCATAACAGTAAAAATACGAGTTTACAGGATCCATTCTATCCTCTGTTTCTAATGCTGTATCCTTTTTCCAGTAGTTATGATTTAAAAAAGAAAGATAATACTGTCCTTCCTTCCCCTTTCTATCTTTTGAATAGTAGACCGCATCCTGGCCTGCCTGTATTAAAAAATCCCCTTCCTTGGTCAGCATAAGAGACTCATACTCCGTTCCTGCTACAGTCTTATCTGCCCCAATCATCCACCGTATAACCGGACAGGTATAAATATTATTCACCCGGATGATCATAGAAAGCGCTCTCGAACTTGCCACAATATCATGATTATCTACAAGCTGAATGCTGCTAAGTGACAGCCAGTCCGTATCCTCTGCTTTCGTTTGATCCACTTGTTGATTCTCTTCTTTCGCATTTTTTTCTGCATTTAGATTTTCTGTCTGCTTCTGATTTTCTGTTTGTTTCTGATCTTCTGCCCCTTCTCCATGCCCCATTATCTCTAGTCCTTCCAAAAGGGTAGAAAAGTCAGCTAGCTCGGTTATCTCTTTTGTCTCCAGATTCAGTTTCTTTAGCTTGTCTGCACAATAGCTTCCTTCTTCTTTCTCTAGGAGCAGAATACATTTCTTCTTACTATCGTAAACATAATCCTTATATTGCCCCTTTTCTGCCGGATAATCTGCTACCACGTATCCTAAATGGTCCATTAATACAAAATTCTCATCTGATGCGGCAAAGAAAAGATGATTGTCTGCCTGTACAATCTTTGTCTCCTGGGTCGTTACTTTCGTAGGAATCTGGGCCCGTAATATACCATAATTATCATAAAATAGGAAATAAGTCGTTTCCCCGTCTTTTGCAGACAGGATATAGAATCCTCGTGTCAGCACAGCATCCTGTGCATACTCAGAATTTAAGACGGATGAAAATGCATTGCTATATGCTGGTACATCAAAATAATACACTTTTTCGGATAGGATACTGCCATCCGGTGTCATAACGGTAAGCACAACCTTGTTTCTCATTCCTGCAATCATTCCGATTAGCTGACCTTCTAAAACATCCTCTTCTGTGCTTCCAAGATACATCGTGCCGTAAAAGTCTGGAATTGTTGTATCTTCAACAGATACCACATAAGATACCTGAATACGCTGTTTTTTTGCCCCCAAATAAACATATAACCCTGTCATATTCGTTCCAAATGGATTTAGAATAAATAAAGGACTATCAATTGTATATTCCCGTTCTTGCTTTTTTTGTTGCAGCATCATAAATGCCGTTTCCCAATAATCGCGATCGTAAATGCTTTTTGCCTCACGACTCTTAGCGAAAGAAGAAAACTCTTGATTGGAATAGTAGGAATACGTTCCTTCCATCGCTTTTTCTACGCTTTCTTCTTCATAACTATTCTTCGTTTCGGTTTCCTGTCCATATTCGTCCAAACTCCAAATACCGCTAAAATCCTGTGGCATGCCCATGCTGCCAACACTGCATCCGCATGAAAATAAAACTACAACCCCAAACATCATAGACAACATCAGGATTTTTTTCTTTCCGCCATCTATCTTCAGCAACATGCGATTTGCCTCCCATCTGCCAGTAAACCTAGAAAATTATCTTCACTTCTGTATTATCAGTATTTCCGAAAGCCAAGATAATTTGTATGGGAGTGTATTCCAAGACTTCGTATGTTTTATTGTAAATGCTTTCTTTCCCTCATTTTATTTTTCCAGCTTAAAAAAATAACGTCCTTATCACAGCGATGAACATTACAAAAATGCTAACTCCAAGAACACCTGCGATCCCTAACAGAGAATAATAAATCTTTCTTTTTCTCATCATCCATTCTTCTTTTGTCAGCTGTTCCATATTAACTCCTCCATATGTAAATAAAATATACCCCTATTATTCCATAAATCATTTTCAAAAACAAGAGGATGCCGCCAACGATCAAAACTCTATTTCTGTCTTATTAAGACATCTGAATTTTGATTGCTGAGGACATCCCCCTTGTATCTAAAAATCGAATTACTGATCTACACTATAGTTTGGTGCTTCTTTTGTAATATGAATATCATGTGGATGACTTTCCTTTAAGGAAGCAGCGGAAATCTTAACAAAACGACCTGTCTGTTTTAATGTTTCAATATCCGGTGCTCCACAGTAGCCCATACCAGAACGAAGACCGCCCATTAACTGGAAGATGGTATCTTCTAACATACCTTTGTATGCCACACGTCCTTCTACACCTTCTGGAACTAACTTCTTCGCATCTGCCTGGAAGTAACGGTCTTTGCTTCCGTTTTCCATTGCTGCGATAGAGCCCATACCACGATATACTTTATATTTTCTTCCCTGATATAACTCGTAAGTTCCTGGGGATTCATCACATCCTGCGAAAATGCTACCCATCATGACAACATTCGCACCAGCTGCGATTGCTTTTGTGATATCACCAGAATACTTAATACCGCCATCAGCAATGATTGGAATACCGTATTCTTTTGCTACGCTGTAAGCGTCCATGATTGCTGTGATCTGTGGAACACCGATACCTGCAACAACACGAGTTGTACAGATGGAACCAGGACCGATACCAACCTTAACACAGTCAACACCAGCTTCGATTAATGCACGAGTTGCTTCACCTGTTGCAACATTTCCGGCAATGATCTGAAGATCTGGGAATTTTTCACGAACCATTTTTACGACTTTGATAACATTTGCAGAATGTCCGTGAGCAGTATCAATTACAATTGCATCTACTTTTGCTTTTACTAATGCTTCTACACGGTCTAAGATATTCGCTGTTACACCAACGCCTGCCGCACATAATAATCTGCCCTGCTCATCTTTTGCTGCTAATGGATATTTGATTGTCTTTTCAATATCTTTGATTGTGATCAGACCTTTTAAATTTCCTTCTGCATCAACAATTGGTAGCTTTTCTTTTCTTGCACGTCCAAGGATTTCTTTGGCTTCTTCTAATGTAACGCCTTCTCTAGCAGTTACTAAGCCCTCGCTTGTCATACATTCCTTGATTTTTCTTGTAAAGTCTGTTTCAAACTTTAAGTCACGGTTTGTAATAATACCAACTAATTTCTTTCCTTCTGTAATTGGTACACCAGAGATTCTGAACTTCGCCATTAACTCATCCGCATCATGTAAGGTATGCTCTGGAGATAAAGAAAATGGATCAGTAATAACTCCGTTCTCGGAACGTTTTACTTTATCAACTTCCTCTGCCTGCGCTTCAATTGACATATTCTTGTGGATTACGCCAATACCACCCTGTCTTGCCATCGCAATTGCCATTCTGTGCTCTGTAACAGTATCCATACCAGCACTCATCACAGGAATGTTTAGTTTGATTTTCTTTGTTAGCTGTGTTGATAAATTAACTTGATTTGGTATTACTTCAGAATAAGCAGGTACTAAAAGCACGTCGTCAAATGTAATACCGTCGCCAATAATCGTTCCCATTTCTAATGTCCTCACTTTCTAAAAATAAAAATTCCAATCGTTAAATATTCAAACAAGTTTTTTGGAAAATAAGCATGCATATCTTCCCTTCGCTCTGCCTGAACTGCGATAATTTTCACAAGTATACTTTTTTTTATATACCTTGTCAAGCCTAAAAAAACGAGAAAAAAGACAAGTTTCTAAACTTTTCTGCCATTAAAAACCGTGGCTTATAGCGTCCATTATTTCTCCTTATGGTAAGCTGTAAATCATATCCATACTCCTAAAATACGATACCTGTTTTTCCTTTTTCTTAAATAAAATCGATGGTCCGTTTTTCTTTGTCTATAAGAATCGATTTGTGTTTATTTTTTCATTTTTATGAATATTTATAATTCTATTTCTATTTTACTTATTTTATGTAATCAATCCCTGATTATTCATTTTCTATGATATTATTCGCTTCCGCTTATTCTCCCTGACAAATTGGTTCTGTCTGTCTACACTTTCCCTCTCTAAGCTTTGTTCTTCCACTCTTATCTACCCAAAAGCGCTGTACAATTAGCCTCCTATTTAGTATCCCTATTAATCAGAAAAAAGGAAGCCAGGTACTACATTCCTGCAGTATCTGACTTCCTTTTTTAATCACCTTTCTAGTATTCTGAGACCTTTCTTGGTGCTTTTTGTTTGATACAGTTAACCATCTTCTCATTTGGCTCGAAAAGTACCTTTAATGTACTTTCGCCGTCTCTTACAATTACAGCATATACTTTACGGTCTGGCATTAAAGATGTAAAATCCTTTACCTTTAACTGCATATGATTGTAATTGTCGATCACATGAGAGCTTGCTGGCGCCATCATCTCCACTTTATCGAAGTCGATACGAAGTGCGGTCTTTCTCTTGGCATTCCCCATAATCTTGTCAAAATCAAGCTGGCCGTCACAGAACACATACTCATATTCCACATTCATTCTTGGAAATACATAAACGGCTGCCACAATTAATGCACAGGCGATTAACATGGCAAATGAACCAATAATCATGGATCCAAACACAACCATAACCACGATAGCAGCAATCATCGCAGCTTTGATGAGCTGGTTCTTCATCGTCTGCTTTCTCTTTACCCCAGCTTCTGCATATGATTCATTCATATACTTATCCTCCTCTATGTATATTAATTTCACCTATTTTGGCCTTTTTTTATCTCTTCTATTATACTAAATCCCCCAAAAAAGTTAAACCCTTTTCGCCCGTCTTTTTCCATAAATCTATTAAATCTTTCTAAACACAGTGCACATAAGATAAGATATAGGCAAGTCTTGACGAAATTTCTGAAAAAAGTAAAAAATAGAGCTACCTGCCTGGAATATCATATGACACTCTAATAAAGCAGATAACTCTATTTTATTATTTAAGGAACTGCGATCACTCTTTATTAAAACAAAAGCATTCGCAGATTCCTTTTATTCCTTTATCTCAGGTTGATATTACATCATGCCCATTCCGCCTGCGCCGCCTGCTGGAACTGCTGGAGCGTCTTCTTTGATATTGGCAACAGCAGATTCTGTTGTTAAGAAGGTAGATGCTACGCTTGTAGCGTTCTGAAGAGCGCTTCTTGTAACCTTAGCTGGGTCAAGGATACCATCAGCTACCATATCTACATATTCTTCTGTTAATGCGTTGAAACCAATACCTGGGTTGGATTCTCTTACTTTGTTTACGATTACGGATCCTTCAAGACCTGCATTTAATGCGATGCAGCTTAATGGAGCTTCTAATGCCTTTAAGATGATGTTAGCGCCTGTCTTTTCATCGCCTTCTAACTCAGCTGCAAGTTTTGCAACTTCTTTGGATGCATGAATGTAAGCAGATCCGCCACCTGCGATGATGCCTTCTTCAACAGCTGCTTTTGTTGCTGCAAGAGCATCTTCCATACGAAGTTTGTTTTCCTTCATTTCTGTTTCAGTTGCAGCACCAACACGGATTACAGCTACGCCACCTGCAAGTTTTGCAAGTCTTTCCTGTAATTTTTCTTTATCAAATTCAGAAGTTGTTTCTGCAATCTGAGCTCTGATCTGAGCGATTCTTGCTGCGATTTCGTCTTTGCTGCCTTCACCATCAACGATGATTGTGTTTTCTTTCTGAACTTTAACGGATTTTGCACGACCAAGCTGATCAAGAGTTGTGTCTTTTAATTCAAGGCCAAGTTCATCAGAAATTACAGTACCACCTGTTAAGATAGCGATATCCTGTAACATAGCTTTTCTTCTGTCACCATATCCTGGAGCCTTAACACCTACTACAGTGAAAGTTCCTCTTAATTTATTGATAACTAAAGTTGTTAATGCTTCGCCTTCAATATCTTCTGCGATGATTAATAATCTCTGGCCGCCCTGTACGATCTGCTCTAAGATTGGAAGGATTTCCTGAATGTTGGAGATCTTCTTATCTGTGATTAAGATATATGGATTATCAAGGTTTGCTTCCATCTTATCCATATCAGTTGCCATATATGCAGAAACATATCCACGGTCGAACTGCATACCTTCTACTAAATCAAGTTCAGTCTTCATAGTCTTGGATTCTTCGATTGTGATAACACCATCTTTAGAAACCTTTTCCATAGCGTCAGCAACTAATTCACCAACTGTTTCATCTCCTGCGGAAATAGCAGCAACTTTTGCGATCTGTTCTTTACCTGTAATGGAAGAGCTCATCTTGCCGATTGCTTCTACTGCGCATTCTGTTGCTTTCTTCATACCTTTTCTTAAGATAATTGGATTAGCACCAGCTGCTAAGTTCTTCATGCCTTCGTTGATCATAGCCTGAGCTAAAACAGTAGCGGTAGTTGTACCATCACCTGCAACATCATTTGTCTTAGTCGCAACTTCTTTTACTAACTGAGCGCCCATGTTTTCAAAAGAATCTTCTAATTCGATTTCCTTTGCAATTGTAACACCATCGTTTGTGATTAATGGTGCGCCGAAAGATTTATCAAGAACAACATTTCTTCCTTTTGGTCCTAATGTTACCTTAACTGTATCTGCTAACTTATTAACGCCTGCTCCAAGAGCTGCTCTGACATCTGCTCCGTATTTAATCTCTTTAGCCATAATTAACATCCTCCATACTATTGATAATCGTTTTCTCTATCCTATATGTGCTTCTATAAAAGCAATCCGTTCTATTCTTCTACGATTGCGACGATATCATTCTGTTTTACAACGATATATTCGTCTTCACCAAGCTTAACTTCTGTTCCTGCATATTTGGAGTAGATTACGTGATCTCCAACCTTAACCTGCATTGTAACTTCCTTACCATCTACGATTCCGCCAGGACCAACTGCAATAACCTCTGCTTGCTGTGGCTTCTCCTTTGCCTGCCCTGGTAATACAATTCCTGATTTTGTTGTTTCCTCTGCAACTAACTGCTTTAATACAACTTTGTCTCCTAAAGGTACTAATCTCATTTCATATTCCTCCTTATAAAATCCTAGTGGCTATGTGAATACCTTCATGCCCACACTTCCCGGCATGTTACATGCGTAATAGATATGCTAATTGTATTACACTAGCTTTTCTAATTATTAGCACTCATCATTGT
>CALZIE010000072.1 GCA_945787565.1 uncultured Lachnospiraceae bacterium
GGGTCTATCATTCGTTCCAGCGCCTCTTCTTTTGACTCCATATAGTTCTCCTTTCCATAATCTTTCTATCCTTTACTTTTGAAAGCGTGCTCCACATACTGTGCATCTTTCATCTCCTTGCTTTAACTTGCGATTTCCGCACGCCTGGCACTCATATACGCCTTCCCCCACCTTTTGCATCCTGTTTCTATACTTATCATAATATCGATTCAGCCGCTTATCCTGATGCAGTTCAATTGCCAGCCAGATTCCAAATCCAATCAGAATCAACATACCTACTAAGAACGATACTTTCGAAATAACCGAAAGAATATCTGATGTAAAAGGAAAAATTCCGATACCAATTGGTATCACAAATGCAAAAATCAATCCTGCCAGTATGATCTTACCGCCATACCAGATAGAATTAATCTTCTTCACTTTTATCCCGCCTTTTTTCTGACATCTATTCTTTCCTCTATTTTATGCCTCTTCTCTGTAAGTGTCTATCTATTTCTTCCCATTTATCCCCATTTCTTCCTTTCTCTATTTTCCCTTCCCTCTCTCTCCATCTGATTTCTCTATGGGAATACTAATCCATACCATATCTGCTTTCTGGCCCCCTTTTCCCCTAATATAGCATCTTGGTAGTTTCAACGGTTCTAATAACCTTCTAATAAAACCCTAATACGTTAGTTTTCCTATATGCACGCTCTTTTTTTGCAGGAAATGAGCGATGGTAAAAAAGGTGTAAATAACATGCATGGTATCATTACCCCGTCTCATACCTTATAGGGAGGAGATGATGTTGAAAGGAGAATGATTTGAATCATATAAAGGATATTGCCTCGGGTGATTTTTTCTCCCTTAAGGCATTATATAAAGAGCATCATATAAAGGTATATCGCCTTGCATTATGTATTTTAGATGATCCATTTCTCGCCCGTGAAGCAACCCAGGAGACGTTTCTTCGCGTTCAGAGAAATGCCGACTGCTATAGCCCTGTCCTTAGTGAAATGACCTTTCTGGTAGGTATTGCAAGATCGCTCTGCCTGGATATCTTAAAGAAGCGTGCCTTACAAATCCCCGAATATGAACAGACTAAAAAACTACGAACTGCGTCCATGACAACAGGATCTCATAACGACTTTATGAATTTTCTTGCTCCTCTTTCTGACCTGGAGCAAGAGATTTTATGTCTTCGATTTCTTTGTGAGCTAAACGATAAGGAAATTGGGATTATTTTGAGTAAGACACCCCGAATGATAAAACGGCTGTATAATCAGGCACTGCGAAAACTAAATTTAACATATAGGGGAGAAGGAGGAGACAGTGATTCTGTCGTAGAATGAATATGAAAAGAATGGAACGAATATTAAAAGAAAAAGCCGATCATATGGAGGTTCATTCAGAAAGCTTTCTTGGAATGAGCCGCATCCATGAAATTGCCGATCATACAAAAGAAATCAGTGATCTGCTCTTACATAATTGTGAGAAACGTATGGCCAAGCGAATTGCCGCTTATGTTACCGGCATTGCTGTGCTCTTCTTATCCTTTATACTTTGCCTGAATGTCAGCCCTGTCTTTGCAGATACCGTTTCTTCCGTTCCGTGGCTGCATTCGATTGCAAGTCACCTGATCCTTCATCGGGGTTTTGAACAGACTGCTGATACAAGCTACATCAATGAATGCAAGCTGACTGCCACTACCGATGACCTCACTCTCACGATGCCTTATGTTATTGCGGATGAGCATAACGTAATCTTCTTTTTCCAGCCGCCAGAAGGAGTTCTTAACAAGGAAGATGATTATATGAAGCTTTCTTCCATCACCCTTTCTGACAGCAATACCGGGAAACAGATTGAATCCGTCAATTCCTTTTCTTCGGTATCCAAAGCAAGTCTTCAGGAAAATGATAACCTGTTCCTTTTAAAATCACGAATCGCCGGGGATAAAAAACAGTTTCCACAAGCCCTTACCTTAACCGTTTCTTTTCAGAAGATATCCTTAAAAGACACTTCTGCTTCCCTTTCTGAAAATGGAACCGAGTCGGACAGTGTACTGAATCAGATTGGGCCATTTACTTTTCATATCACCTTGAATGATTTTGTAGAACCGGTTGTTCACACGCTGAATCAGACGGAAACGATGGAGAATCAGAAATTTACAATCAAATCTTTAAAAACCTATCCAACCGGTACGGAGATTCAGGTTTTATTTGACGAACAAAACCCTTGCTTTATCTCCGATTTAGGCTTTTCTATTCTTTCAGAAGATGGCACACTTACGGAAGTTGCAGAAGACCGAATTACATCCGAATACGAAGAAGACTATAGTTCTGCCGTCTTTTTCATCGAGTCAGACTACTTTGACCAGCCGTCGTCTCAGACACTGCTTCTTACAAGTCTTTCCCTGATTCCCAAAGAGAAAGAATACGTTACCATTGATATTTCCACTAAGACCATGACTCCGGCACAGGAGGATATCACACTACTCTCTGTTGAGGAAAAAGATTCTTCCGTCACTCTGGCTTTCCTGTTAAATGGACCTTCAGTCTATAACCCATTTGCCCAATACTTCTTAGATTCAGATGGTCTTTCCCATTCTCTTTCCAACTCCGGCACTACCATTGAGAAAGGTTCGGAGACAGGAACTGTCATCACTACATTTTTTACACTGACGCCTCCTCCAGATGGCAGAATCACATTAAGGCGAACCGATTCCCTGCCTATTCCGATTACTGATCCTGTTTCTATTACACTCCCGGCTTTTAACGGGTAAATAAAATAGCGGCTGTTCTGTAGTCTTGCAACAACTTAGACCTAGGAACAACCGCTTTCTTATATTTACTTCTGATTCTCTAATTCTCTGATCTTTTTCTTTGTTTCTACAGGTTTCATCGAATAGCTTAATACCTTGCGAGGACAGGAATCCACGCAGGCGCCACACTGAATACATTCTGCACTTCTGATTTGGCCTTTCTTTACCATCTCTGCCACGTCAAGGCTCATCGGACTCTTCAAATAAAACTTTACCGTTTTCTCTCCAAAACCAAAGTCCATTATGCTGAAAAAATGGATCCATATACAACTCTACACTTTCTATTCCATTTAGAGTATCCTCTGCTATCTGGAATAGACGCAAAAAAACTCCCGACCGCCAGACATTTAACTTGTTAAATGTCTGATTGTCGAGAGCTTTTTGATCTATATTGTCTCTATATTTCCGCTAAAAATTTTCTCATATAATGAACTTTCTATTTAGCTAAAAGCATCATAATCTCATTGGAACGTTCGATAAAGCGTGTCATAGCCTCTGGAGTTAATGGCTTATGGCTAAGAAGGGCTAAATCGTAAAGCTGTTCACAGAAGATTGCGGTATTATCTGCATCCTTATTCTCAAATACATACTGAACTAAATTGTTGTTTGCATTTAAGATTAAAGTCTCCTCCGATCCCATCATGCTAGGATCCATTCCGTACATACCGTACATCTTCATCATTTCCTGCATTCTTCTGCTTTCTTCAGAAAGAGTGATCATAGAAGAAATCTTGCTATCTTTTAACTTTTCAACCTTAACAGTTAACTTATCCTTCTTTAAAACCTTCTTAAATAAGTCAGTAAGTGCAGTCTGTTTTTCTTCTAATGCTTTTGCATCATCTTCGCTTGTTTCTTCCTTGAAGCTTTCTGTTAAATCAGCATCAATTCTCTGGAAACGGACCTTATCGTTGTCTCTTTCTAACTGAGTGATGAATGGCTGGTCAATATTGTGTGTTAAGATTAACGCATCAATGCCCTGTTCCTTGAACATATTGATATACTGGCTCTGCTGCTGTTCATCTGTTACATAGTAAACAACCTGCTTTTCTTCTTCCTTCTTCTCATCCTTCTTCTCATCCTTCTTATCATCAGCTTCTGCTGCTTCTACTGTTTCAGTCGCTTCTTCTGTCTTAGGAGCATCTTTCTTTGCTGCTTCTAAGTATTCTGGAAGAGTGATATATTTCTTTTCTAAGTCTTTGAAAATAATGAAATCTTTCATCTTTTCACGGAACTTATCGTCTTTTAAGCATCCGAATTTGATGAATGGGCTGATATCATCCCAGAATTTTTCATAATTTTCTCTTTCTACTTTATACATACCAGATAACTTGTCTGCTACCTTCTTAGAAATGTAATCGGAAATCTTCTTAACAAATCCATCGTTCTGTAATGCACTTCTGGATACATTAAGCGGAAGATCTGGACAGTCAATTACACCTTTTAATAACAGTAAGAATTCTGGAATAACTTCTTTGATGTTATCAGCGATGAATACCTGGTTGTTGTATAACTTGATAGTACCTTCGATGCTATCATATTCGGTATTGATCTTAGGGAAGTATAAGATACCTTTTAAGTTAAATGGATAATCCATATTTAAGTGGATCCAGAATAAAGGCTCTTTATAATCGTGGAATACGTTACGATAGAACTCCTTATATTCTTCCTCTGTACATTCATTTGGATGTTTTGCCCATAATGGATGTGGGTTATTGATTGGCTGTGGGCCTTTCTTTTCTTTTACTTCTGCTGCTGTACCGTCTTCGTTTACTTCAGCATCTACAACGTCATCTTTCTTTTCTTCTGTCTCTTCTTCTTTTTCTTCCTCTACAGGAGCATTTTCATTGATGAAGAAGATTGGCACTGGCATAAAGGAGCAGTATTTTTCAATCACTTCTTTTGCTCTGTATTCGTTGCAGAATTCATAGCTGTCTTCATTTAAGAAAAGAGTGATTTCAGTACCACGTTCTGTTCTGTCGCTTTCGGACATTTCGAAAGATATGCCTTCTTCGGATTCCCAACGAACTGCTTTTGCACCGTCTTGATAAGATAACGTATCGATTTCTACACGATCAGCAACCATGAATGCGGAATAGAAACCTAAACCGAAATGACCGATGATCTGTTCTTCATTTGCCTTATCTTTATACTGTTCCATAAATGCAGTCGCACCGGAGAATGCGATCTGATTGATATATTTCTTTACTTCATCAGCGGTCATACCGATACCGTTATCGATGAATTTTAATGTCTTCTTTTCTGGATTGATCTTAACTTCGATCTTCCATTCGTTATCATCAGGAAGTGTAACTTCGCCCATTCCTTCTAACTTCTTTAACTTAGTTACCGCATCGCAACCATTTGAAATTAATTCACGGAAAAAGATGTCATGATCTGAATATAACCATTTCTTAATAATAGGGAAAATATTTTCTGAATTGATAGATAAATTACCATGTTCTATACTCATGCTAAACACTCCTTTGACTCATGTATTATAGTAAGCTTCCAAAAAGCTTTTTCTTTCATTCCTTAACTGATTATTACTATAATACTTGCATTTTAAAATGTCAAGAGAAAATTAGCACTCATTTTAAGTGAGTGCTAACAAAACTTTTATTATAACCCTTCCCACCATGATATTTTTTCAAATTCATTCCATTTTTATCCTAGCTAATTATTGACAAACGATAATTTTAATGCTATTCTCAATCTATGAATTATCGAAAAACAATAATTTTCTAAAAGGAGCATAGTAATGAAACGAAAATCATTCTATTTTATTTTAATGATAGAGGCCATACTCTGCGTGGCATTTTGCCTTGTAAACGTCTCTATTTCGAATGTGTTCACAGGTATTCTTGCTTTTCCATTTGAGCAGATCGGTTCTATGTTACGCTTTCTTTCCCTTGCTAATCCAGTTGGGAATGGAATCGCGCTGACACTATATGTCTTAATCTGCCTGATTCCAGCTGGGATCTTACTCTTTATTAAATATAAATGCCGGCTTTATCCGGAAGACTGGCTTCTTCCTATCCTTTCCGTCACACTTTTCGGTACGTTATACCTGATGATCAATCCGGCCAAAATAGGCAGCCTGTTTCCCTTATTCCAGGACTCAGACCTTACTATTGCTAAAAGCATTTTAGGCGGAACGGTATACTCCGTTTTATTCGGTTACCTGCTGCTTCATATCCTCCGCCTTTCTTTCCATGACGGAAATAAGAAGCTGTACCGATACCTTTTTATCCTGCTTAACTGCCTTACACTTGTACTTATATGGGTTATCTTTGGATCAAATTTTAAAGAACTGCTTGCTTCCTTTGCCTCTCTTCGCTCTGGCAATAACGTCACAGGAGATGCCTTTGGCTTTTTCAATGAACAGCCAGATCTAACCGTAAGTTATCTGTTCCTTGTACTAAAGTTTATCATCGTTTCCTTGCCTTATGCTCTCAATGTGGGAACCATCTTCCTTGCACAGAATCTGCTTTCTGAAATGCATGCAGATTCTTATTCGGAATCTGCAACGAAAGCAGCCGGGAAACTTTCCTCCTGGTGTGCCTATACACTTGGCGCTGTGATTTTATCCAATATGATGTTTAATATCCTTCAACTTTTGTTTGCAGGCAAAATCCATATGATAAACAGTACACTTTCGATTCCACTTGTATCTATCATCTTTTCACTATGCATCCTGCTCTTTGCCCGGATGATTTCACAAAACCGTCAGATAAAACATGACAATGATCTATTTATCTAGGGAGGCCACCATGGCAATACGAATCTATCTTGAAGATATTTTAAAGAAGCGAGGCATGACCTCAAAAGAACTCTGCGCATTAGTAGGGATTACAGAAGCAAATCTCTCCATTCTTCGCAGTGGAAAAGCAAAAGGTGTCCGGTTCCACACCATTAACCGGATTTGCTACCACTTACAATGCGATGTAGGAGATATCTTAAAATTTGATGGAAATCTGGAGGATGAGGATGAAGAAGATTTATAATGCAGTCATTGCAATTTTACTATTAGTTGTTGTTTTTATCGTAGGAATCAACGGATTTACGCTAGCGGATGCAAATGCATCTTCCGAAAATATCGCAACAAAAGATTCACTAATTGGAGTATTCCTTACAAAAGAATATCTGGATCTATTTGACACGGAAAGCTGGTTAAATGACCTGGGCGGTGCCTTATCAGAGGGAGACGAACTCACGATTTCTGATAATACGTCCGCATACGAAGGAAAGCTATACGCTTCCATCGTTGATAAAGAACTTTCAGGCACTTCTGATCCAGTCATCGTACAGGACTATATATTTGAAGGAATTGATGGAATTGGATATTACTGTCCTACCGTGATAGAATCAGGTGAAACCTATACCACCACCAATAGTGATGATGGTATTACAGACATACACATGAATGTTTCTCAGACCGATGATGGAACGACCGTCACACAGGAAGGCACTCTCTATATCACTCCTGATCTGAATAATGAAAATACCGTATTCTATTTCAATCCAGTCTACCAGACAGCCGATGGAAGTGTCTACGCCTTAAGCGGCCATGGCATATCCACCGGTGGAATCGAAGGAGAAGGCATCACCTGCAGCCAGACTCTAAGCGACAGCACCTCCGTCACAGAAAACGGCGCTACCATGACAAATACCACCACCATAAAGATCACGATAAAAACTATGTCTGCACCCAAACAGGTATGTATCATTGAAATGAATCAAGATAACCAGTCCCTTGCAATTCATAACTATGCCCCTGACAGCGTGCCAGAAACCATTACTCCACAAACGGATACAGCCTACCTGATCGTAAAAAGCATGAGAACCGATTCTACTGGAAATACCATCACTTCACATGAAATATATGATTCCAAAGACCATTGCCTGGAAACCTTCTCTTCCCGTCCTGATGGCATCTGTATCAAATCCAGTACCGAGATTTTGTGGAACAAGTAGACATGTGGGATTTTCTCACATTACTCATAATCAGTAGAATCCCTTAGCATCTGGACAAACAAAAGGGAGAAAATCTTCGACTAACAGACACTTCTTTTCTTGTCTGATAATCGAAGATTTTCTCCCTTTTATTCGTTTTTCCTTTTACTCGTTTTTTCCTTTTATCCGTTTTTCTCTTTTCTGATTGCCAGCTAAACATTTCAAAATATATATCCCGGTTGTATGCCAACACTGATTGGGACGTACATCTCTCCCTATTCTTGCTCAGTCGGTATCTCGTGATATTTTAGGAACTTCTTCATATTCTCATCCCACTCATGGTCTATGGTTTTATCCAATGAAAATGTCTTAAAACCAGTTCCGGTAATTCCAGTCAGTTCTCCATTTTCATAGCGGATATTAAAATACAGCCCTGTAACATCATCTAAATACTGCATCAGATTTGCCTTTTTCAAAATGTTCTCTGTATTTTCGTGGGACAGCTGCAGTACAATATGAAACGAAAGCGGAGTCTTATTTCCCTTCACCAGGCTATAAATAAACGGCCGCACTTCACTCCATTTCGAATATTCCCTGCCGCCTAACTCTTCCACTTCATCACTGTTAAAGTAGCTTTTATTGATTCTTCCATCAATGCGGAATTTATTAAATGTATTAATCTCTAACTCTTTTAGAAGGAAATTATCAAATACGTTCTGAATCAGGATTTTCCCCATAAACTGCTTTACCTCTGGAATCCTAAGTGCAATCATTCTATTCTCTCCT
The DNA here is from genome assembly GCA_945787565.1 of uncultured Lachnospiraceae bacterium. Taxonomy (GTDB): domain Bacteria; phylum Bacillota; class Clostridia; order Lachnospirales; family Lachnospiraceae; genus Lachnoclostridium. Next base: position 8,540 of record CALZIE010000072.1, read on the forward strand.
TTTCTCTCTTCATAATGCCACCTGGGCTTATGCATCTATCTGTGTAATAAAACCCCTGAATTTAAAATCCAGTCAAATTTCAGCTGCATAGCATGAGCAAATAACTGCAAAACACATAGCGGATGTCTGAAACTTCGTGTCATCCTCTATGTGTTCCGAAATAAATGCCTACCCTGCAATCAGATGGGAAATCAGACCGATTACAAACAAATGAAGCGGGTAAAACGCATAAAATGCATATTTGACTTTTGGTCCCTGTTTCTGATTATAAAACCACAGAAACGGTAAAGCCAGAATGCAGAAGAACTGCACTCCTCCACATAAAAATCCTACTAACAGCACAAAGCAGATCGCCATTTTTTTCTTCTGATTATGATAAATATAGAACCCTAAGATAAACAATATACCAAGATAACTGTAATCACATTTCATCGCAATAGCTAAGAAACATCCCACTAAAATCGTGATCACAGCAAATGTATTCATCATAACAGACTGAGCCTGATATCTCTTCACAATATAATCATAAAAACTGATGACAATCAATCCAATCAGCAGCGTGAAAAACACGTTCTGATGTGAATTCCATAATGCTTTCGGAATGAGGGCATAATCAAACGCCACTTCCGATATAAGTGCAAAGATCCCTAAACGGATCATATATTTTCTTAAATTACTTGTATGGAAGAATCCCTCCACTAACAAAAAGCAGTAAATCGGAAATGCTACTCTTCCAACTGCCCTGCCTATGGTATACATGGTACTTCCATATGGCAGGAATACGACTGCCACATGATCAATTAACATCGCAATGCTGGCAATCACCTTTAATACAAACGAACTCAAATGAAACTCCCTTCTTATCCTGCTGTTTTCTTTTCCCTAACGAAAATCCTACTCTTTCGTATCTTTCTTTTCTTCCGTAGATTTCATCGGTACTTTTAACGCATCCGTATCTTTCATTCTATCAGTAAATACCACAATAGATCTTGGCGGTACTACAATATGTTTCTTTCTGCTTGAGAACCCACGCCGAATCACGGACTGTGCTTCCTCTACACTATCTTTCTTTATACGCTCTGCCTTGCTTAACTTAGAATCCTCTTTGCTCTTATATCCTGGAGCAACCGTCTTAAGCAGCTCTTCCCACTCATGTCCTCTTGGCAGGTCTGGAAGATCAAAATCATGTTCTTCCCAGTGCATATTAATCGCAAAATAAAAGAAACAGTCTTCCTGACTTCGAGTCACCATTGCATACTTTCCGCATAGCATAATGCCTGATGTCCTGCAATAATTCGAATAATCCGGATACCATGCCTTTACCCCATGATACGATATATCCGGATAGCCACAGGAAATATAGTCCATCGTCCGCAACTCAATGGTATTATGAAGAACCCGATGTTCCTTTCGAATCTCGATCAGTTCCTTAATAAAAGAAAAAAGCTCTGCGTTCTGTTTTTTCTTCTTCCAGTCAATCCAGCTGATCTCATTATCCTGACAATATGCATTATTATTCCCATTTTGCGTATTGCCAAACTCATCTCCTGCTAAAATCATTGGCGTTCCCTGACTGAATAGCAGCATCAGCATCGCATTCTTCATCATCTGAAGACGAAGTTCTTTCACTTTCTTCTTTCTTACATCGCCTTCCATGCCACAATTCCAGCTATAATTATAGTCCGTGCCATCCCGATTCTGCTCATCATTTTGCTGATTGTGCTTCACATCATAGGAATACAGATCATGAAGGGTAAATCCATTATGATCTGTGATATAGTTAATCACCGCACATTTCTCACTATTTCTGCGGAAGCGTTCCTGAACACGGCTTACTTGTCCTTCATCGCCCTTTAAGAAACGTCTCATATCCACTAAAAAACCATCATTATACTCTGCGAGGTTGCGGAATGCCGGCGTCACTTCTCTTCCGTATACAAAATCCACATTAAAGCAGTTTGCTAACAGCTTCGTTCTTGCAAGGTAAGGATCCGTCGCGATAAACATCTCCGGTGAGATATCCGTATTAATGCGGAACCCATCCACATGATACTCTCTTACCCAGTAACGCAGACAGTCTAAAATCATAATCGCACTCATTCCACGTGGAAATGCCATATCAATCAAGACTTCCATTCCATTCTCATGGAACTTTTTCACCATCTGCTTAAACTCTGCCTCAACATTTGCCGGGCTAGAGGCAAAAGAAGCCTTCGGTGCAAAGAAAAAGCTGTGCTTACTATATCCCCAGTAATTCACCTTATACTTTCTTTCTGTAAACTGCTTCTTCTGAAAATCCACGCTGCGCTGATAACGAAGCTGAGCGGTATAAGCCGGTACCCCGTAAGAAAGATTTTCTTCCTCCATAATCTCGTTAAAATCCACAACCGGCATCAGCATAACTGCATTCA
>CALZIE010000073.1 GCA_945787565.1 uncultured Lachnospiraceae bacterium
CGGTCTTAATTCTTTCGTCTCATTTTTAGCGTAAATAATCTCACCTGTAGAACCTTCCATTAAAACAGCTGCGACTGCCGAGATATCCACAAGGGCATTCGCATCGCTTGTAGCCGCCTCATTATTCACCTCTGTCTCCGAAATTGCTTGCTCAATCTCATCTAACTCTTCCTCGTTCACATTCTCCAGTTCCTCAAATACGATTTGATCATACTCTTCTTCATGTTCTTTTGACATCTCCTCTGCTGCATTATCCCCTCCGCTTTGTTCTCCCGCCGTCAAATTCTCCTGTGCATACAGTACTCCTGTACTGGAAAGCATAACCGCAAACGTTAAAAATAGTATAAATACATTACGCCTGATTGCCCTGATTTTTTTCATAACAGCAAATCCCTAACATAATATTTATACTATTTTAGTCATTGGATATCATTTTTATGACAGGTTGTTAGAAGATTTCAAACAACCTGTTTTTCCGTCTTATTTCTAAACTATTCCTGTTTGTTCTGCTACTGCTACTCCGTATCAAAAATATCTGGATACTCTACCACACTTCTTACAATGCTATAACAGTTCTTACATACATAATGCTTGATCTTACTTGCTTTTGCCCCGGATATTCTCCCATCTTTCAAAGCATGAATACATCCCTGTGAAATCTGATAGCCGATCACAAATTCTGTCCCTTTGCAAAAAGGGCATTCCATCTTGATCTGTTCCATGACATCTCTCCTGTATTATTTATTTATAAGAGCACTTGCTCTTATCTACGAAGACCGTTCCTAATAAAGCTATTATATCCCAAACAGTGTATGAAATTTCAATATTTACTACTTTATCACCACTTACATCAGCTGTCAATATAAGGAAATTCAATCTGTGTCTAAAATAAACAAAGCAATCCGCTATCAGATGCCTGCCACTTTGCATAACATCTGATATAAGATTGCTTCTTTATTCATGCTGCTATTTATAGTCCGTTTTCAGATGTATCGGTTGTAACCAGATACCCAAAATTCGTCTTTCCAATAAAATTGTCCCCTTCATAAGGGATTGGTGTCTGCAACTGTACTTTCTTTAAAATCCGATACTTGCTTGTATGAAAAATATTCTCTATATAGTTTAGGTTAATCACCGGATCTTCTACATAATCAATCACAATTAAATACTTGCAACGAATATAAGTCAGACGCAAGAACAATTCTTCAAAAGTATGCCCGAACTTTTCAGCCTCTCCTAAAAGCAGGTGAGCGACAACCACATCATAACACTGAATAAACGATTCTTCGCATAAATCAAGCTTTTTCAGCTGATAACGCTCTTCCACCGTTATATTCTCCGTGATGGAACTAATTTTTCTCTGATCATTCGGATAAACAACCGCCTCTACGTAAGCCTCCTGAAAATAGTCAAGAAGACTTCTAAGACTGGTTCTTCCGCTTCCTGCATCAAGAACATTCAGTACCTTTTCCGGATTAATGCTATGTAGCAGTTCGTCAAGTATTGTCTTATGAGCAAACTCCATATGGGTCCTCCCGTCATTCATAATCTTCCCCTATTATAACTTATAATCGATATTTTGTAAATATTTTCATCATTTTATAAGAAAAGCAGATATCATCCTCAGTTATTCCCTCTTTTATCACTATTCTTTTTTAGGTGCGATGACGGTCTAAGAACTGCATCTTTCCCTGTTGATTCTTAGGCATCGCTCCAACCTCCATCATGTCAAATGCACGTTCTAAATCATGGCAAAGTTCGGATGCACATTTCGGGCAGTATCTCCCATAACGTAAATTAACGCCGCACATCTGACAATGAATAAACACATCTGATCCCTCTGGTATTTCTAGTTTTCCCAATCTTAAATATTCCGTTATTCTTCGCATAGGGACTCCCGTCGCCCTGGAAATCTCCATTGCTGGTACGGATCCATTCTTTTCAATATATTCACGTACCTTTCCGAAATCATCTGGTTCCTCAAAGCCACAGTTTTGACAAACGCGCATTCCTAAACTATTTGAAATATTGGTCCCTCCGCATTTCGCACACTTTGTAATAACATTCCATTTTTGTTTTTGTAACGTATTCATTCCTAAAACTTCCCCTTCGCTTTTGTATAAAAAAATACTGTTCTCTTATCAAGTGAAATATACTACTATTATATATTTTTTTCCACAATTTTCAATTATTTTTTTACCAATTGTATCCTTTTATGTTATTTATAGGTAAAAATTCTATTTTTTATCTATCTGATTTTAGAAAAAAATCTGATTTGATCCCTTTTCTAAGACTACTTTTTTCTTTCTTCCCTGATACTCCACTTCCACTTCCTGCTGCTCTTTAGAAATAAGCTCTGCCCTTACAAGTTTTCCATCCTTCCAATCAACACTGACTTCCACATTATAAGGAGCCTTAAAGCCATAAAAACTGCCTGTCTCAAATGCCTTCGGAAGAGCTGGAAGAAGGTGTATGTGATGGCCATCTGCCTGTAACAGCATGTGAGCGATTCCTGCTGTTGCTCCAAAATTCCCATCAATCTGGAATGGTGGATGATTATCAAATAGGTTCGGTAACGTAGATGAAATAAGAAGCTGCTTTAAGTTCTTGAATGCTTCCTCACCATCCCAGAGGTAATCCCAGAAATTAATAATCCATGCACGGCTCCATCCAGTATGACCGCCTCCATTTGCAAGCCTTCTCTCTAATGTCTTTCTTGCTGCTACAGCTAATTCTTTTGTCTTCTCCATCGTAATGCTCTTTCCTGGGAATAAACCAAACAAATGAGAAATATGACGATGTCCTGGTTCTAACTCCTCATATTCCTCAAGCCATTCTCTAATGGTCCCATTGCTGTGTATCTCTGGCTTTGGAATACGTTTCAAAAGCTCCATGCACTGATTAGAAAGAGCAGGATCTTTTTTCAACACATCCGTTGCTTTCCTAAAGCCATTAAATAATTCTGTCAAAATCTGACCATCCATAGTACATCCTGGGCACAAATATCCAATCTGACCACTTTCATGGCGGTAACGATTTTCTGGGCTTGCAGTCGGTGATAAAATTAATCTTCCCTTCTTATCTTCCGATAGAAATTCTGTAAAAAACAGACATGCATCATAAAGAAGTGGATACATTCTTTCTAGGAAATCAACATCTTCGGTATACTCATAATGCTCCCAAATATCAAGACAAAGCCATGCGCCTCCAAGCACCCAGTATGTTCCCGGAAGCCAGAAGTCCTGTGGCGAACAGTCTCCCCATAAATCTGTATTATGATGAGCCACAAATCCCTTACATCGGTACATCTCCCATGCAGTCTTTATGCCGTTTGGATGCATCTTCTCTAGCAGATCAAATAGCGGCATATGCATTTCTGATAAATTCAAAATCTCAGCCGGCCAGTAATTCATCTCTGTATTAATATTGATTGTATATTTGCTTCCCCATGGAGGGCACATGCTGTTATTCCAGATTCCCTGAAGATTAGCCGGGAGCGTATGTTCTCTGCTGCAAGAAATCAAAAGATATCTGCCAAAATTATAGTATAATTCAAATAACCCAGTATCCTCCATACCGTCTGCGAGATTTTTTAAACGCTGATCGGTTGTGATTTCTTTCCCTTTTTCCTCGCCCGTTAACACAAGTCCGGCTCTTAAATAATAGCTCTGATAATCTGCAATATGGCTATTCCAAACATCCGAATATTCTTTTGCCCCTACCTTTTCTAAGGATTCTTTTGCCGCTCCTAGATAATCCTTTTCTCGATATTCACTTCTTGCATCATAATACAAAAATACTTCTTTTGCATCTTTTATCACAATATGTTCCCCAATCGTTGTAAGGCTTCCCCCTATCACCTTTGCTTTCAAGCGATTTGCAAATGGCACACCGGTACGGCTTGTTGCGATAATACTATCATGATCTTCAGCAAAGACAGAGTCATAAATATCATCCCGGTAAAAATGAACACGCATATTGATTGTTTTAGGTCCATCTGCAGTAAAATGCATCACGATTGCCTGATCTGGATTAGATGCAAATACTTCTCTCGTAAAAAACGTATTCTGATAACAGTACTTCACCGTTGCAACTGCCATCTTAAGATCTAACTTTCTTTCATATTCCGATACCTCTTCATGTCCAGTATCCACACAGATCATACCCGCAGTCTGGTAAACACGCATCTTATCTGGCACACCACTTAATGCAGTCAATGCCAGTTCCTGTGCTTCATCAAGCTTCCCTTCCAGTACAAGCTGACGGAATGTATGTAAATTCGCATAAGCATCCGGATTATCCCGGTTCATCTGATCTCCTGACCATATGCTGTCTTCATTGAGTTCTATTATCTCCTGGTCTGGCTTTCCAAAAATCATAGCCCCTAGCCTTCCATTCCCAATCGGAAGTGCTTCATTCCAATTATTCGCTGGTTTCCGATACCATAATAAATGTTCTCCCATAAATACCTCCAAATCGATCCGTAATAAATTTATTATAGCACTTTATGTAATATTTTACCATATGTTTTAAAAATGCCTACAACCACTGATTTCGCTCAAAAATGGCTGTAGGCATTCTACCGGTTAAACTTTATTTCTCCTCACGGCTTTTAATTTTTGCGATTAACTCATCAGACATTTCATTAATCTTATCAAAATTGGTTGCCTTTATATAATAATTTTCCAATCTATCATGAATCTCTTTTGCTTTCTTTAATTCTTTAATTCCTTCCTGATTCGTTTCTTTATATCGTTTTGTAATATCACTAAGTATTTCTCGATTTGCCTCATCTGTCCCTGGAGTGATGATTTCTGCATACATATCAATGATAGAATCTCCCGGCCGGCTTGGTTCGTATTCATGAGGTGCCGTGCTATCAAAGATGCAAAGATCCAATTCCGGAAGAAGAATCATATCTAAGCTGTCTGGATCAAATCCACAGTGATATACTTCCACATCGTAACCGCGGTTTTCTGCCTTTGCTAGTATCTTCTTAAGCATGGTAGATTTACCGGATCCTGGTCTTCCCTTTATAAAATAACGTACTGAGATATCTGCCGTGATATTCTCCACATAATCCATCGGTCCAAGCGGAGTCGAGCCACCAAAGAACCGGTGATACACCTGCGCTTTCTTCTCTAAGCTTTTACTTCCAAAAATCATGAAAATAACCTGGTTAGCAAGTTCATCCGCCTTTTCGTAATCCATCTGGCTAATATAAACCTTTTCCCACTCATCATGGATTTTTAGTGCCTCCCCAAACTTTTTGTATGCATTCTGATAGCATGGTGAGATTTGTGACTGGATTTCCTTAATTTCTTCGGCATGCTCTTCAAGCATTGGAATATCCCAGGCTACCCCAAGATTAATATACTCTTCTACTGCTCCTGGTGCTTTCGGCTCAATAACATGTGGTGCAGTTCCGTCTACAACACCAATACCCAACTTACGAATAATGATTCCGTCCAATGAATCTGGATCGGAGGAACAATGGATGTACTCTCTGTCATACTCAGAAAATAAATCTCCGATTTTTCTCATTAATGTGGACTTTCCTGTCCCTGGGCCTCCTTTTAAGATAAAAAGTTTTGGCAGCGTCTCAATATTAGTCTGAAAATAATTAACGAATCCTTTTGCCGTATTGCCACACGCAAAGTAATGTTTGCTCTTTCCTTCCATACTCGTTACTCCCTTTATATCTTTTCACTCTACCATTGTATGAACAATATCAGCATCGTTGAACTTCTAACCAATATTCTTTACTTTTTCATGCTGTTTAAAGACATGTAACGTGAATTCAAAAAAGCCATCTGTTTTCTCTCTAACAGGCTAAAACAAAGTCTGTTAAAAGAATCACCAGATGGCTTTTAATAACTATATTTTTCTAAAAAATCAGATGGGCAATTAACGCAATAATTGGAAGTGTGATTAATGTTCTTTCAATAAAGATAATAAAAAGCTCACTTAACTTAACCGGTATCTTAGATGCTAAGAGAAGTGCTCCAACTTCCGAAAGGTAGATAAGCTGAGATACGGATACCGCTGCCACTACAAATCGTGTCAAATCACTGGATACATTTGCAATCATAACGGATGGCAGAAGCATATCCGCAAAACCTGCGAATAATGTCTGAGACGCTGCTGCTGCATCTGGAATCTGAAGCAATGATAGGATTGGTACAAATGGAAGGCCTAGAATACGGAATATCGGAGTGTACTCTGCTAAAATTAATGCCGCTGTTCCAATTGCCATTACAATCGGAATTACCGAAATCCACATATCTAATACGTTCCTTGCTCCATCGACAAAGATGGTCTTCGCTACTTTTGTATCTTTTACTTTATCTAAGGCAAGGGACAGACCGTAGGAAACACCTGTCATATCCTTTGGAATATCTTCGTTTTGATTCGGCTTGCTTCCATCCACAAGAAGGTTCTTCTTTCTCGAAAGAGGAGGAATCTTTGGAATAATGATTGCTGCAACGATGCAGGCAAAGGTTATGGTTAAATAAAAAGGAATGAATAAATGGGACAATCCCACTGTATTAATTACAACAAGACTAAATGTAATTGATACAAGAGAAAAGTTGGTTCCAATCACACAAGCCTCTTTTTCTGTATAAAATCCTTCTTCATACTGTTTGCTTGTAAGAAGCACACCGATTGTACCATCCCCAAGCCAGGATGCAATCGCATCGACTGCTGATCTTCCTGGAAGTCCGAATACCGGTCTCATTACTTTGATTAAAAGAGTTCCTGTAAACTCTAAAAGACCAAAGTTTAATAAAAGCGGCAAGAACAAACCTGCTAAAAAGAAAATAGTAAACAAGATTGGTAAAAGGTCATAAAACACAAGTCCACCTGTATCTGCAGAATAAATTGCCTCTGTCCCTATTTCTGAATAGGTTAGGACTACAAATACAAATGCTACCCCTCTAGCTATAAACCAAATGGGCGTCACATCGAATAAAGATCCGACAAAGGAATTCTTCCATATCTTAAGGTCTTTCCATATCCGCTTTCCTATCTTCACAATCACCGCTCCAAAGAAGGATAGTGATACAAGGGTTAAGAGGATTGCTGCCATCTGGTCTGCTAAGAATTTCTGAATCGCATTTGAAAAGACAGCTATGGGAATGGTAACCTCACCATTCGATGTGATTGGGAACATAAACAGTACAATTCCAAGTAGAGACGGAATTAAAAACTTAAAGAACAATGGTCCCTTATTAATTTTTTTCTTACTTATATTTTTCATATTACACCTTTTTCTTATTTCTTTCGACTAGTCACTTACGTTTTATAATTATATGGTATACTTTAAAAAAATTCAAGAAGAAAATGTATAATTATAAGTTATTTTGTCGAATTATGAATAAATTAAAAAAGATACCGCAAAACATCTTAAGATTATTTTGCAATATCTTCTTTCATTTATACCTAAAATTCTTTTTTAATACTTCTTAAGAACAGACTATCTAATACTTCCTTGGCATCTTTTCCATTATATAGCACGTCATAAACAGCATTACAGATTGGAAGGTCTACCTCATATTTTTTCCCAAGATTCACAAGTGCGGAAACTGTATAATATCCTTCTGCAAGAAGAGCATATGGCTCTTTCTTTACAAACATCTCACCATACTTTCGGTTATGGCTAAACTCAGAGAACACAGTCGCCTCATAATCTCCTAGATGACAAAGACCATAAGCAGATAATTCATTGCCTCCCATTGCCTTTATGAGTCTTGCAATCTCTCTTGTTCCTCTTGACATCAAGGCGCCTTTTAAGGAAGAAAGCTTTAATCCGTCTAGCATGCCGGCTGCAATTCCGATTACATTTTTAGCAGCTGCTCCTACCTCATTACCGATTAAATCTTTTCCATAATAAAAACGAATCAGCTCACTAGAGAATTCTTTCACTAAATATTCTTTTGCGTCTTCATTTTTACTGTCAATCACCATACAGTTTGGAATTCCATTTGTAAACTCCTGCACATGTCCTGGTCCTAACCATACTGCAACTGGATTGCTTGAATCCATCATTTCTTCTACAATCTGAGTCAGACGCTCTCCGGTTGAAATCTCAATTCCCTTCATACAGAGCACGAAATAAGTATTCTTAATCTGATATTGTTTTAATTCAGAAAGCAGGTCGCGTAACCCCTGTGCATTAATCGAAATCACAATACACTCCGCTTCCACTGCTTTTTCTAAATCTGTTTCTAACTTCATGCGGTCGCTGATTTTTAAAAGGCCATTTCCTCTTTCTGACATAAACTGCTGCATGTTTTTTGATTCTTTTCTGCCGTATAAAGTTACATCATGACCAATTTTATCTAAATACCATGCTATGAAAGACCCCCATCTGCCACAGCCGATTACTGTAATTTTCATACTGTCATTCCTTTCTCGTTGTACACTGCTTATTACCATATCACTTTTTTGCCATCCTGTAAAGAAATCTGTTCTTCTTATTTATCACCGAACTAATTTTTTTCCATATTCTAATAGTAAATCCTACTCTTATAACTATTTTTGTCCATAGTTAAAGGTGAACTTTATGCGCATATTTAATCAAAATCCTTACAGAGGCACTATCATGCCCTGCCTGTCCATAAATGCTACAAAGAAAACGTCTATATCTGCACCTTATACGCCTGAGCAGCTAAAGAAAGCTTATTTTTTTCCTGACGTTCCTATTCTCAATCAGAACATAGCCATTGTCGTTGCTTATGCCTACCCAGAATGTCTCTCTGACCTCGATACTTTTTCGAGACGCTTTGAACTCTCTCCTCCTAATGTCTCCATCGCCTATCCGCAGGGTACACCTGATGAAATGAATCCTTACTGGGCGCTCGAAACTGCACTGGATTTAGAATGGACACATGCACTTGCTCCAGAAGCCTCTATCTCTTTAATTGTGGCAAAATCAGATTCGGACGCTGACTTAATTGATGCTGTCGATTATGCAGTCAGTCACGACGCCACCCTGATTGCAATGGGCTGGGGGACAGAAGAATTCACGGATGAGATCATACTAGACTATCATTTCCGTGTCCCGAATGTGACATTCGTAGCAGCTTCCGGCAATTACGCTGCTCCTTCTTGGCCATCGGTCTCACCTTCTGTAATAGCAGCCGGTGGAACCTCCTTACAGCTTACTGATCATGGAAAATTAAAGGCAAGCGAACTTGCATGGTATTTTTCTGGAGGTGGAGTAAGCATATATGAACCAAAACCTCAGTGGCAGAAAAACCTTTCTTTAAATGGCATAAAAACGAATTTTCGCATCACCCCGGACCTTTCCTTCTTTGCAGATCCGAATCCCGGTGTAGCCGTATATATCAGCACTCCGCTTACTTTCTCTGAAAATCTGGTGATAGAAGGATGGACACAGGTTGGCGGCACCAGTCTGTCTTGTATCGGCATTACTTCCATTCTTTCTTACGTGGGGTATTTTTTTAAGCATCATCCACTTTTTCTGCCTGCCCTATATTTCTTCAGTGGTCAAAAAGGATATACAAACCCTTATCATATCTTCCATGATATCAAAAATGGAAACACATTGAACTATTGTGCGGATTCTGGCTACGATCTTGCTACCGGCCTTGGCACCTTAAATGTTTCAAAATTCTTGCGCATCATTAATGAAATTGATGTAACAAGTTAGAAAACAGCTTCTTCTTTTCTTTATTATGTCCGAAGTAAGAGCACATCATTAAAAACAATAAGATAGAGCATTACACGAAGAAAAAGCGACGTCTAAAGCGTCATTAAAAACATGACACTCCAGACGCCGCTTCTCTTCGTGCAACTGTCCTTTGCTTTCTTTTAATGTTTACTGCTAATTATGCTTCTTATTAAGAGATACTCGCTATAAAAGAACAGAATCCCTTTCAAGTGCAGCTTTTAGTTCTTCACTATCGATTACCGTAATGCCGGTATTCTCCGGTTTAAATGTCCACATTTTTTCAAACGGGGTATCGGTTAGAAAGCACATTAATGACATAATAACTGCACCATGTGTTACAACCGCTACATCTTCTTTTTCTTCTTCCATAACCTTTACTAATGCTCTCATCACACGTTCCACTACATCCTGATAGCACTCCCCATTCGGTGTTCTTACATAGCGACGATTCGTTTCCCATTTTTCAAATGCTTCTGGGTATTCTGTCTTTACCTGTTCCCAGGTCTTTCCTTCCCAATCGCCGAAATTTGCTTCTTCCATCCCCGGAAGCTTAATGCATTCCAGATTCATCGCATCTGCCAGAATCTGGCCAGTCACAAAAGCACGTTTCTGTGGACTTGCGTACACTTTCACCGGCTGATACCCTGCTTTTTTTACTCGCTCATATAACTGTCCTGCCTGTGCGAGTCCATTTGCATTCAGCTCAATATCCTTGCTTCCCTGCATCTTTCCTGCAACATTCCAGTCTGTCTCACCATGTCGTATCATATATAATTTCATTGTTCTATGCTCCTATCTTCCCAAATGTATTCTATTTCCCCAAGTAATCTCTTTTTTTTCAATATAGTATCATTATTTTATTATATTGACAACCTTCAGTATAAATTACCATGGCCTTGCTGTTATAAGATAGAGCTTTAAAACAATGTTCTTCCTTTGCATCCATTTACTTTATTTACTCCATTTTCGGAAGCTTGCTTAGACTTTCTAAAAGCTCTGCATCCGTTGGGATATAATCCTGCATCTCACCATTGTGGAACTTCTCATAAGCAACCATATCAAAATATCCGGTACCCGTAAGTCCAAAGACGATTGTCTTCTCTTCTCCGGTTTCCTTACATTTTAATGCCTCATCAATAGCGACACGGATTGCATGGCTGCTTTCTGGTGCCGGAAGGATTCCTTCCACTCTTGCAAACATTTCTGCTGCCTCAAATACGGATGTCTGCTCCACTGATCTTGCTTCTATT
>CALZIE010000074.1 GCA_945787565.1 uncultured Lachnospiraceae bacterium
GTGATACAGCAACAGGTGCTACCAAGCCAGCTACTGTTGAGACAGGTGCGGTTGTATATGTACCTCTGTTCGTTAACCAGGGAGATAAGATCCAGATCGATACTCGTACTGGCGAATACATGAAGAGAGTTTAATTCTTTCTTTATTTGGTCTAACAAATTAGAAAAACAAAAACGTGATCAAAGCTTTGGCTTTGGTCACGTTTTTTTGTTATGTCACTATTTTGTATGAGTATCGATGTTATCTTTCATCATCTGTTCGATTTTTTTACAGATTGGTTCAATGGTGTCATCTGTTATGGAAGTGGAAGTAAAAAATTCAGATGCATATTTGGCCTGTGCAACTAACATTGGCAGGCCGTTTACAGCAAGCACACCTTTTTTTGCGGCATCGGCCAAGAATTTGGTTTCAAGAGGGTTGTAAATCAAATCAACCGCAGCCTCTAAAGAAGAATAAGGAGCAAGATCGATCGGGGAGACACCAGTGTTCGGATACATGCCGACAGGGCTTGTGTTAATGATGATCTGGGCATCTGAATGGTTAGCCGCAGCTTCTTCATAGGTGATTGTGCCTTTTTCTTCTTTATACTTTACAATCAGGATGGTACCGGCATTTAGGTCGCGAAGAGCAGCAAGGACTGCTTTGGAAGCACCTCCATTTCCAAGAACTAATACTTTCTTATTTGATACATCAATCTTAAATTTCTTAAGTGTATATACAAAACCAATGTAATCGGTATTATATCCGTATAAAATGCCGTCGCGGTTCACAATCGTATTCACGGCCCCGATTGTTTTTGCACTTTGATCAAGCTCTCCTAGATAAGGGATCACATCCTGCTTGTATGGGATTGTCACGTTGATTGCCTTAAATTCTCTTTTTTTCATGAAGGAGTCAAAATCATCTTTTGCCACTGGGTGGATCTCATAAGCATAGTCAGCAAGAAGCTCATGAATCTGCTTGGAGTAGCTGTGTCCTAATTTTTCTCCGATTAGTCCGTATTCCATCTCTCATTCCTCCGTATTCTTTCTTTTTTATAGGGTCATTATAAGGGATTCTGGCAGGAAAAGCAATTTGCAAACTTGTCCGAACTTTTAAAAGTGCAGTCATATTTTTGTTATGTGTCCATATACATATAAAAAAAGGACAACATGTATTGCAACACTTAATTAATATATCGATAGCACATGGCATAAGATGGAAAAGAAAGGTGGGGTCAGAATGATCAGAAAAGATGAACTGCTAAAAATATTCTCAATCCGTCTTAGAACCTTGCTTTCTAAAACTTTGCTGGATTTTGAACTGCTTCAGGAAATCAGGCTACGAGTGGATGCACCGCTTCTAATCAAGTATGATAATGTGGAATATTTCATGGATATGGAAGGTGTGCTGACGCAGAAAGTGGCGGATGCTTTTATTATCAGCAAGGCGGAGATAAAAGAGACAATGGAATATATAAGCAATTATTCGCTGTATGCATTTGAAGAGGAAGTAAGACAGGGATTTATCACAATTATGGGAGGCCATCGGATCGGCATAGCAGGGAAGGTTATATTAGAGGAGGGCAAGATTAAAAGCATGAAGTATATCTCGTTTATCAACATCAGGCTCTCTCACCAGGTAAAAGGCTGTGCAGACGTTGTGCTTCCTTATATATTTCGGGATGAGGGTATTTACCATACCTTAATTATCTCGCCACCAGGATGCGGGAAGACGACTTTACTAAGGGATGTAATCAGGCAACTTTCGAATGGTACGGGAATAAACGGAAAAGGAACATACCACAAAGGGGTTCAGGTTGGTGTTGTAGATGAACGATCAGAAATCGCGGCGTGCTATATGGGAAAACCGCAGAATGAACTTGGAATTAGGACCGATGTTTTGGATTGTTGTCCGAAGGCTGCCGGAATGATGCTTTTGATTCGTTCCATGTCTCCGGCGGTGATTGCGGTAGATGAAATCGGGTTAGGAGAGGATATCGAAGCAATTCATTATGCCATCGGATGTGGCTGTAAGATGGTCGCGACGGTACATGGCGGATCCATTGACGAGGTGAAAGATAAGCCTTTACTCGGAGATTTGGTGAAAAAGAGGGTGTTTGAACGCTATATCATCTTAAGTAACCGGGGAAGAGTCGGCAAAGTAGAAGAAATCTATGATGAGAGAGGAACGAGGTTATATTTGTCTTAAATATCAGAACAGGAGGGAAAGGATGCTGTTAATAAAAATTCTGGGCTGTATGCTGATTATTGGTTCTAGCACAGGCATGGGTTTTTTGTTTGGATCTGAGATAAAGAAGAGGATTGAGGATTTGAAATCAGCGAAAACTTTTGCAATCCTGCTAAGCGGAGACATCCGGTATGCAAAGACAGCTCTTCCGGAGGCGCTTTCGAATGTGGCAAGGAGACATGAAGGAAGGCTAAGGCCATTTTTAAAAAGAGTGGCAAAAGAGCTGGACTCCTATTCCGGAACCTCTCTTTATGAAATTTGGAAGAGGGCAGTAAAAGAGGAGTTAACGGGGACTGCCTTGACGGCTAAAGATAAGGAAAATCTTTTGCGTCTAGGAGAGTCTCTCGGAAACCTCGACAAAGATACACAGGTAGTAACGATTGAATGGTATATTGCACAGGTTGAGGAAGATATGAAGGCAGTGTCGGCTGATGCAAAGGAAAAGATCAAGCTTTATCGAAGTCTGGGTGTGCTGGCTGGCATTTTTGTAGTAGTACTGATTATCTAAGGTGCGTATATGTTCCGGCTGTCTAAAAATGTGCGCCCGGTTAAAAAGCGGAGAATCAAAAATATAGGAAAAAGGAAAGTTGGAGGAGCATATGAGCATAAGTTTGATATTTAAGATAGCAGCGGTTGGCATTCTCGTGACAGTGTTAAACCAAGTCTTAAAGCAAAGCGACCGTGGTGAGCAGGCGTTTGCGGTCAGCCTTGTAGGCTTGCTTTTAGTGCTTTATTGGATTGTGCCATATATTGCACAGCTGTTTGAGACGATACAGGGACTGTTTGATTTGTAAGGAAAGATGAGGCGAAGGAATTGATCAAGATTGCTTTGGTTGGAATAGTAGCAGTGTTCATGGCGATTCAGTTTAAGCAAGGAAAGCAGGAGTACAGCATACTCATTGGAATTGTCTGCTGTCTGCTTATCTTTTATTACGGCCTTGGGAAGTTAGATACGGTCTTAAAAGGAATCGATCGGATTAAAGGATATCTATCCATTAATGTAGAATACATTGCTATTTTACTAAAGATTATCGGCATTACCTATGTATCAGAGTTTGCCTCTGCACTTTGTAAAGATGCAGGATATGGAGCAATTGCGGGACAGATTGAATTAGCGGGAAAACTTAGCATTATGGCAATCAGTATGCCGGTATTGCTTGCACTTTTAGATACGATTGAACGCTTTTTTACAGCTTAGTTGGGCAGGATGAGATAACAGTTGGAAAGGAGGAGCAAAGTAGATTGAGAAAATGGTTCCTTTTTACAGGCTGCTTTTTTTTATTTCTGATGGTTTGGCGGGGGGATACAGCATACGCGACAGACAGCTTGATGGATGAAATTGATTATGAGGCGATACAGGAGGCGCTAAATGATGCGTCGGAGACTGAGGAAAGCTTTGATTTTGGGGGTTATGTAAAAAAGCTGATAAGCGGGGAAGAGAGTTTTTCCTTTTCTTCCATCGGTAAGACATTAAAAAGCGCCTTGGCAAAGGAACTAAGAGGAAATTTAAACAGCCTGATAAAGTTGCTTACAATTGCAGTATTGGCTGCGGTTTTTACGAACTTCTCTCATACATTTCAGAATTCCCAGGTCGCGGAAACGGGTTTTTATATTACCTATCTTTTAATGTTTGCGATACTTGCTGCTTCCTTTATGACAGCCATGAGTTTAGCATCCAACACGATTGAAAACGTATTATCCTTTATGAAAGCTTTAGTTCCGGCGTATTGTGTTTCGATTGGATTTTGCATTGGTTCTGGAACGAGCGTTGTTTTTTATGAGGCGGTATTGATTCTAATCACGGTAGTGGATATTATGCTAATCAAAGTCATTCTTCCGTTAATCGGCATTTATATGATGGCAGTATTAGCGAATCATTTGACTCATGAAGATTTGTTGTCCAAGCTTTCTGAATTATTAGCGCTGATCATAAAGTGGGGGCTTCGTACGTTGCTTGCGGTTGTAGTTGGGTTTGGAACGGTACAAGCACTCATTACTCCGACGGTGGATCAGGTAAAACGCTCCTCATTAATGAAAGTCTCAAGTGCAATACCGGGAATTGGAAGTATATTAAGCGGTGTAGCGGAGACGGTATTAGGAGCGGGAGTTCTTTTGAAAAATGCAATTGGAGTAGCCGGTGTCATTGCAATCCTGGTTATTTGTCTGGTGCCGGTCCTTAAACTGGCAATTTACGTGATTCTTTATAAGCTTGGGGCAGCAGCGATACAGCCAATCTCGGATTCCAGGCTTGTAGCGTGTCTGACGGCAGCTTCGGAAGCGGCATCGATGTTGCTGCAGACGCTTTTTGTAGGTGCTGTGTTATTTGAAATCGCGATTACGATTGTTGCGGTAGCAACGATCAGAATGTGATGGGGTGAGAATATGGTACAGCTGCTTTATGGCTGGATGAAAAATATTATTATCTTTATGATTCTGGTGACGGTTGTCCGCAATCTGTTAGGAAAAAGCAATTATAAAAAGTACGTTGGGCTTGTGACTGGAATGCTTCTTGTCATACTTGTGGTCAAGCCGATTATAAATGTACTTGGAAATGAAGAACTGTTTAATTTTTCTTTTTATTCTTATGGATACCAAGTGGAGGCGGAAGATCCGGGGAATGTGATCTTTGACATGGAAGGGTTAAGGAATGATACTATATTTGAAGAATATAAAGCACTTTTGCTTGATCAGACGGAGAGGCTTTTAAATGAAAAAGGGCTAACCATTCTTTCAATGGATATTACGATTGATGAAGACAGAGAAAGTGAGACGTTCGGAGGGGTGAAGTTTATGGATATCAGCGCTTCGTATTTAAAAACAGAGGAGGCAGCACAGGTGGAGGAAATTAGAATCGATCGGATCACAATTTCTGATGGGGAGGAAGAGAAAAAAGAGAGTGGAAAGAATATCTCCCCAATGGAAATTAATATAAAAAATCTAGTTGCAGACTTCTATAATATTGATTCAACTAATATAAATATTAGTATACGGGAGGACCACTATGGAAGAGAATGATAAGAAGAAAAAGGCAGCGTTTGACTTTAAGAAAATTAAGCCGGTGCAGTATCTTGCGATTCTTTTTTGCATAGGAGTTTTAATTGTTCTGACCGTAACAGATCCATTTGAAAGCAAAGAAAGTAAAACAGTAGAGGAAGAGACGGCAAAGGAGGAGGCAGTTTCACAGGAGACAATGCTAAACTATCAGGCAAAAGATGCCACAGAGGAAAGTGACCCTGTTATTTCCTACTATGAGAAAAAGTTAAAAAAGATTCTGGAGAAAATGGACGGAGTCGGGGAAGTAGATGTGATGATCACATTGAAATCTTCCAAGGAGCTTGTCGTTTTAAAAGATGAGCCATATACACAGGAAAGCTTAAATGAGGTGGATAATCAAGGAGGAAGCAGAACAAGCAGTTCTGCATCGAATGACGAGGAGACAGTCCTTGTGAATGATGGAAACGGAAATTCGGAACCTTTTGTGGTGAAAGAGCTGGCAGCTCAGATCGAAGGCGTGGTTGTTATTGCACAAGGCGGTAGTGACGGGGAGGTGGCTCTTGACATTGTTTCTGCGGTTGAGGTCTTATTTGGGATACCGGCGCATAAAGTAAAAGTGTTAGAGATGAGCCAGTAAGTCATGCGAAAGAGTGTGAAAGGATGGTTTAAAAAAGTATGGAGGTTACATAAATGAAAAACATATTTAAAAAGAATCAAATCATTATTACAGCACTTGCTATCATGATTTGTGTAGCAGGGTATCTTAATTTTGCGAGAGATAAAGCAGGTGAACCAGAGGCAGAACAGATGATGCAGCAGAGCACGCAGGATTATTTTGCTGAAAATGGAGAAGAGCTGTATGGTGATATTTCGGATGATGATCTGATGGCCAATAGCGAGAATGCATTGAATGTTAGCGATAGCGGAGAACTGATTATGCAGGAAAACGGTTTAGAGGCCGAAGATCAGGCACAATTGGTGGATGACAATGCGACAAGCGAGACCTCCACTGAGATCATTGATGAAGAACTTGCAGAACCGGGTGAGATGGTAAATGAAGCTACAGATCCAGAATCCGATATGACTCCAGTTACAGAAACAGGAACCGATACGTCTGCAGCAGAAACTCCAACAGATAATGTAGCAGGAGAACAGGCTCTGACTGAAAGTGGAGAACAAGTGGCAGCCACAGGCGAGCAGGAAGTAAGTAATCCGGGTGAAGCTGTGTTAACAAGCACATCTTTAAATAGCAGTTTCTTTTCTACCGCAAAACTTCAAAGAGAGCAGACAAGAGCAAAGCAGAAAGAAAGCTTAATGGATATTATTGCGGATGCAAGTGTTAGTGAAGAGCAGAAGCAGGCAGCAATCGACAGCATTATTGAGATGACTGCTATTGCTGAAAAAGAAAATGCAGCAGAAACTTTATTAGAGGCAAAGGGATTTGATGGGGCAGTTGTGACCATTATTGAAGAAGATGTGGATGTTGTAGTGAACTGTCCATCCATCACCGATCAGCAGGTTGCTCAGATTGAAGATATTGTAATGAGGAAGACTGGTGCGGAAATCGACAATATTACAATCACTTCTGTTATCGTAGAGGAATAGAACAATCTGGAAATAGAACAACTGGGCAATATATACATATTTGGTTTAAGGAGGCTTCTAAACAGGGAAGGAAGCCTCCTTAAGTCTTTTGTTTTTCGTATAATCCAAATGAATTGGTATATAATCATAAGAAGAGAAAAAGAAAAGTCTTTGCAAAAGAAAAATCTTTTGCTATAATAGAAACAGTTAAAACAAAGAATCGCGATATTCGCATGAAATACAGGAGGTATCACCTATGAATAAAGAACTCCAAACTAGCTCAGGTTATACAATGGAGGCCTCTAATATGGTAGGAGAAGTAAAGATAGCAGATGATGTTGTCGCTACTATTGCAGGCTTAGCCGCAACAGAAGTAGAGGGCGTTTATGCAATGTCAGGCAATTTGACCAATGAGATTGTAGGAAAGCTTGGCATGAAGAATCTATCAAAGGGCGTTAAGATTGAATTACTTGAAAAATCCGTTTCTGTAGAACTTTCCATTACGATGAAGTATGGCTACAGCATCCCTAAGACATCCAAACAGGTACAGGATAAAGTAAAGACTGCAATCGAGACAATGACCGGGCTTACGGTTTCCGATGTGAATATCCGTATCGTTGGTGTAGACATCGAGCACATTAATAATTAAAGAAAGAAAGTTTGAGGATAGACATGACTAGACGAGAAATCAGAGAACATTTATTTAAAATGTTATTCCGCAAGGAGTTTCATGATGCATCAGAGATAAAGGAGCAGATGGAATTCTATTTCGAATCGTTAGAAGCAATCAGTCCAAGAGACATCGAATATATCAACGAACGATTCTCAAAGATTGAAGATAAGCTTGAAGAGATTGATGCATTATTAGCAGAAGCTGCAAGCGGATGGAAGCTAAACCGTATGGGTAAGGTGGATTTAAACATCATGCGTTTAGCAACATATGAAATCAAGTTCGATGAAGAAGTACCAAATAAGGTGGCAATCAACGAAGCGATAGAGCTTGCAAAGAAGTTCGGTGGAGATTCCAGTGCAAGCTTTGTTAACGGAGTCTTAGCAAAGGTAATCTAATCCATGAATCAGGTATATTCCGTAACGGAAGTAAACTTATATATCAAGAATATGTTTGTAAGGGATCGTGTTCTGAATCAGATCTGCATGAAGGGAGAAGTTTCTAATTGCAAGTATCACAGTTCAGGACATATCTACTTTACATTGAAAGACGAGACTGGTCAAATGGCATGCGTAATGTTCGCTGGCCAGCGTACCGGTCTCCGTTTTCGCTTAGAGGAAGGTCAGTCAGTTTTGGTAGTCGGTAGCATCAGTGTATACGAGCGTGATGGCAAGTATCAGATGTATGCAAGAGAAATCCGTCTTGACGGCCTTGGTCTTTTATATGAAAGATTTGAAGCGCTTAAGAAATCATTGTATGCAGAAGGGCTTTTTGACCCATCCTTAAAAAAGGCGATACCAGAATATCCGAAAAAGATCGGTATCGTGACTGCGTCCACTGGCGCAGCCATTCAGGATATCATCAATATCTCAAAAAGAAGAAATCCGTATGTGCAGCTCATTTTATATCCGGCGAAAGTGCAGGGAGAAGGCGCAGCAGAAACGGTAGTACGAGGTATAAAGAAGTTAGACGCTCTTGGTGTGGATACGATTATTGTCGGACGAGGCGGCGGATCCATTGAGGATTTATGGGCATTTAATGAAGAGATTGTGGCAAGAGCCATCTTTTTATGTAAAACTCCAATTATCTCAGCGGTTGGCCATGAGACAGACGTAACGATTGCCGATTATGTAGCAGATCTTCGTGCACCAACACCGTCAGCGGCGGCAGAACTAGCAGTTAATGACGTATCCATTCTGCTTTCTTCTTTTGTAGACTATCATTCTGCCCTGACGCAGGAGATGATGAGAAAAATCTCGCTTAAGAGGAATCAGGCAGAGCAGTTAAAGATGCGTCTTGGCTATGTAAGCCCGATTTATCAGATTAGACAGAAACGTCAGATGAGCGTGGATTTCGAAGAAAAATTATCGCGTATGATGCATCAGGTATTAAACAATAAAAAGCATGCCATGCATCTTTATATTGAACGTATGAAAGGACTTTCGCCACTTCAGAAGCTGTCAAGCGGTTACTCGTATGTAGCAGATGAAGAAGGGAAAGTCGTAAACAGTATAGCAAAAGTAAAAAGTGGCGATCATGTAACCATATCGGTTACAGACGGATCCATTAAAGCCGTGGTAGAGACGGTAACCCATGCAGAAAGGTAGAACAACATGGCAAAGAAGGAACAGTCCTTAGAACAGTCTTTTGAACAATTGAATGAAATTATTGCAAACCTTGAAAAAGAAGAGGTAAGCTTAGAAGACTCCTTCGCTCTTTATCATGAGGGGATGAAGATCTTAAAACGCTGCAATGATGCTATCGATAAGGTTGAGAAAGAACTTATAATCCTAGAAGAGAATGGAAGCTGGGAATAATCAAGCCACCTTAAGGGGGAGTTATGGAATTTAAGGATGAACTAAAAGAAAAAATTAAAATAAGTGAAGAGATCTTAAATCGATATCTTCCAGAAGAGACAGGGCATCAGAAGACAATCTTTAAGGCGATGAACTATAGTTTGTTAGCCGGAGGAAAACGAATCCGTCCAATCTTAATGATGGAAACATACCGGATGTTTCTAAAGGAAGAGGGGGCTTATCAGAAAGATTTGATTGAGCCGTTTATAAGCGCAATGGAGATGATTCATACGTATTCCTTAGTACATGATGATCTTCCAGCAATGGATGATGACATGTATCGAAGAGGAAAGCTTACCACTCATGCGGCCTTTGGGGAAGCAATGGGGGTACTCGCTGGAGATGCGCTTCTTAATTATGCTTATGAGACAGCAGGACAGGCATTTACGGCATGTGGAGAGGATGTGACTCTTTATAAAAGAGTTTCTAAGGCAATGAATCTATTATCCTATTATGCAGGCGTATATGGCATGGTAGGTGGTCAGGTAGTAGATGTGGAAGAAAGCGGAAATCCACTTTCTCTAGAACAGCTGATGTTTATTTATGATTTAAAGACAGGGGCTTTATTAAAAGCATCTATGACAATCGGGGCTGTTTTAGCTGGCGCTTCGGAAGAAGAAGTAAAAACGATGGAAAGCATTGCAGGAAACGTTGGACTGGCATTTCAGATTCAAGATGATATCTTAGATGTGACAAGCACCACAGAAGAGCTTGGAAAAGAAGTTCATAGTGATGAGAAGAATGGCAAGACAACCTATGTCACACTGCTTGGACTTGATCAGGCAAAAGAAGAAGTGAAGATACTATCCGATAAAGCAGCAAATGAGTTGAGAGCATTAGATAAGAATGATTTGTTTATTCAGAAACTGATAGATTTTCTGATTCACAGAACATATTAGGCGAAATATCTGTGAAGGCGGATATGTAGTCAGATGTAATGGGAGGATAAAATTCTGAAAATTACAACTATAATATTAGAAGAAGGTGGCAGTAGTGTCTAAGGTACTCGATCAGATTAATAAACCAAATGATATTAAACTTATAGAGCCCGGAAAATATGGCAAGCTGTCTCGTGAGATCAGACAGTTTCTGATTCAGGAGATTAGTAAGACAGGTGGTCATCTGGCATCGAATTTAGGAGTGGTGGAACTTACCATGGCACTTCATCTGCATCTGAACTTTCCAGAAGATAAATTGATTTGGGATGTAGGGCATCAGGCCTATGTGCATAAAATCCTGACAGGGAGAAAGACAGAATTTGCGACTCTTCGCCAGTTTGAGGGCATGAGCGGCTTTCCAAAGCGAAAGGAAAGTGACTGTGATGCGTTTGATACGGGACATTCTTCTACCAGTATATCGGTAGCGACAGGTCTTGCGAAAGCAAGAGATTTGTCTGGTGGGAATGAAAAAGTAGTTGCAGTGATTGGTGATGGAGCTCTTTCTGGCGGAATGGCTTATGAGGCACTGAATAATGCCGCTAGATTAAAGTCAAACCTGATTATTATCTTAAACGATAACAATATGTCAATTGCAGAGAATGTAGGCGGCATGTCCAGCTATCTTGGCAAAGTCCGTACGAATACAAAGTATACGGACTTCAAAGGTGATTTGGA
>CALZIE010000075.1 GCA_945787565.1 uncultured Lachnospiraceae bacterium
CAACATTGCTATCATACAAGTCATAACCAATGCAAGCGCTATATGATTTCGTTTCATTTTGTCTCCTCCTGCTTTTACCTATTTTTCTTTCTAACAGAAGTTTAGACGAATAAATTTCTATTTAGTTCCATCCGTATGTAAATATTTTTTTAATGTATCCCGGACTGCTCCTTCTTTCGCTGTCATTTCAGCAAAATACCCTTCAATCTTTGTTCCAAGTCCTGCTTCATATAAGTCTACTAAAAATATCTTTTTATCCGTTAACAACGGATATAAGATTTCATGCACATCCATCTCTTTTCCAACTGCTGCATTTTTTAGTTTTTCTTTTAGATATGGATAAAGGGGATCTGGACTGATTTCCATTGGTTCTAAGCTGTCATTCACTCCAAGAAGATAGCGAAGCCACCCGGCAATTACAAGTGGAATACACGTTAACTTCTTTGCTTCTTCTTTGTACGCCTTAATTGTCTCGCCAAAACGAACCGGTATCTTTTGAGAAGTATCGGTTGCAATACGCCATGGGGTATCCGGCATAAATGGATTTGGGATTCTCTTTGTCAGTACTTCTTCTAAAAATACCTTTGGTTCAATAATCCCCGGATTAATCACAACAGGAAGCCCTTCTTCATATCCGACTCTTCTGACAAGCTCCATTAGCTCTTCATCCTGCATTTCCTTATAAATCTTATCATAGGACAATAGACAGCCAAACACGGCAAGAGACGTATGAAGTGGATTTAAACAAGTTCCAACCTTCATCTTCTCCGTCTGATCCACAGTCTTACGATCGGTAAAGATCACACCGGCATGCTCAAGTTCCGGTCTTCCATTTGGAAATGCGTCCTCTACGACCAGATACTCGGTCTCTTCTGCATTTACAAACGGTGCAATATAGGTATGTTTCTTCGTCTGTATTCCATCAAGTGCTTCCCATCCATCCATTAAAAGCATCTTTGCTACACTATCATCCGGCCTTGGTGTAATCTTATCAATCATCGTCCATGGGAAGGTAACCTTATTCTCATCCAGTAGATATTCGTAAAATCCATTTTTAGTAAGACCGGATTCTTCCCAATTCTTTGCATATGCTAAAACAGCATCTTTTAGCTTTGCTCCATTATGAGAACAGTTATCCATACTCACAAATGCAATCGGAAGCTGTCCTGCTAAAAAACGTTCATAGCACAAGGAAGAGACGATTCCTATATAGCTTACCGGTTTTGTTGGGCCATTTATAAAGTCTGCCTTCACTAAATCCGTATAACTGCCATCTGCCTTAGTCAGACAGTAGCCTTTCTCTGTAATTGTAAAACTTACAAGCTTTAATGATGTTGCACGAAAGATTTCTTTTAATCTGCCAAACTCTTCTTCCTTGCATGGATCTGCTTTTAAACTCTCTGTAATGCTGCCGGTTATTGTCTTGTCTACTGTGCCATCTGCCTTTAATGTTGCAAGAATGCTTAAATTATCAAGCTTGCGATATTCATCAATAATCTCATAATCATATCCTTCTGCAACAATAATTCCAGTCTTACCTTTCCCCTGTTCTATTAGTTTCTGCATTAACATAGCCGGAAAGGCCCGAAAGATGTTACCGGCACCAAAATGAATCCACTCCGGCTCTTTTCTTGTCTGCTCTGCTACTGCCTCCCGATCAAACTTTGGAAGCTGATACCCCTTTTTTAAAAGCTCTTCTGCATTCTCTAATACTTTGCTTGTCAGCTGCATGTTACTCTTCTCCCTTCTTGTTCGATTCCATTAAAAAATCAATAGTCAGCGGATTTTCTGTCTGTTCTTTTCTTTCCTCCTGCACAAACAAATCTTGATATCGCTGTTGTAATATTGTTTCTTCCTGCTTTACCTTTGTCAGATGTTCATGCATCAGACTTCTTAACTCATCCTTCTTTCCTTCTCTAAGCAATTTAATAATGTCCTGATGTTGCGAGAAGGTATGTTCCATAATATCTGGTTCTAGCAAAGAAAGCAGCCGGATTCTCCGATAATGTCCACACATTCTGCTTACAATATCAAAAGCAAGCTGTTGCCCCGCTTCCTCAAAAAATACTTGGTGAAACTGCATATCAAGTGCCAAGAATTCTCTAGCATCCTTTTTCCAAACGGCTTCCTTCTGCTTTTTTAAAACAGCCTCCAGCTTTTCCATCAGTTTCACCGTTATTTCGCTTGTCACCCGGGCTTTCTTTTCATCAATTTCTTGCCTTGTTTCTTCGTTCCCATCTTGGTCTATTTTATCAAGAATTGCTTCCAATACCTTTTCTTCCAGACTTTTTCTTATAAATTGCTCCTGCGCCGCCCTTTCCCTGTCAATCTTTGAAATCATCGTCCCTTTCTGCGGCATGGTCACAATCAGCCCTTCCTTCTCAAGCTGAATCAGCGCATCTCTGACTGGGGTTCTTCCCGCTTGTAAGACTTCGCATAATGCTTTGATACTAATGACTTCACCGGGCTTAAATCGCAGGTTTAGGATTCCATTTCGAATACTATTTTGAATCTCTTGCCCCATTTTCATCCGCCTTTCTGCCTAAGCAACGATTTTAATGCTCGCCTTTTTATTGCTCACCTTTTTTTATTGCTTCCCATAATCCGTTTAAGTAAGCTGCACCCAGTGCTCTATCATAAAGCCCATATCCAGGCATTGCCTTCTCTCCCCAGATTGCTCTTCCGTGATCCGGACGAATCACACCATCAAAGCCAGTCTCATAAAGTGCCTTCATAATCGCATACATGTCAAATGATCCATCTGCTGATAAATGAGCCGCCTCATCAAACTTGCCCGGAGCTAAATGTCTAATATTACGAAGATGGGCAAATGGGATTCTTCCCTTCAGTGCATGAA
Source organism: uncultured Lachnospiraceae bacterium (assembly GCA_945787565.1). Classification (GTDB taxonomy): domain Bacteria; phylum Bacillota; class Clostridia; order Lachnospirales; family Lachnospiraceae; genus Lachnoclostridium. The sequence continues at coordinate 2,858 of CALZIE010000075.1, forward strand.
TCGTCTCAATCAAATCATTTTCTGGATTCGATCCTAATGAACCGGTACAAAATGTCACACCATTGTATGGACTGTCCACGGTCTGAATCAGACGAACTAAATTCTCCTTGCTTGTCATAATCCTAGGCAAACCGAATACTGACCAGGAAGGATCATCCGGATGAATTGCCATACGGATTCCATATTTCTCACAGGTTGGCATGATTCGCTTTAAGAAATAAATCAGATTGTCAAACAGCTTTTCCTCATCCACATCCTGATACATCGCAAAGAGTTCTTTTATCCGCTCCATTCTCTCTGGTTCCCATCCCGGAAGAATGGCTCCATTGGATTTTTCCTGCATGCTTTCAAACACATGATCCGGATCAATCTGATCAATTACCTCCTGATCATAGGAAAGGACGGTTGACCCATCTTCTCTTTGCTTTGCCAAATCAGATCTTGTCCAGTCAAATACTGGCATGAAATTATAGCAGACCATATCAATTCCCGCTTCACCAAGCCGCTCTAAGGTAGTAATATAATTGTCTATGTATTCTTCTCGATCAGGTGTTCCTACCTTGATAGCATCGTGAATATTCACACTCTCAATCCCCATTATCTTAAGACCTGCATCTTCCACTTCTTTTTTCATCCGTTCAATGTCTTCCAAACCTCTCCTGGCATTGTTCCATACAGTGTGGTAATCACTCCACGAACTCCTGGCACCTGTCTGATCTGATTCAGTGTCACCGTATCATATCCAGTTCCAAACCAACGTAACGTCATTTCCATAATAAAACTCCTCCTTCATCCGTATCCACCCTTTGATTTGCAAACATTATTCTTCTAATATATTACTTATCCTGTCACTGATATATCACCACTAATATATCACTTCTTGCAATACAATTTTCACCAAATTTGCGCATTTCATTTAGTGATTTTTACCATTTTTTTCACTGGTAGCATCAATTCATTTTTAACAACGTAAAACTTTGCGATATATCTGGATGTAGATCAAGAAAATAAGACTCCGGCCAAACAAAAATAGGACCTGGTGCCTTACCGATCAAACAGAATTTTTCTGTCTGCTGTGGTAAGACGCCAGGTCCTATTTCATTTAATATAGTTACTTCTTTAAATTGCTCTTGTATACTCTTTTAACCAAGCACGCTCTTCTTCTGTAAGATGAGGAGCCAGTTTTTCATATACCATCTGATGATAAGCGTTTAACTGCTTGATATCCTTTGGTTCTAAATATTCTGGATCAATGGCATCTAAGTCGATTGGTGCATAGGTGATTGTTTCAAAGCTTAAGAACTGACCATATTCCGTCTTTACATCTTCTCTACACACTAATTCATTCTCCGTACGGATACCAAAACGTCCTTCCTCATAAACACCTGGTTCATCAGTTGTTACCATGCCTGGTTCTAAAACGGCACTGTCATTACGTTCCGGAACAATCTTCCAGCGGAATCCGTTTGGTGCTTCATGCACATTTAGCAGATAACCAATACCATGACCGGTACCACAACGATAATCCACTCCTAACTCCCATAATGGACCTCTTGCTAAGATATCTAAATTCTGACCGGTACAACCGTGTAAGAACTTGGCATTTGCCAGATTTAACATAGATTTTGCTACTAAAGTAAAGTATTTCTTTAGCTCAGCGCTTACTTCCCCAAGTGCAAATGTTCTTGTAATATCGGTAGTTCCTTCATAATACTGTCCGCCAGAATCCACTAATAAGAAGCTGCCTGGTTCCAATGTGGCATTGGATTCTTCAGTTGCACTATAATGCATCATTGCAGCATTCGCGCCAAAAGCAGAAATGGTATGGAAGCTTGGTTCAATAAATCCTTCCTGCGCTTTTCTTAATTCTAACAGATAGTCGCTTGCGCTGATCTCTGTCATTGGAATCTTCGACACATTATTCTTTAACCAGTACATGAATTTTGTCACAGCAATACCATCTTTTAAATGAGATTTTCTTAAATTCTCAATCTCTACCTCATTCTTTACTGCTTTCTGTAACGTAGTCGGATTCTGTTTATCTACTTTCTTTGCATTCTCTGGCATCAGCTTATACAGCTTATAATTTACCTTTGCGCCATCGTATAAAATCGTTTCCTGATCTGCAATCTTCGTCACTTCCTCATAAATTGCTTCATAAGGCTTTACACTAATCTGATTCTTAGAGAAATACTCCTTGATCTCATCGGATAATACGGATGGATTTGCAAAGAATGTAACATCGTTTTTCGTTACCATTGCATAGCTTAATACAACTGGATTGCATGGGATATCATTTCCACGGATATTGAATAACCATGCGATATCATCTAAGGATGTCAGGACAAATGCAGTCGCTCCTTCCTTTTCCATTGCTTTACGAAGATCAGACAGCTTATCTGATGTCTTCTTTCCAGCGTATTTTTCTTCTAATAAGAATGCTGGTTCTTGTGATAACTGCGGACGGTCTTCCCATACTGCATTCACAAGATCCTCATCATAAGCGATCTTCGCATTCTTTTCTTTTAATATTTCCTCTAATTTTAAGCCTAATCTGGCATCCACAACTCTTCCGTCAAAGCCTAAGGTTCCATTTTCCGGGATCGTATTGGTTATAAATGCTTCCACAGATGGAACGCCTTCCACACCCATCTTGAAAAGAGTGATTCCAGATCCCTCTAACTGATGTTCTGCCTGAATAAAATATCTTCCGTCTGTCCATAATCCTGCCTGATTGTGTGCTACTACTAAAACTCCTGCAGAACCGGTAAAACCAGACATATACTTACGAGCCATAAAATGATCTCCAACATATTCTGACTGATGAAAATCTGATGTTGGCACTAAATAAAGATCCATTCCTTGCTCTTTCATTAATTCTCTAAGTGTTTCAATCCGTTTTTTAATCACTATGCTGTCCTCCTGAAAAAAATGTCGTAAAACATATCCTTATAATATCATTTTTCACATCTTTTTCAAGCAAAAGATAAATTTTATCTACAGTTCTGCTCCTACTATGCTTTCAGGGTCTACTCATATCTCTACTTGATTCTCTTACGATAGAAGCACAACTCAAATTCAATGCGATAAGAACCAAGTGATATCGAAATCATTCCTAAGCGGTTCGTTTTGCCTGTTTTTTATGTAATTTTGCGAATGTATCCATCCAAAACTGTACACACGGACCAACGCATAAAACCGTGATAACAGTCCCTGCCCCGATGACACCATGCAATAAAAGGCCAACGATAAAATAAAGAGAATCCACCAGTACTCTGGCTGTCCGATATTGCAGATGAAGGCAGTCCTTTACCAAAAACGGGACATTGTCATTCGGAGCAACACCAAGGTCACTTTCGGTAATCAGCGTCAGACCAATACCTACAATAAAACACCCGAACAAAACAAAAAACATCTTTAAGATCATAATCTGGCTGCTTAACTGGAATGGCTTCAGTAAAAACACCATAAAATCTAAAATCGGCCCAACAAAGAAAGCACAGATTATAGTTCCAATCTTAACCCTGCTTTTATCAATAAAGAATTCTGCTACAATTAAAACAAGAAGAACAATAATATTAGCCGTTCCTGTCGTGATATGTAATGTAAGTCCTAACCCTTGCACAAATACGGTAAATGGATCCGATCCGATATTGGACTGCAGCATAAATGCTACTCCAAGCTGTATAATACAGACCCCCAAAAGAAATCGAAGTATACGGGGAAATGTAAGCGAACGCATAATGAAGCCTCCATCCTATTAACATACTGTAATAATCAAAAGAAACGGTACCAGAATCTTACTGGCCTGTTTTTTCATTACTACTGTCTCCTTTTACTTTCATCAGATTTTCATAAATACAAATTGGCTTTTCTTCTAGCATCTTTCTGTATGTAAGCTGAGGATTTCTTATCTTATATTGGGATATAAGATAAAATCCCACTGCATACCCGGCACACCATGGAATTTGCTGTTCCTTATTCCCAAACATATAGGTTCCATAATCCACATCTGTACATTTCACCAAGTCTGCATATTTTTCATAGAAAAGATTCTTAATCTCATCTTCCGTCATTCCAAACAACCACTTTGGCTTTAAATCCGGATAAAACGAAAGTGCAAAATGGTCTGCCTCCCCATCAGTAAGCAAGGCATCAATAAACTGTCCACCAAGCTCTCCTTGGCGAATTCCATACCAGTAAGCTCCAAAGATTGTATGGTGGTATTCATGTGCAAATACATAAGGAATCCATTTTTCATAATCCTCGGCAAATGGATTGACCTGAATCATGATATTTCCAAAGGTAGAAGTTCCAATCACGCCGTTCTGACGTTCCTTGACAGCCTCATTCTGGTCATCAAGCGGATAAATTGCCACATAGATTGGATCCTCATCATAAGGTGGAAGAACTTCTGCAATCCTATTAAATTCTGTTTCAAGTGCTTTTAAATCAATCTGTTTCATTAACTCAATCTGCTTTTTCAATGTCCCCACATCTGTTATCGCACGTGGCTTACGTTCCGATAAATCCATTGGTGCGTACTGACAAAGCGTCTTCCAGTAAGGCGCTACGGCTTCCCTCTCCCAAAGTTCTGCGGCTGTGCCTTCCCCATTTTCCATTGCATTACAATACTGTTCTAGTTTTTCATAAACCGCTAAAATCTGAATTCTCATCTTTTCCTCCCGATATGAGGACTATTGGATTCGTCCTCCCTGATTTAATGTTTCCATGTTTTTTGTCTCTGCTTTCTTATTCATAAAAATCACCCTTTCTTGTTTTATTTGAGCCTTCGCCCATATCGTGTATCATTCTACCATTATTTTACTTTCATTGCAATTTTTATATTTAAATACTTTGAACTTCAAACTATATTGACAAATGATATTCTCTCTGTTATAATCCATATTAGTTTGAACTTCAAAGTATTTTAGAAAGGAATCCGGAATCCATGAATTTATATGAAGAACAACTAAACCATTTTTTTGTTTCCGTTTTTAATGATATCCTACGCCTTGAGGAAGAATCTCTGGCAAAAGGTGAATATAAAAACTTATCTGTTAATGAAATGCACGTAATTGAAGCCGTATGCGACGGCATGAAAGACGGCACCAATACCATGAAAGAGCTTTCCGCAAAGCTACAGATTACAGCTAGCAGTCTTACTATTTCAGTAAAGACATTAGAACAAAAAGGCTATCTGACACGTATGAAGTCAGAACATGACAAACGAAAAGTATTGGTCTGTCCAACTGAAATTGCAAACAAAGCCTATGAACATCATCGTGCTTTTCATGAACAACTAATTCAAAACGTATCAAAAACATTGAATGAAGCTGAAATGGCCGCCCTGACGCTAGCATTAGGAACCTTACATCGTTTTTTCCTATCTCAGTAGCAGACGACCTTTCAAATTCAAAAACTGGAGGTATTAACTTATGGCAATTCGAATTCTAACTGATTCCACATCAGATTTTACAGCTGAAGAGGCAATGCAAGCCGGAATTACCCTCATACCGCTTCATGTCATCTTCGATCAGGAAGAATATTTAGATGGAATCACTCTTTCTAAAGAAGAGTTTTACAAAAAATTAGAAGACAGCGAGATTCTCCCTCAAACCTCTCAGCCATCCCCAAATGAATTCTTATCTCATTTTGAGGATGCAAAAGAATCCGGCGACGATTTGATTGTCATCACGGTATCATCCAAACTAAGCGGCACCTGTCAAAGTGCCCTTCTTGCCAAAGAAATCTGTGAATATAACCGCATTTATGTAGTAGACAGCCTCTCTGTAACCCTCGGATTAAAATGTCTGGTTCAATATGCGGTCCTTCAAAGAGAATCTGGTAAGAATGCAGAAGAAATTGTAGCCGCACTAGAAGAAACCAAACATCGCCTAAAGCTACTTGCCGTAGTCGACACCCTCAAATACCTCAAAAAAGGTGGTCGTCTATCCGGTAGTGCAGCCCTAGCGGGTACCTTATTAAATATCAAACCAATTATCAAAGTAGACGAAGGCCTCGTAGTCATGGCTGCCAAATCAAGAGGTCGCAACGGTGCTTATGCCAAAATCAGAGAGCTCATAAACGAATCAGCCTCCCCTGACCTCTCACTCCCCTACCTGATTGGCTACACCGGCAGTCCCGATTCGCTTGATACTTTCTGTACCACCTTGCAGACATCTTTCCCTCTTTCCTCCCCAATGACTGCAATCGGTTGTACCGTTGGCGTCCACGCCGGCCCTGGTGCTTGTGGAATCGCATACTTTACTAAGAACGAATAGAAACGAAATTTAACATTCCCTTATAGCAGTATGGAAAGCAATCTTTTGCTTCCCCTCTTCCATACTGCTTCTCCCCTCTTACAAGTTATAAAATGTGAAAAAGAATGGCGATGCCCAGCTTAGTGTGGATATCGCCATTCTTTTTTTGTATCTTATACCTTAGAATATCATCCGGGAAGCTCTATAACAAGTGAACTTAGCCATCTTCTTATTACATGTGCACCCGTCTGTGTGCCACCGTTTGAACAAATGTTTCATCATGGTCAACTAAAAGGAGGGTTGGGTGAAACTCCTGAATCAGCTGTTCAATCTGCATGCGGCTGAAAATATCAATAAAATTCATTGGTTCGTCCCAAATATAAAGATGCGCCTGCTCACACAAGCTTTTCGCAATCAACACCTTTTTCTTCTGTCCCTCGCTAAACTCTTCCATTCTCTTCTCAAACTGCTCCCTTTCAAAATCCAGCTTACGAAGCAATGCCTTCATCAGACTTTGATTCAGATGATTCCGTTCAATAAAATCATTCAAACTGCCCTTTAGAAAAGAGGTATCTTGCGGTACATACGAAATAATCAACCCACTTGCTAACATAAGACTTCCTTCCGTATGGATTTCCTCTCCAAGAATCTTCTTTAACACACTGGACTTTCCGCATCCGTTCTTTCCTTCTAAAACCACACATTCCCCATTGTGGACTTCAAAATTCAGATCCTTTATTACCTGTCTCTCCCCATAATATAAAGATAAATTCTCCGCTTTCACTATAATCTCCTTATAATGAGTAAGCGGAATAATCTTTAAATCATCCATTGTCTCCACATTCTTAAGAAGACCTGATTTTTCCTCCATTGCCTTTGTCACACGCCGCTCAATGACCTTGCTTCTTTTCATCATTCTGGCTGCCTGTGCTCCGACAAATCCCCGATCAGCAGCATGTTCTCCAATCTTGCTTTTCTCCAGTTTTTCAGACCAGGATTCATTTCGTTTTGCCGCTTCGGAAAGTCTTTTAATGTCCTTCTTTAGTTTCTCATTCTCTGCCTGCTCCGTCTGATCCTTCCTTGTCTTATTAAACCACCAGTTATCAAAGCTACCGTTCATCACTTCAATATTCGTTTTATTGATTACAAGCACATGGTCGATACACTCATTTAAAAAGACACGATCATGGGATACCAGGATAAACCCTTTCTTTTGTTTTAAATACTCTTTTACGCTGTTTCTGGCTTCCATATCCAGATGATTCGTCGGCTCATCGATCAGAAGAAAATTATGCTCTTTTGAGAACAGCATAGCTAACATCACCTTTGTCTGCTCTCCATTACTTAACGTCGAAAACGGACGGTATAAAATCTCAGCATCCATCCGAAGAAGCGAAAGCTCTCTGCAGATTTTCCAAAGTTCATACTCTGGATCAAGCATCTCTATAATATCGATCGTATTTTCCTGTCTTTTTTCTTCTTCAATCTGAAATGGGAAATAATCAAATGTTACGGAAGCCTGGATGCTTCCTCTGTATTCATATTTTCCTAATAAAAGGTTTAAAAAGGTCGTCTTTCCTCTTCCATTTCTGCCGATAAACCCTAACTTCCAGTCTGTATCAATTTCAAACGATACATGATCAAAGATTGTATCGTAACTTCCATCATAATAAAATGTTAAATCATTCACGCTAATTCTAGACATATCGTTCCCTCCATTTTTATAAAGTAGAACAAAGTGGCTT
>CALZIE010000076.1 GCA_945787565.1 uncultured Lachnospiraceae bacterium
CATTCCGCCGAAGATATAGTCGGTACCACCCATGATGGTACATTTGTCAAAGGCTGCTCTTACATTGGTTCCACCGTATAAGGTATCCTGTCTTCCGACGATCTTACAGTTTTTAAAGTCTGCTTTGTCTACATTGTTTGCAATAGCAAGGGCTGCTGCACGTTCCACATAGGATTTATCCTGTACAGAAGTATCACCAACCACTTTGCTTCTTTCTCCGCCTTTATTATCGGTTGCTAACACAATCACATCATTTGCTTCTTTTTCAGAAACATACTGATTAAAGGAGTTCTCAAAAATGATTCCGTCTGCTTCAAATCCATCTGCGGTTACAACAACGGTTGCATTCCAGTAGCTTCCGTTCGTTGTACCGGCACCAGGATTGTTATAGGACTGGTAACCATTTTCCTTGTTTACTTCTAACACTTCTGCATCATACTTGCAGTCATTTCCCATACTGTAGTAATAGCATCCATGTCCATAGTAAGAAGTGATACGTACTGCTTCTTCCGCAATATCCACACCCTTATTGATTAACTGAATGCTTGGTGTTTCACTTGCATTTTTTAATGTTACATTTGGAACATCGACTACTAACATTTCTTCGTAGTTTCCTGGCTCAATTAAAATCGTAACACGGTCAGAATCATTTCTTACCATGCTTCTTACTGCATCTAATGCATCATTGATACTTGTATAATCAGCGTCTTCGTTACCTACTGTAATCGTTTCTTTATAAGCGATTGGATACACAACTGAAATTTCAGTCAAATAGGATGTACTGTTAAATGTAATCGGAACATATCCAGCAACACCAGTATAATGATAAGATGTAGATTCAATTAAGGAAGTGGATTTAGACTCTGTCTTAAATCCCTGTTCTCCATTGATTGTTCCATCTGCCTGATAGCAGTAGGAAACTGTAATGATTGCTTCTCCATCTACTGGAACTTCAATCTTAGAACCATTTGCTCCTAAAGCATATTTTGCATTATTTACTTTTACGCCTTCTAATAATAATCCATTAAAGCTATAAGCTGTACCAGCTGCCTTAAAATCAGAATCAGAGAAATTCCAATCCGTTGCCACTTCAAATTTCACTGTCTTTTCTACAGGTGCACCAGCTACAACCACATTAGAGGTAAGTTTCTGTGCTAATTTTGCAACAACTTTCACACTATATACGCCGTCACGAAGCAGGATTGTATCATTTCCAGCAAAGGTGTATGTATAGCCTTCCTCATTTAAGTTTGTAAAGGTAAGGGATTCTACTTCATCTTTTGTTACTCCTTCATACTGCATTGTTACTTCATACGTTGGCTTTGCAGTAAATGTAATATCTCTTGTTACATCTTCTTCTGTCATAAGTGCATCTAAATCCATCGCATAATCATTCACACCGTCAGCTACAACCGTATAAGTAACACCGCTTTCTAATCTGACTGCATAAGTCATAGCGTTTATATCGATTGAAACTTCCGGAACGAAGATCTTATCTTCCGGCTGGATGAACGTTAAGGAGAGATTTTTAATCTCTTCGCTTGTAAGACCTTTAATCTCACCTGTCACTTCTTTTAATGCAACTGCACCGATCACAATATCTTCTGTAGCACCGTTAAGTCCTACATTTACTGTGCCATTGCTTGTAATAATATACTCATTCGTACCTGCTAAGGAGAGTTCATAAGCAACTCCTAAGCTGCTTGTCGGAAGAGTAATCTCATATGTACCATTTGTAACTGTAGTACGATATTCTGTTTTCGTAACGGGATGAGTGAATACTAACTGATAGTCTGCACTCATTCCGTCTGGAACGCTAACCATTCCTTCTACTGTCACTTCTGTTGCGGATTCTCTTAAGATACGTGCATAGCTTGGCTTTCCTGCCTTTGTACCATGAATCTTGTAAGAACCTGCTTCCTTTGCAATAAATGTAATCTTTTCTGCATAATCTTTTCCAGCACCTTTTGTTTCATAGGTAGCAGTATACGCATCGCTTTCAAAATAAAGCGTATCTGCAGAGTTATCAAACCACATATAAACCGATACGGTATCATTTGCTTCACACTCAATTGTAAAATAACGATCTGGTGTGGAAGCATTCACATACAGATATCCATTTAAGTCGGATGCATCCCCAATAACAGGAGGCTGTTTGTCATCGTATCTTGTTAAGTTTGTATTCATCGTTCTTAAACGATCGGATGTGCTTGTTGTGCTTGTCCAGGTAAGTCCACCGCCCATATCAACGGATGCAGGGATATTCACACTCACGGTTCCTGGTGTAACCCCGTCATACCATGCATTGATGGAATCTTCTGTTAACATGTTCTGATACTTTGATTCATCTAGCTGCACAGCACCAAAATCCCATGCATCGATTATATTGCCGTTTGTAGCACTTACTTCATCTGATGCCACAGAAATCTGTTTTAATAAGATGGTTCCTGCGATCAAAAGTGAAACTTCCATTTCGGAATCAGATACCGTATAGGAATAAATCACATCGTCACCAGATGTCATCTCATCCAGTGGCACTCCATTCGCCGTAATGGCAGAGCCGGTTATAGCAGATCCCGATACTGCTTCTGCATTTACAGCCACTACCTCAACGGCAGTTCCTTTCGCCACTGGTACGGTAAGTATCGTGCCTTCCGTCACTACTGTATTACCATCTGCTGCAATACAAGAACCAGATGTGGCATCAATTGTAATTCCATTAAATACGTCTGTTGCCCCCTGCACTGTTCCTGCATAAGCTCCTTCCTCGCCCCCGCGAAAGTTCCAAACAGATGAACCTTCATTCACTATTACATCGGCTTGCACAATTCCAGTTGGCATCATGCCAATAACCATGGTAATTACCAACAAAACTGACAGCCATTTCCGTTTTAATCTGTTCATAGCCTATCTCCTTTTGTTCATTGTTTATAAATTCTACAATATTTTACCATTTAATTATAGCATTACACCAAGGAACTGTAAATATTTACATTTCTTACATAGTGCAATTCGTCATTTTTATCATAATTTTCCTTTGTAATTTGGTTATATTTTATATTTACTCTCTGTTTTTTCCATCCTTTTCACAAAAAATCATAGGTTTTCTTGTAAGGTCTTACATTGTATTTACGGTTTTCTTACATTTTTGCTTTTATTCTTACATTCTCTTACATTTTTTTATTTTTCTCTACATGTATTTTCTATCTCTGTCTTCTGTTTTCAAGTTCTATTTTCTTTTTTCACTCTATGGCTGATATTGAAGATTATCATAAATTATAGCTGACTCCAGAACAAATTCCTGATTTCCGATGCTACCCGGTCCTACCTCATACTTATCAAATGGGATTACGAGCTTTCCGTCCTCATTGAAGTAGAAATTATGATTTTCCTCAATCAGTTCAAAATCTTCATCGATATTTTCACCATCTAGCCAGTATTCAAGATCCGGATTTTTTTCCATATTAGCAATCATCTGTTCCTTAATCTCAGCGCTGATTGCCTGTCTGTAATCAAATCCTTCCAAAAACAAGTCGGATAACTCCATAACCTGTCCGGTCGGCACATAGATATGATAATACTTTCTAACATTGGAATAGCTTGCCATTATGATTTCTGCTTTCACATCTAAGGTAAACCACTTTTCTGTATTGGTAACTACCTCATAGCCAACATGCACGTCTAAATAATTATCTTCTTGCATGTCTTCATGAAACTCCTGCATCAGCTCGTTAATATAACTCTCCACCTGAGCATTCACCTGTTGGGCTCCTTCTGTGTCATCCTCTCCAATGATTTCTGGAATCTGAATTGTGATATCCTTCTTCTCACTCTGCTCCTCATAAGAACGAAATGTCACCGCTTCAAAAAAATGTCCAATCACCGGAATGTGAGACATCGCATAGGCGGTCTCCATACTCAGATTCGGAAGTAACACAAGAAATCCAATTACTGCCGCAGCGATGCCGGCTGCCTTTACTGGAAAAAAAACTTTTTTTCTTTTTTGGGGCAGTTCCTGTAGCACCTGATCAATTCTATCTGAGAAAGATTGCGGGACATAATCCATATCTGCCTGCGCCATCTTTCGTAAGCTTTCATCCAATCTATCGTTCATCATTCATCCTCCAAAAGTATTTCCTTTAAATGCTTTCTTGCCCGGAACAGCCTTGTCTTTACATTGCCTTCCGATAACTTTAAAATACCTGCAATCTCTTTTATACTAAAACCTTCATAATAAAAAAGGATTACTACTGCTCTCATCTCTTCACTTAGCATCCTGACAGCTTGTAAGAGTCCTTGATCTGGCATTTCCCAGATCCCCGTCGTCTTATCATCCCATTCTTCTGTTACTATCACTCTCTTTTTCTGACGCAGAATTCGGTAGCATTCATTTGCCAGAATTCTCATAATCCATGGCCGAAATCGCTCCTTATCCCGCAGTGTATCAATCTTTTGATATGCAATGCAGATTGCCTCCTGCGCTGCATCTCTAGCGTCTTCTTCATGATACAGAATGCTCATAGCAAGCCGGTACATGCCAGCTTCATATTGCTTTACTTGTTCTGCAAACCATTCTCTTGTGTCCAATATTCTCCTCCCTAAACAGCATTCTCACATAACCATTGTGCCCAGTTTTTATAGTATGGAACATTTGGATGTACACCATCTACTGAGACATCATCTCTTAAGTACCCCTCCTCATCGACAAATGTAGAGACTTCATTGACATCGATATAAAAAATCTGTTTCTGATCCGCAAAGGATGCAATGATTTGATTCAGTTCCTCGATGTTTGCAAGACGAAAGCTTGGGTTTGCTTTTTCTTTTTTTCTTGCTACATGCATATTTGCCTCTAGGATAATCGTCGCATCTGGCTGAAGAGCCTGAATCTCTTTTAATACCGCTTCATACTGATTCTTTATTCCATTCATCGGATACCCGATTTCATTAATTCCTAACATCAGATAGATTCGTTCATATTTGCGTTTCTGAAGCAATGTCTTTAAATCCGTTGTTCCAAAACCGCAATCTGATACTCGCTCCTTAAACAGGTTAAACACGGTCATGCCTGCTTGTGCGAAATAATCTGCTTTTCCTAACCGAGCATGTTGGGAAAGCCCTTGTGTTCGGGAATCTCCAATAAAAAGAGTATGATCAAAATAGCTCTCATCCACAGTATGAAAGACTACTTTATGACTTTCTACATACTCTTCTACTTCCTTTTCGTATGCTTCCCATTTTATTTTTTCTGCCATCTTCGTAAAAAGCGAATCTTCTTCCTTTAATAAAAAACCTTCATTTGGTTCTGCGTTTGTCTCATTATGCTTTTCTGCGTTTACATAGATCGGTTTCACATGACTTACTCCAAAAACTGTCGCAAGCAGAATGGCAACTGCTGTGCTTGTAATAGCAACTGCTCTTTTCGTCCTTCTCTTTCCCCTACAAGATGTTCTATTTCTATCATTTCTTCTATACAATCCTCTACCCTTCATTGCTTCTTTTCCTTTCTCAAAAATATGACACTATTAATCAGATGCATAGTTTCGACAAAAGGTTACATGAAAACTTATAAATTTCATAAGCAATTTTTGAAAGGCCTATAACATGTCCATCTTGTGTTACATCCCATAATCTTTCCCATTCGTTCGATACACCTACGCAATATTTCCATAATAAAAACAAATATTTTTCAAATACTATACCGACAGACTTATCGATATTTTTTTTAGGAGGACATTATGGATTTAAAAAATATCCCTATCACATCAACAAATGATGCAACTACAAAGAACGGCATTAATCTAGATTATGACTATAATACCGAATATGGCGACGGCGATATTCCGGAACCAGATAAGAATGTTTTGACAAACGCAAGTAGATCCCGAATTAATATAGAAAACTGTGCTCCACGCAATACCACGAACGGATGTAAGTAAACTTCACACATGATTTTTAACTTACTTGTCTGGGAATCAGGCATTTCTAAGCTAGCATCTATCTTTGCTTTGATTCGTATGCTCTATTTTTTCTAACATGCATTTTCTTACTTTCGTTTGACATTTTGCATAATGAAACCACTTTCTGGAAGGGTTGGGATTTTAGCAAGGGAATAGGACAGGTTCTGCGCTGGAATGGTGTAGGAGATTTTGTTGGCCAGTGCATTTAAGAAAAGTTCCATTACTTTAACAGTAAGCAAATCTCCTGCACAACGATGGCCACTCTTTATATCTCCACCTCCCTGCGGGATAAAATCATACAAATTTTCTTTCCTTTTATCAAACCGTTCTGGCCAGAATTCATACGGATTTCCCCAGATTTTCGGGTCATGGTCGGTTCCATATAGATCTAAAAGCACAAACGTATCCTTATGAAAACGGATTCCTTTCCAGATAAAATTCTTTTTGACTTTTGCTCCGATAAATGGACTGAATGGATAATATCGTCTTACTTCCTGGCAAAAATAATGAAGCTTAACCGGATCCGATCCTTCTAATGCTTTCTTGCATTCTGGGCTCTTTTAGCGCTAATGCAGTAAATACCACATACGTTGCAATGGCAAAGATTGGGCGCAACAGATTAATTATCTCAACCGCCGCCATATGGGCATCTAATAGCTTCCCATCTGTATCCTGATAGCTGCATACCACTGCGATCGGAGAATCCTTATCCACTTTCTGATGTCCGAAACGCACAGCTTCCACAATCCCCTGCACCCACTGTTCTACACGTGTTCTTGCCTTCTTTCCTTCCCGGTATACCCTTCCGACTCTTCCAAAAGAATAAATCATCAGTGTAAAATCCCTAATCAGCTGATTCTTTTTACTTTCCTTATAAGACACACCAGCCCATTTGCAGACAGACTGCAAAAGAATCGCCCTGCTTTCCCGAAACAGATTCACGCTCTTCTTTTTTTCAAAACAAGTAAGCGCATTCTCTAAGTTTGCTGCAATAATCGCAAGAAGCCGGTCCTCATACTCATTGGTTAAAAGCGTCATAAAAAGTTTCTTTCGCCTCTTATGTTCTTCTCCATCTAATCCCTGGATTGCAGACTTGCCAAACAGCGTCTTTTGAATACGCATTGGCGCAACCCCCTGCCTTTTAAAATACTCTTCCCGGTAGAATAAGGACGCCGCCTCTTTACCACTTAAACAAATCATTTTCTTTCCTAACAACCGGATTGTGAAATAGTTGGAATGAAGATGCTCTCTTCTATTTGGAAGAAAAAGATATCCTTCCCTTAAAAGATCCAATGTATGATCCAGCCCTTTCTCATGCGGAAGCTTTATTTCCTCTGCCATAATACCGCCTCTCTTCTATTTATTATAATGAGGATATTATTTGACTTATTTATCAGAAATAAACATAAAGAAACATCGAAAACATGCATTTTGGCATTCTAATCTTCTTTTAATTATTCTCTCATTGTAATTTTTTGCTTCTTCCCATACAATATAACAAAACACGGATTCATTTTGCATGAAATCTACATGAATCTAAAAATAAAAAACATTACATAAGCGAGGTATTTCATGAATTCAACAACATCCGAATACAAACAGATTGCCCGGAATGCACTCTCTGGACGCTGGCCGTTAGCAGTTCTTGTGTCTTTCTTGGCTGTGCTGTTAGGAGGTTCTAACTCATCCTCCGGCAGTCATTGGAACATCAACAGTAGTAATACAAACTCTTCCTTCTCCTCCTTACGCTATTCTTTTCCATGGCTTTCAGGACTTTTTGTTTTCTTAGCAAGTATTTTTGTATTCCTAGTCATTGCTGCCATCGTCCTTTTCTTTATCGGTTCTGCTGTTGAACTTGGACATAAGCAGTTTTATATCAATCTGGTAAACGGGCGTGATGTCAGCGTTGCCACACTTTTCTCCCGTTTCACCATTATTTTTAAAGCATTCGGACTTCGTGTGGTAATGAGCGTTTTCGTTTTCCTATGGTCACTGCTTCTTGTAATCCCTGGCATCATCGCCGGATACAGCTATAGCATGGCACCATATCTGATGGCGGAAAATCCAGATATGGGAATCATGGAAGCAATTAGTGAATCCAAACGATTAATGAAGGGACAAAAATTAAATCTCTTCCTCTTACAGTTAAGTTTTATTGGATGGCTGTTTCTAGGCGCACTCACATTTGGCATCGGTATGTTATTCGTTGTTCCATATATGACAGCTGCAGAAACTGCTTTTTATCTTGAACTGACACGTCCAACTAATGCATATGGAAATGCAAAAGACCCATTTTATTATGACGGTCATGTAGTGGATGAAAGAGATTCCTTTTAAAAAATGCTAAAAGCGAGTATCATAAAATAAAGAGAGGGGCTATCGCATAAAGAGACGGCCCCTCTCTTTATGCTCTGTTCGTTTAGTTCCATTCACAAGACGAATCAATATTACCGTTATTAAACTAAAAACAAAAAGAATGGATACCGTATCTTAAATAAAAGAGCAGGTATCCACTCATGGATAATCCTGCTCTTTCTGTTTATCATCTATATTGTGAATTTCTGCATTTCACTCTGGAACTGTCTGGACACTTCTTCTAAGCTCTCGGCTGCCTGTTCTACGCCTCTCGCTTTTTCATTCATGTTTTCCGCCGATCCTGCAATTTCTTCTGTAGAGGCTGTGATTTCCTCACCTACTGCTGTTGCATTCTCTACACGGCTGATAATCATGTCTTTGTTATCCCCAAGTTCATTTACTAAGGTTACGATTGTTTCAATATTTTCTACCATCTCTCCAATCGTAGAAGCCATCATTCCATAAGAATCTACGGTACTGCTAATAGTTACAATCTGCTCTGCTAATTCCTCGTTCAAACTTGTACTACCTTCCACTAAAAGAGATGCATCATAGGAAACTTCATCAATCACGCGATTAATATCTTCCGCTGACTTGCGGCACTCTTCTGCTAACTTGCGAATTTCATCTGCAACAACAGCGAAGCCTTTTCCTGCCTCACCAGCTCTTGCTGCCTCAATGGAAGCATTCAGTGCAAGCAGATTTGTCTGACCTGCTATGTTATCGATTAATGTAGTGATATTTGTAATTTCTTTTATATTTCTGCTCAGTTCATCAATCTTGCTTGTAAATTCCATAAATGTGTTATTCACGGATTCTACGGAACTTCTTAATTCCTTGGCATTTTCATTACCAGTATCGACTTCTTCATTTACTGATATGGTGTTTTTCTCTACATCTGCAATCTGCGTAATTACTTCTTCGATTTTTTCGCCGAATACCTGGATTACTTCTAAGATGTTTACTAAATCACGAGACTGTTCCTGCACACCAATCACCATTTCCTTTGTTGATGTGGCAATGCCTTCGGTACTCATCTGTACAGCCTCGGACACCTGATTTAATCCACTGGATTTCTCCTGCATAATAGTCACACTGTCTTGAAGAACCCCCAGTACTTCTCCGATTGAATTCTGCATTTGCATCATTGAGTTTGCCGCATCTCCTAACTCATCATTCTGTCGCAGCATCTCTTCTGGGATAGGCTCCTTAAAATTGCCAGTCCCAAGAATATTGAGATGACTTGAGATCCATTTTATTCTCTTGCTGATTGCTCTTGCCACTATCCATATGACAACCATGCCCACAAGCATTGTCAAAAAACACTTTATAAGATTGTCATATATCTGTTGTTTGATTACTGTTTCTAATACCATCTTGTCTTCTAAAATAGCAACCGTCCATCCTGTCGATGAAACAGGAGCGTATGCAATAAACTGAGACGTACCATCTGTCTCAAGAATCCATTCACCGTATCCTTGTTCTCCAGATAGCATCTGCTGTCTCATCTGTTCATTGTGCTTTTCTTCCTCACTACCCTGTTTCACTGTCAGATTAGCTTCCGTATCCATGTTAAGCATCTTCTCGTCGGTATGAGAAATTAAATCACCGTTTTTTGAAAGAATGAAACTATTGTATTGACTACCTTTTATGATATCTGCAAAATCAGTGATATCCTTACTGCCAAAGAGAACCGCCTTAACGGTGCCATCCGCATTTAAAATGGGAGCCATCATACTCATAACCGTTGCATCTGGCATATGGTGCGGTTCTGCATATGTGACTTCTCCCTTAAGAGCCGCAAGGTATGCTTCATCTTCCGATAGATCATCCGTCATTCCGTTTGGTAAAAACATGGTTCCGTCCAAGTCTGCTACAAATGCATTTCGAAAGCCTAATTTTTTCCCTATTTCAAGGATTTTGCTGCTTAATTCAACATCTCCCGGCTCATATTGGTTAAAGATTTCATTCATTGCGAATGCATTCATCATACTGATGCGTTCCTCTAACACCGCATTCACTTGATTTGCAAGCTGTTCTGCATTTTCTTCTAATCTGTACTGCTTTTCCTTGGTCAATATCTTCCTTAAATTTACGTTTGCCGTATAGATACTCACACACATTAACGAAGCGATAATTAAAAAGAAGGATGTTAAAAGCTTATATTCAATCTTTGATTTAAACTTTTTTCTCTTATGTGTCATACAAAAACTCCTTTTTCATGTATTATACGTTTATGCACATACTATATCGGTTTGTTTCCATTACCAATTAATACTATTTTAGAAGTTTTTATTATAATTTCCATTTTTCTTTTATGTTCAAAGAATATGCGGTTAAATTGTAGTAACATGACTTATTCTTTATCACTTTATACCCTTGCATTTACACATAATATATGTTCCCGTACCCAAACATATCTAAATTATAGATAACAAAAAAGCCTCAGAAACTTGATCATTCAAAATTTCTGAGGCTAAATAAGAAGCACGAGACGGGATTCGAACCCGCGACCCTCGCCTTGGCAAGGCGATACTCCA